>JAIRXQ010000072.1 GCA_031268195.1 Azoarcus sp. | reverse complement strand
GGGCATCCCCCGTTTGCCAAACCGTCAAGCGCCCCTCCCGACCTGCACCAGTTCGATCCGCATAACCTGGGCTGATCTTCTCCTATTTCATCAGATCTTTCACGAGATCCTTGGCGTTTCCGGTCGTTTCCACGGCGTCTTCCTTGACCTGTTGCACGGATTGCCAGAGGAGAGACTTCCTTGTTGCGAGCGTTCCATCATCGGTTTCGACGATCTCGGTTTTTTTGTCGAATTCTTGTTGTCTCGAATCGACTTGCGCGCGTATTTCGGCGCCTCGCCCGCGTATTTCTTCTCTTATTGGAGATGGGGCAGCGGACGAGGGTGGCGAGTGACGAATGCCAGTATTTGAGCCTGCTACAGCTTGCCGATTCGCAAGATTTTGGCTGTGGATGTTGGGATTTAGTTCGGCATCCCCGCTTTGCAGGGCATGTCGTTCGCGCAGTTCGCCAAAGGACGCGGGCAAGGTGATGCCGTCGGATGCCCGGTGCGGCGTCAACGCCTGCCGGGCCAGTTCCGCATCCATGAGTGCATGGGCGGCGGCGCTGTTGCTGCCGTAGTCGCGCGCATAGCGCATGAACATGTCGAGATTGTGCGGATCTTGGGCGATGTCGATTGAGATGGCTTCTCCTTTTTCGTGTGCGGACGAAACCCGTTCAGCGAAAGAAGCGCGTTCCGTCAGGCTGGCTGTTGTGCGCTCGGAGCGCGAAGCGGTCGAGGCGAGCCGTGCCGCCATGTCCTGGGTTTCACGCGCGTCATTGGAGACCATTTCCATAAAGCTGGAATCACGCGAGACACGGTCTCCGAACTGCTTCAAGGTTGCGATCTGTTCATTACTCATGTTCCCAAGAACTTTCTGTTCTTGCGCCGAGAGGCTGGACAAATAGCTTTTGTTCGCCGCAGCGTTCAATTGCGCCCCGGCAAAACGGCCTTTGACGCCGACATACCCCGATGCACCCAGAGCGATATTGGCAACCTGCGATTGCGAAAGCCCAGTATTCGCGGCCAGATTCTTCGTGATTTGATCGACCTGATTGAGCGTCTCTCCCCACTGCTCGAAGCCGCTTGCCGTCTGTCCGTCAGAAGAGCGTGCCGAGTGGAGCATCGACATCCCCCGGGAGAACGCCTCGGCGAGCACCGCCGAGCGGTCTCGCGCCGCTGACACCGCCTCGCCCCTCGCCTGATCGACTTGCCGACTCGCATCCTGCACGTCCTGCTCTGACACCTTCATCGACACCGTCCTCGATGCGAAGCCCTGATTGCGTAAGAGGCTGACCGCCGTCCGCCCGGTGAGCGCGTTTGCCGAAAAGGTGTCTCCGCTCCGGTCGCTCTGCATGCTGCTCATAAAGGCTGATGTCCGGTTCGGGGCGAGACGCATCTGATCCATGCCGACATTGCCCATCGAGACATTGCCGGCTGCGGCGGCGGAAGTCGCCCCGGAGAGCGTCGCCTGCAAGCCCGAAAGCCCTCCGATCATCGCGGAGCCGAAGTTCTCCATGCGCTTCAAGGCCATCCAGGCGATGAGAGGGATGCTGATCGCCAGATACCCCACGACTGCCTCGCCCGAGATCGCCCTTGAGTAGATGGTCGAAGCGGTCTGTAACGCCAGCGCCTTGCCGCCGGCTCCGATGTCGGCCGCGGCGGCGAGATCGTAGGCGGCGTAGATTGAGGCCATGTAGTTCAGGATCGCGTAAAGCGGCGGCCAGAGTTGAATCCAGATCAGGATCGTTGCATAACCCTTGAAAGCCATCATCGTGTCGCGCCCGCTCGTGAGAAGCATCAGGAGCACGACGAGCGGAAAAATCGCATAAGTCAGCGCCTCGATCACATTGCGGAGCACCGGCAATGCCTGTTCGGCAACTTTCCCGTAGTTGAGCCAGGAGGCGTTCTGCTGCGCGACCGCTTGGGCGCGCCCGACGGCGAGCACCATCGCCGCCGGGTCGTTCGACTTCTGTCCCACGATCTTCCCCGTGTCCTCGATGGCGTTCAACATCGCGTTCTGCCGGATGATGTCGGCGGCGCTCGCCGATGCATTGGCGATGCTGTTCCGGAGATACGCTTGCTGGATCTGGCCTGCGATGACGGATGAGGCCGCCGCGCCCGACAGCGTCGGGTTCATCCGGAAAGCGAGGCGGCCCTGGATGCGCTCAATCTGTGCCGGCAGACGCCCATTCAGGTTGAGATAAGCGTTCGTGCAGGTGTCGATGCCGACGAGGCCCCCCGTGCTCGTGACCGTACTGAACCGCGCCGGATTGGGCGTCGCCATCGACGACCACACATCATCGGCGGTGGCGAACGCCGCCGGGTCGATCGTGCCGTCGATCAGGTCATACGTCGTGCAGTTGTGGATGAAATTGATGAGATCCATCCGAAAGGACGGATCGGGAAACACGACTTTTCCGGTTTCCCGAATCAGTCGGTTGCCGAACATCAGGCCGTTTTGCTGGTAGGCGAGCTCCGATGGCAATGCCCCCGCCCCCGGAATCGTCTGGAAAGCCGTCTCGAAGAGGCCCGTGAGCGTGTGGCCGATCGTGCTGGTGACGCTGCCGAGGAGCGCGATGCCGAAAGGCACGTGATCGACGACTTTTACGGGCGCGCCGCCGGTCTTGTCGACAATGCCGACCGTGACCTTGGGGACGATCAGGCAGGAGAAGACCAGCACGACCGAGGCGAGCCATTTCCAGCCCTGCAACTTCTCCGGCGCGAAAGCATAGGCGACGAGTGCGGCGACAAACCCAAAAAAGGCTACTGCGGCGATGGCTGAAGCGTAGTCGCTGGAGGCGAAGATCGCCGCTGCAGCGTTGAAGATGCCGAAAAGGCTCTCGGCGTTCAGATAGGCGTAGATTTCCCACATGCGCGTGCTCCCGTGCAGTCTACGGCGCGAGCCAGGCAGCCTGCTGCCCCAGCATGTCCATCACATGCTGGGGCATGTTCGAGCGCAGTTGCCGCTCCAGGATTTCCAGATGTCCGGCGACGGCGCGAAACGACCCCACCTTCTGGTAGAGCAGGTTCTTCTCTTGGGCAAGCCCGAGCAGCATTGCCTGCGCGCGCAGGCGGACGCGGTTGGCCTGCTCGCGCTGTTCCTTTTGAAGCGTGTAGTCCTTGTCGAGCGCCGCCATACCGAGGCGCAGATTCCGTTCGAGAAAGACGTAGGCGTAGTCGGCGGCGATCACGTCGCGGTATTGCGCAATCAGGCTGTCGGCCAGCCCCGAGCCGGGGATGCTGGCGCCGATCGAGAGCATTTTGTAGACCGGTTCCGTCACCTGATTGACAAAACCGATCTCGGCCGAGCCGTTCGGGATCGCCGTGCGCGAGGCGATCTTGTCGGCAATCGAGCGCATCATCGCCTCTACCTTTGCGGTGAAGGGCACATGGTTGTAGGACGTGTCGAGCGTGACCGCGTTGCAATCCGTGTAGTCGTTGCAGGACAGCAAATGCTGGATCACCTCCGCATCGCCGCCGCCCGGCGCCCGGCCGTAGAGTAATTGCGAGATCGAAGTGAGCGTGGGCGCGATCGGTTCGGGATCGCGATTGTCTTCCTCGGGGTAATAGATGACCGTGCCGACCATGCTCATGATGAGTTCGCGCCCGGCGTCGTCGAGGTAGGCTCCGGTGTACTGCAAGGCTTTCCAGGTGAGGTTGCCCACGAAGGGTGCCTTGTTGCGCACATTCGCATCGCCCGAGGATCGCGCCGACGACAGGATGCTCGGGCGATCAGAGGCGCAACGCCGCCGTGCCGCGTCCCGGTCGCTTTCCATCCCCATTTCCATGGCGAGGTCGGCGCAGCTCTCCTGCGACGAGTAGCCGACGGCTTCCGCCGCCGTGCTGACGATAGCTTTTGCCGTCTCGCACGAATTGATGCGGGCATTGTTGATCCAGGTCTCCAGCCCCTTTGCCCACTTCGTGAGACCGCCCAGGAGGGGCGATACCGCTTCGAGCGCGAGTTGGAAAGCGATACCGGGCAATGCTGCCGTGATGTTGCGCAACATGTTTTTGAATTCTTCGGCGGAAATATGGCTGAAAGAGCCGCCGAAAACGTCGATGCCGCCGCAGCCCGCCTTGATACTCGGAAATTGGATCGCCGCCAGCTGATAGACCTTGTTGGGCGAGCGCATCATGAAATTGCCGCCCGTGTAGGTGTTGTAGGCTTGGCCGCGGAACGCGCCTGGCGCGGTGTAGTTTCCGATAGCGCCCAGGTCGTTGAACATGTCATTCACTTCCGAATTGAGATCGGCGCGCGCGGGGATGGCAACGGCGAGCGAGGCGAGCAGGCAGGCGATGGCCTTCAGGGGAGGGGAAGTCTTTTTCATGGCATGTCCTGTGGCAGCGCAAGGTGCTGGACGATGCCGGGGAGCATCGTCTCGCCTTGCGGCGAAGCAACGATCGAGAGGCGTTCGAGGAGTTGGGATTCGGAGAGCACGCCGAAGCCGATGGGCGCGATCTTCCGGGTGGAGGGCTGCGCGAGGAACACCGCTGGCACCTGTTCCACTTTCAGCGCCGTAGCGATGCCGTTATCCAAGCGCGCACCCGGAAAACCCGGCATTGGTCCGCCGTCGAGGCTCACCGCGATGACCTGAATGCCATGGCGGATACGAAACTCCCGCAGGATTGGGGCGAAGGCGTGGCAGTAAGGGCAGTCCGAGCGGAAGAAGAAAAACAGCACATGATCCCGGCCGAGTGCTGTGACGGCGGCGGCGCGATCTCTCATTTGCCGTTGCTCGAAAACCTCCAGCGCCTTGGCGTTGACCGGCCGGCCTTGCAGCGTTGGGTCGAGCGCGGGCGTTGCCCAGGCCACCCGTTGCGCCACGTCGGCAAAATAGGAGGCGCGAGCGACGACCGATGCCTCCAGTTCCATGTAGCGGCGCACATTCGCTTCGGTGGGCCGCATGATGGCGATGTTGCGGATATCTTCGAGCGTTTTTTTGAGCTGCTCGAATTCGGCGAGTTCGGGCGTGTTGGTCGATACATCCGGTGCTAGCTCCGGACGGAGCGGTACATCCGTTTCCAGCTCGGTTGCCGGTTCTTCATAAAAATGCCAGCCCCGTTCGTGATCGGCCCAGTAGGGGGATTGCGCGAAAGACGCCGCGGCATGGAGCACGAACGCGATGCCGAAGAGAGAAACCGGAAAACTGCTGACGCGCACGGAGGGCCTTCACTGCAAAGACTTCGGCGGCAGTCCGTCGAGGCAGTAATTGATGCCGAATTCGACGGTCTGTCTGCGGGGCGTCTTCGTCTCGGGCAAGCGAACGCCTTCTTGCCAGAAGGTGACGTTCAGGCGCGCGCAGCCGGCTTGCCGGTAACGCTTGAGCGTCGTTACATCAATGAAGATCGGCGATGTCGCGGCAAAGTGCCCGGTAATGGCCTCGGCCATTTCGCCGACGAGGACGCCGTGCGCCTCGCCGTCTTTCGCATTGAGCGCCTGGATGAGCAAGGGCTTGGCGTTTTCGATCTCAGTACGCGCGATAGCGTTGGGAGCGGCGTGGGCGGGCAGGGCAAGCGCGCCGACGGCGATGAGCGCCGCGCGAAATATCGTGGTCACTGGCATTTCCCTTCACCGTAGTAGCAATTCGAGGGTGCATGGTCGCGGTTGGCATTGATGACCGCGGCGGCGTTCGGCAGCGTCGGGACGATCGACGAATAGAATTCCGTCAAATTCATCCGCGAGAAGTCGAGCCGTTGAAGTTCGGCAACAGTAAAGCCGGAACAGTCCGGGTATTTCGCGCTGCCCCAGCCTTTGCTGACTTGCATGCGCCCCTGCTCGTTGATGAGGCGTGCGAGCATTGAATTGAAGCAGCACTTGCCGGTCTTGCGTTCGGTGCAACTGCCCAGGATGCGGGACGAGCAGTACGAGCCGACCGTGTGGCAGAGCTTGGCGCCTTCTTGCATGGCGAGCTTGCCCTCGTCATCGTCGCAGGACGACATTTCCATCACCACATAAATGACGACGGCAATCGCCAGTGTCCATGGGTCGACGGCGACGATCATGCTCTGCCCAGAATACAGGACGGTGGAACCTGCCGGCACAGCGGCGCCATTGACCGCGATCGAGACGCCGTAGGCGCTGAACGTGCCCGAGAACCCGGCGCCGGTGACAAGCGAGGTCATCGCGTTGTAGAGGAAGGCGCGATTTTCCGAATTCATCAGGATGTCGAACACCAGGCGCGAACCCGTGCCGGAGACGCTCTGGTTGCTCATGCTGGCGCCAGCGGAATCCGAATAGCAGCAGTCCTTGAGCAGCCGCCTTCGGCACTTGCCCGCCTCACCGCTGAAGACCCGCAGGGTGTTGGGATCGAGATAGACGCCGGCTTCCCGCGCCGCTTCGAGGTAGGACATCGAGCGGGCGAAGTCGGCGTCGTTCGTGTAGGCGGTATTGAAACACTCGCCCGCGAAGCAGAAGACGTTCGCGGGGCAGTTGGAGACAGTGGCCGTCGCGCTGGCGGGAACGGTGCAGGCGTATCGCTTTTCGGTGATGTCGCAGGCGCCGGTGGTCTCGCTCATCTGACGGCATTCGCTGCCCGCGAGCGTGCAGCCGGCAGCTATGAACGGGGCGCATTCGTCCCCCGCAGGATTGGCGGCGGCTTGCCGGCAGGCGCGCATTTCTGTTGTGGGCGTGGCGCTTGCCGTCACCGTGCAGCCGCCGTAGAAACTCGCAATGTCTTCGATGGATTGCGGGTTTTCAGAGATGCGCCGGGCGGCGAGCATATCGGAGTCGTAGGCGGACACGCCGGGGCGCGCCGTGTTGGCCGAGTCCCGCGCGCCCAGCATTGCCTGGCAGCTGGGATCGTCCGGCGTTGCGGCACAGGCGCTGAGTTTGGCCTCAGCGCGTTCCGTAAGCTTGGCTTCACCGTAAAGGCTTCGCTCGGATGGCGTCGCAGTGTAGCCGGGCACGATCGTCGAGGCGTTCGATGTGCTGATGCTGGTGCCGATTTCGGGGTTGGCGGCTTCTCCGGCGGTGACGCCTTCCTCGTGCGGGCCGGCGAGCGCGACGTTTTGCGTTACCACGAAACAGGCCATCGTCGCCCAGGCGACGGCACGGGAAAGGCGCGGGAATGAAATGAGAAACATGCATTTCTCCTGGATGTTTGGCCCCGGGATGTCCTGCAACAACGGATCGTCGGCATCACAACCTTGTCCGTCGGCGGAAAAACGCTGGCCGTCCATGCATGCCCACAATGTTCATGGACTCGACGGTGAATTTCCACGTCGAAACGAGCCTGAAAATGATCGATTTCGGCGTCGGCGCGCGCCCAGCCCGGTTCGGACATTCCCAGGCCCGAGCCGCCACCGCCGCAGGGCAATCGCACGAATGCCGTTGTTGTACACGTTGACGTTTTTTCGTTTACGCACAAAGACTTACACAGGGGGCTGTTCACAGCCTTTTGTTTTATGTAGTTTTCTGTCTTTTTG
>JAIRXQ010000070.1 GCA_031268195.1 Azoarcus sp. | reverse complement strand
CCAAAAAGACAGAAAACTACATAAAACAAAAGGCTGTGAACAGCCCCCTGTGTAAGTCTTTGTGCGTAAACGAAAAAACGTCAACGTGTACAACAACGGCATTCGTGCGATTGCCCTGAGCTAAACAGCAACGCTAAATCGGGCGGGCGAAACACGATCCAGACCGGCAACGCCAGTCGCTATCTTAGACAGCCGCATAGCCACATCGCCATCGTCTTTCTGACATCGCCCCGGTGCGGCATATTCAAATTTCTTCGCTCATTCGGCAAAAAGAATTGGCGGCACCCTGTCCGTGCCGGCATCTGGCGTGCCTATCCTGCTGGCGATCTTCGCGCGCCATCGCCACCATCGCACATTGCACAATAACGACTGATCCTGGAAACCGGGAAGAAGTCGGCTTGACCACGCCCGTCCCTACCACTATCATCGCCGGTCCCTTCGTGGGTCGTTAGCTCAGTCGGTAGAGCAGCGGACTTTTAATCCGTTGGTCGTGCGTTCGAGTCGCACACGACCCACCAGAAACACCTCAAACAACCATTCGGTTACGAGCAGCAGCACCGATCATCCGCTTCCAGATTGTCGCGGTGTGGCCAGAACGTGACCGTCTTGGCGTGGTGTGCGAGGCGCGATGGTGCGAGATGTGCATAACGCTGCACTATCCCCCTCGCTGCACTATCCCCCTCGCTGCACTCCTCCCCTCGCAGCACCATCCCTCTTTTTTCATTCCCCCTCCGGCGCCATCTCTTCGAGCTGCGCCGATAGTTCCAGCCAGCGCACTTCGGCGGCTTCGATCCAGCCGGAGAGTTCGGCCTGATGCTTGAGCAATTCCGGTACGGGCGCGGTATTTCCCGCTGCGTAGAGCGATGGGTCGGCCAGACGCACGTCGAGCAGCTTTTTTTCGCCTGTCCAGGCGGCGAGTTTTTTTTCGATCTGGGCGACTTCCTTTACCAACGGACGGCGGGCGGCGAGCATCGCCTGACGGGCGGCATCCATGCGGGCGCGATCGGCGCGGCGGGCGGCACGGGCATCAAAGGCGTCGCCCTGTTTCGCTTCGGCGCGGCGGGCGGTGAGCCAGTCGCGGTAATCGTCCAGGTCGCCGTCGAAGGGCTGTGGGCGACAGGCATCGACCAGCAAGAGACGGTCGCAACAGGCACGCAGCAAGGCACGGTCGTGTGACACCAGCACCATCGCGCCATCGTAGTCCTGCAAGGCAAGGGTGAGGGCGTAGCGCATTTCGAGGTCGAGGTGGTTGGTCGGCTCATCGAGCAGCAGCAGGTTCGGATGCTGCCAGATCAGCAGGGCCAGGGCGAGGCGCGATTTTTCGCCGCCGGAGAACGGGCCGCAGGGCGCGGTGGCGGGGGTCGAGTGGCCGCCCTTGCCGTCACCGCGAAAATCGAACCCGCCGAGGTAATCGCGCAAATCCTGTTCGCGCGCCGCCGGGTCGAGCCGCATCATGTGCTGGAGCGGCGATTCGTCCACACGCAGGGTTTCCAGTTGGTGCTGCGCGAAATAGCCGACCGCCAGCCCCCTGCCCTCGCGTCTGGCGCCCGCCGTGAGCGGCAATTGCCCGGCGAGCAGTTTCACCAGCGTCGATTTGCCCGCGCCGTTGCGGCCGAGCAGGCCGACTCGCTCGCCGGGGCGCAGGGTGAGCTCGATGCCCGCGAGTACGTTCTTGCCGCCGTAGCCCGCCGCGCCCTGCTCGATTTGCAGCAAAGGATCGGGCGCGGGGGGCGAGGCGCGAAACGCGAAGGTGAAGGGCGTATCGACATGCGCGGCGGCGATGCGCTCCATGCGTTCCAGCGCCTTGATGCGACTTTGCGCCTGCCGCGCCTTGGTTGCCTTGGCGCGGAAACGGCGGATGTAGTCCTCCATGTGCGAAATCTCGCGCTGCTGGCGCTCGAACAAGGCCTGTTGCTGCGCGAGGCGCTCGCCGCGCTGGCGCTCGAAATCGGAATAACCGCCCGCGTAGAGCGTCAGCCGCGCCTGTTCGATGTGCGCGATGTGATCGACGCAGGCGTCGAGAAACTCGCGATCGTGCGACACCAGCAGCAACGTGCCGCGATAGTCGCGCAGCCATTGTTCGAGCCAGATCACGGCATCGAGGTCGAGATGGTTGGTCGGCTCATCGAGCAGCAGCAGATCGGAGCGGCACATCAACGCCTGTGCGAGATTGAGCCGCATCCGCCAGCCGCCGGAGAACTCCGCCACCGCGCGTGCAGCCTCTTTCGGGGCAAAGCCCAAGCCATCGAGCAGCGCCGCTGCCCGCGAACGCGCCGCGTAAGCGTCGATCTCCTGCATGCGCACATGCAATTCCGCGACCCACACGCCGTCGTGAGCGGCCTCGGCGGCGAGCAAGTCGGACTCGATGCGGCGCAATTCAGCGTCACCGTCGAGCACGTATTCGATGGCCGCGCACGGCAGCGCGGGCGTGTGCTGCGCCACATGGGCGACCATCCAGTCTGGCGGCCGCGCCAGATCGCCCCGGTCAGGCAACAATTCCCCGCGCAGCAAGGCAAACAGGCTGGATTTGCCGCTGCCGTTGGCCCCGGTGAGACCGACTTTCCAGCCGGGGAAGATTTGCAGCGTCGCATCCTCGATCAGGACACGCGCGCCGCGCGCGAGGCGCAGATTGCGAAGACTAAGCACGTTCGGATACGCGAAAGGCGATAAAGGGCGCTATTCTACGCACTCCCGCAATCGCATCGAACCGCCAGCATGTCCGCCAAGCCGCTTTCCCGCCTGCTCGCCTGCGCTTTCCTCGCTGCCGCCCTGCCCGCTGCCGCCGAAACCGAACCCGCACCGCCGCCGTCCGCCAGCGAGGGCAATGCCGCCGTCGCGCCCACCGCACCCGACGCGGGCGATCCGACCGAACGCATGGAAGCACTGCGCGATGAAGCGAGCCGCCTGCGCGACGGGGCCGACGACACCTACCAGAAAGCGGAAGAAACCTGCTACCACAAGATTCTGGTCAACAGTTGCATCGACAACGCCAAATCCGCGCGGCTCGAACTCGTGCGCCGCGCCCGCGCACTGGAAGCCGAGGCGTACCAGCTCGATCTGGCCGAACGCAACCGTGCCGCCGCCGAAGCCGCCCAGAGAGCCGAGCAGCACCCGCCCGCCGTGAGCGCCGCCGAACCCACGCCCGATGTGGCGCCGCCCGCGTCGCGCAGCGGCAAAGCCGTTGAACGCACGCTCACGCGCGGCGGCAAAATCGTCGCCAAGTCCCGCAACCAGACCAAGGCGAGAGCCGAAGCCGCCCGCCGCGCCAAGACCACCCGCCGCGACCGCGAACGCTACGACGCCCGTATTCGCGAGCTCGAAGAAAAGAAAGCGCGCGACGCCGAGGGGCGGTGAGCCTCCCTGCCCGGCTGCGCCGATGGCGCCCTCACGAATAATCGAACAGCTGCTGAATTTCTCCCGCGTTCTGCGTTCTGGTCAGCGCCAGTTGCAGGAGGACTCTTGCTTTTTGCGGGTTGAGGGTGCCAGCGGCAACGAAGCCGTGGCGTGTGTCGTCGAGTTCCACGTCGCGCATCGTGGAACCGGCGGCGACGCGGGAAGAACGCACGACGACGACGCCTTGGCGCGCGGCGGCGGCGAGGGCGTCGAGCACTTTGCTGTGGATGTTGCCATTGCCAACGCCTGCGTAGACGATGCCCCGGTATTGCGCGTCGACCAGCGCCGTGACCGGCAGCAACGGCGCATCGGCATGGCCGTAGACGATGCCGACGAGGGGGAGGCTCTCCAGCCCGGCGAGCGCGAATGACGCTTTGCGTTGCGCCGCGCGGCCGGAGCTGCGCCAGTAGAAAACGCGGCCGTCGTGCAATTGCCCAAGCGGGCCGAAATTGGGCGCGGCGAACGCCTGTACCGCTGTCGTCGACACCTTGGTGACATCGCGCGCTTCGAACACATTGCCATTCATGGCCACCAGCACGCCGCGCGCGGCAGAATCGGGGCTGGTGGCGACGACGACCGCGTCGAACAGGTTGGCGGGGCCGTCAGCGCCCACCGCGCTTGCGGGGCGCATCGCGCCGACGAGGACGACCGGCTTGTCGCTACTGACGACAAGATCGAGAAACCAGGCGGTTTCTTCCAGCGTGTCGGTACCGTGGGTGATGATGACGCCATCGACATCCTTGCGGGCCAGCAATTCGTTGACACGGCGGGCGAGCTCGAACCAGAGCGTTTCGTCCATGTCCTGCGAGCCAATGCTCGCCACCTGCTCGCTGGTGATGTTGGCCATGCCGCGCACGGCGGGCACGGCACCGAGCAAGGCTTCGACGCTCAGTTCGCCCGCCTGATAACGCGCGCCGCCATCGATCTGCCGACCCGCGATGGTGCCGCCGGTGGCGAGCACGACTACGTTGGGCAAGCCGCTGACGGAGCTTGCGAACGCCGCTTCGTTTTTAACGGCGCTTTTGTCCTGCCCGGGGAGAAAGCCGGTGACTATTTTTTTCAGCCGGTCGAGATATTTCATTGCCGCCTCGTGGATGCCTGCGCCTCATTCGTTCGAAATGACGATATTGGCTGGGTCGATGTCTTGACCGTAGAACGGCCTGAGTGATTTATCGTAATCCTCGAAGAAAAATTTTTCCGCATAAAGCTGGCGGATTTCGCCATTTAGCCAGTTCAGCAGATCTGCGTCGCCTTTTTTCACCGCCGGGGCGATCACATCATCGCCGCCAAACCAGTCGAGCGCGACGGCGAAAGTGGCATTCTTCGTGATCCATGCGTAGAGCAAGGTGTTGTCGTGCGCCAGCCCCGCGGCGTGGCCTTTTTCCAGGGCATTGAAGGCGGCGGTATTGTGATCGAAGCTCACACGCTGGATGTCAGGATGATTACGAGTCAACCAGCTCTCCGCCGTCGTACCTTTGACCACCGCCAGTTTTTTGCCGCGCAAATCCTCGATCGCGGCGATGGGTGCGGACTTGGGCGACACGACACCGATGCCGGTCTTCATGTATGGCAGGGCAAAATCCACCTGCTCGGCCCGCTCCGGAGTGCGGGTGAAATTGGCGAGCATGATATCGACATTGCCGGAATTCAGCAGGTCGATGCGGCTTTGCGGGTCGGTCGGCACGAAATTGACTTTGTTTTCGTCTCCGAAAAAATCCTTGGCGAGCCGGCGCGCCAGCTCGATGTCGTAGCCCTGATTACCGCCCTCGCTGTCGACGTAGCCAAAAGGCGGCTTGTCGGTATAGACAGCGATGCGCAGCACGCCACGGGCGCGGATGGCCTCCAGTGCGGCCGATGCCGGGGGCGCAGCACTACCGCTGCTGCTGCTGTCGCGATTGCCGTCGCAGCCGCCACCGGCACTCAACAGGAATGCAAGCAGAGCCGCGCCGAACCCTCTGGCGACCCACCGCTTCTGTGTTGCCCGCATATCTCGCCCCCCGGACAGTGAGAAGCTCTCATGTTACTAGCCACACCGCCCAAAAAGCGAGGGGAGGAGCATTATTGGCTCCTCCCCTTGTTCTGCCTCTCACTCTTTCTTTTTTACTCTCTCTACACTGCCTTTTTGCTGCTTACCATCCACTCTCACGGATTCATTGACCGCGACGGCGACGGAACACGGGTGACAGGAGACCCAGGCCACCCGCCAGCAACAAGGCGAGACTGGCCGGTTCCGGCACGGCATTGCTGCGCGGTGTCGCCTGCACATTGCTCACGAGGAAAACGAGGTCGTCGTAGTCACGGTCGCCGCCACCGAGCAAATCCTCGAAGCCGACCAACGTCTGACCGTCGTAGTAATCGAAGAACGCAATGGCGTGATCGACACCGTCAGCGTTCAGCGCAACATTGTTGTAGAACGACTCGCCTACGCTGTTGTCGAGCCGGAAATCGATTTCCCATTTCGCGCCAGCAAAGGAGGCAAAGCTCGGATTGATCCAATAGTTGTTGGTGCCGACGGAATCTCCCTCCTTGGCGAAGTATTGCTGCCAGTCGTGAAGGGCCGACCCGTTTTCGTCCAGTGGACGCACGAACAAATTGAGATCGTAACCCGCGTCGCTGGACACGAAAGTCAGCAACACGATCTGCGTCGGATCGGTGATGTAGAAATGGGGGCTATAAACGCCAACAGCATCCTGACCGGGGACCGGAACGTTGACATAGCCGTTTTGCGGATTCGCAGCCCACTCGCTGAAAACACCCGTCGGGGCGGCCATCGCCGTCATGGATGCGGCGCTCAACAGCAAGGCGGTAAGGAGTTTGAACATAGCGAAACCTCTTATTCGGCGGATCTAGTGACTTGATGGGAACACTCAAGCACGATTCGGGCCAGCTTGTATCGTTTTGATTTTAATCAATAAAATTTTCGCCATCACCCTAAAAGTAAAAAAACCCGACACCTTGTAAGCCAAATGGATATCCCGCCCGCACCGTTCAAGGCAGCAGTTTCGCTTTGATCGCGAGGAAATCGCGCTGCTCGAAGCGGCCGATTTTGCGCAGCAGGATTTCGCCGTCGCGCCCGATAACGAGCGTAAACGGCAACAACGCCTGCTCGTTGCCGAGCGCCCGGATGAAATCGATTCCTTTACCCCCCGCGAGCAAGGACGGAATGTTCGCCGCTTCGTAGGCAACGAGGAATTCGCGCACCTTGTCGGCGTTCGCCGCATCCTCCAGCGCGATGCCGAGCACTTTGAGCCCACGTGCGCCGTATTTCGCCTGCAAAGCCGCGAGTTCAGGTAATTCGGCGCGGCACGGCACGCACCAGCGCGCCCAGAAATTCACGATGAGCGGTGCACCCCGGTAACTCGCCAGCGCCACGTCGCGCCCGTCGAGCCCGGGGAAAACAGCGCTGGCGGCGAAAAGCGGCGATTCCGCCGCCGCCTTGTCGCCGTGCGAGGCGCCGCAGGCCGTTGCCCACGTCAGCAGCAGCGCGGCGGCGAGCATTCTGGCGCTCACAGTACGTCTCCGCGCCGGAAAACGGCATAGCCCACGCCTGCCGCCGCCAGCCCAAGGGCGGCGGGATAGACGAGCGCGAAGATCTGGAAGCCGCGTGCGCCGAAAATGTCGAGAATCGCATAGGCGGCGGGGCCGAGCACCACGAGTTGCGGGTCGAACATCGCCAGCGCCGCGATGCGAAAGACCTGGAGCGGATTGGCGAGCGCGACCGTCACCGCAAGCTCGGGGTCGATGTGGCCCTGAATCATCACGCCGAGCAAAATCAGGTCGAGGAACAGCAGCAGCACCAACCACAGCAGGAAGGCCGCCCCTTGCGCCACCTCGGTGGTGCGCGTCAGCGCCGAGATGAACATGCCGAGGCCGAGGAAACACAGCGCCATCGTCGCGAGCAGCGCCGTGTAGTAGCCGAACATCGCCCAGGGCACATCGATTTCCCGCAGGCCGCCCCATGCCGCCGCGCCGAGCATGGCGACGAACACCGGCGCGAACGTCACCGCGTAACGCCCAAGGAGCTTGCCCCAGAACCACGCCCCCAGCGAAACCGGCAACGCAAGCAGGTATTCGTAGACGCCCGCCTCGCGGTCACCCGCCACCGAGCGCACGGTGGTGATGAGCACGAAGATCGGCAGAATCGCCATCGTGAGCTGGATGTACGTCACGAGCAGCCTCGAGAGGCCGATGAAGCCGAGGACGCGCGATTCGGTCAGTCCGAAGGCGAACAACAGCACGACGATGCCGCCGAACACCAGCGAATAGATCTGGAACCAGCGCGCGCGCAGCGATTCCGCGATGTCGAGCTTGGCGCACAACAGGAGTTGCCTCATTGCATCTCCTTCATGCCGTGCGCCGCGGGCATTTCATGCGCGCCGGACATGCCGCGCGCCAGCACGCGGCGGGCCGCTTCCTCGAAATCGATGCCCGCCGCCCCGGCCTGATCAGCGGGCAGCGCCGCGAGGTTGTAGCCCATTGGGGAGCTCTGTTCGGCGTAACGCGCCGCGCGCGGATCGAGCCAGCGTGCGGTCGGCGCGGCGGTGCTTGCTGCGGACGCATCGGCCACCCACAGACGAGCGGCGGCGGTGGCGAGCCACGGATTTTCGATGACAGCCTGCTTGCGCCAAACGAAAAAGCAGCCGATATCGTCGAACTTGAACGCAGCATCGTTCGGCCCCCCGCGCACTTCCATGGCAAAGCGGCGGTCGGAGATCACCATGCCGCAGCCGGTGCAGGTGTCCCGATCCCAGTGGATCGCGGCCATGCCGTCCGGCCAATCGCCGTTCTTGCCGCAGGCGGCGAGCAGCCCGGCAAGCGGCGTGAGCAGCAGCGCGCCAACCCCGGCGCGGGAAAAAAATTCGCGCCGCGTACGGTCGTGGCTGTGGTTGTGGTCGTGGCAATACTTGTTCATGTCGCCCCCTTTTCACGGTTGTTTTTTTCGCGGTTGTTTTTTTCATCGAGCACGATGCGGCCCATGTCCATTTCAATGACGCGATGCACGAGTTGCGCGACTTCGTCGAGACGATGGCAGGAAATGATCATCGTCGCCTCCAGGCGCGCGGCCAGCATCTCGAACAGCACCTTGCGCGCTTCGGGATCGAGATTGGCCGCCGGCTCATCCATCATCAGCACTTTCGCGTCACCGCCGAGCGCGATGGCGATCAGAAGTTTCTGTTTCATGCCGCCCGACAGCCGCACGAACTGGCGCGTGCGCACGCTCGCCACGTCCAGACCGAGCCGGGCGGCGACGGCGACGATGCGCGCCGGGTCTGTCCCCACGAGCGAAGCCGCGAAATCGACGAGTTGGCCCACCGGCATCCGCAGCGGCGGCGGCAGTTGCGGCACGAAGCCGATGCGGGTGAGCGCCGCCGTGCGCTGACGGCGTGGATCGAGTCCATCGACGCTCACCTCGCCCGCGCAAGCGTATTCGCCCAACAGACAGCGGATCAGCGTCGTTTTGCCCGCGCCGTTGGAGCCGATGAGCGCCACCCGTTCGCCGGGCACGAGCGCGAGGTCGATGCCGTCCAGCACTCGTGCGCGACGAAAGGTTTTGACGAGGTTTTTCAGCACGATCATGGCGTTTTCATCCATCCAGCCCCTTGAATTCAAAAAACAGCGCCCCGGAATGGCACACGTCGACACATAGCCCGCAACGCGTGCAATCCGGGCCGAGCGACGTCGCCGGCGCGGTGGCGCGGCCGCGCACAGTCACATCGAGCACATGCGGCACGAGGCAGACCTTGCGACAGTCGCCTTCGTGCAGACAGGGTTCGACCTTGAAGCGCACGGTGAGCGGCGAAATCGAGCCTACCACGCCGTAGGTCAGCCCGATCGGACACACATAGCGGCACCACGCGCGCCGTGACCAGAATACCTCGAACAGCAGCAGCAAGAATACCCAGGCGAGCGCCAACCCCGGTCCGTAGATGAGGGCGCGCGACAAGATGCCGGTGGGCGAGATCGTCTCGAACACCGTGTAGCCGGTCACGAAGGCGAGCAGCACGAACAGCGCCCAGAACACCGTGCGCGTGCCGCGATGAAAGGCGTGATCGGTGACCCATTTTCTTTTCGCCAGCGCAAGGTGGAGCTTCTCCACGAGTTCCGCGGCGAGGTGGTACGGACACACCCACGAACAGAAGCTGCGCCCACCGAGCAGCGCCCACAGCACGAACACGGTAATCGTGCCGATGACCAGATTGACGATGATGTGCTTGTGGGCAAGCATCACTTGCAGCGCCGCGTTGAGGTCGATCATGTGAAAGCCCACGAAGCGCGAGCCGGTGAGCGCGCCTTCGAGGATTTGAATGTCGAGCCAGAACGAAAGCACAAAGAGCAGATTCACCGCCAGGAGCACCGCCCAGCGCCGGTTGCGCCACTTGTGGCCAGGCGGACGGCTTTCCGACCCGCGCAGCTTTTCCTGTATGTGGCGGCCGTTGTCCTGATACTTCAACGTCATGATACGCGCCACTTCGGGCGCGATCTCGCTGGCGGCGGGTTTTTCCGGCGAAAATCCAAGCATGATGCGGAAATCGCGAAGGAAACGGTTCATTCGATTCCTCGCTCGAAGGGAACCGAAACGCGTCGCTTGGGAAATGGATTCATACCCCGCCCTCCTGCCACGGCGCGCGCGCCTCGACCACGATGGCAGCCTCTTCCAGTGGGCACACCATTTCACAGACGCCACAGCCGACGCACTGCTCGCGCACCACGGGACGGAGGCGCTGCGTGCCGTCCGGAGCGGCGAACGCTTCCAGTGCGATAGCATCCCCGATCGGACATTCGGTGACACAGAGATCGCACAGCGCTCGCTCGTAGGGGTGCTCGCGCACCGGGATCGGCTTCCAGCGATCGACATCCAGATAGCGCATCTTGCCCGCAAAGGCGGGACCGCGCGTCTGACCCTTGAAGCCCTTGCCCCGCACGGCCAGGCACGCTTCGGGATGCACGAGGCGGGCCAGCCCCATGCGCTCCTTCAGGTTCAGGGTCGGCTCCGGGTCTTGCGCCTTGATTTTCAGCAGCGGCGGCTTGGCCAGCCCGGCGCCGGCACGCACGGGTAGGAACGGCGGTTTGTTGTAGGTGAGCGCCCCGGTGGGACAGGCCAGGATGCATTGCACTGCATCGCACGAAAAATCGCACGCCTGCGCACGCGCGGCGACGTAGGGCACGCCGATGCCGAAACCATCGTCGATGTCGCCCAGTTCGATGGCATTTACCGGACATACTTGCAAGCATTGCCCGCACTTGATGCACGAGGCGAGGAAATCGGCCTCATCGAGCGCCCCCGGCGGTCGCAGACGCCGTTTGTCGTCGCGCATCACCGGCACGATACCCGTGAGTGCAAAGGCGACGAGGCCCGCGACCAGCGCCGTGCTCTGGATGAACTTGCGGCGCGACTGGCGCTTTTTGTCGTTTGCGCTCACGGGCCGGCTTTCCTCTCCGGCTTGGTGAAACGCGGCTTGGCGTCGCGCAAAATGAGGTCGGGGGCGGAGAACGGCGCGAGCCGTTCGAGGAAATCGAGCAGTTCCAGCACCGGCGAATCGCGGAAGAAACTCGCCATCGGGAACTCCATCCAGATGCGGTCGGCGTAAGCGTAGATTTCGTGCGGGGTATCGCCCTGCCCGTCATGGTCGCGGTCGAACCCCTCGTAGTCGTCCCAATAATTGCCTTCCCAGAAATTCCTTTCGGGATTCTCGCTGCGCCCGCCGTAACTCACCTGGATCAGATTGCCCTCGAAGATGTTGCCGCGCACATTGTTGCCGCCCGTCTCGGAATTGAACTGGATGGCGACGCCATTGTAGGCGAAGCGGTTGCCGCGAATTTCGATGCTCGATCCCGGCTCAAAGGGCGACAGATCGGAACCGATGCCGATGCCGCAATAGACGACCTCATTGTTTTCGACCACTGTCTCGGAAGACTCCTTGAGGCCGATGCCCATGCCGGTTGCGCCGCTGGCATGCGAGATGAGGTTGCCGCGCGCCGCGCCGCCGCGGACGAACATGAAATAAATACCCACCGCATTGTCGAAGAAGCGGTTGTTTTCGACCAGATTATCGTTGGCGAACATGAAGTGGATGGAATAGCGGCTGCGCCGCCCGATATTGGCGCGGAATACATTGTGGTGCGCGTACCAGACCACGACGTCGCGTGAATCAACGATTTCGTTTGCTTCGATCAGATTGTCGTTGCTGTACCAGAGGCGCAGACCGTCGCCGCGCATGCCGAGCGCCAGCTCCTTGGAACGGATGCGGTTGCCGCGCACGATGTTGCGATCCGCCTGCTTGAGGTCGATGCCGAACAGGCAGCTGTCGATCTCCAGATTTTCTATCGTGTTGCGATGACCGCGCACATTGAGGCAGGTATCGTCGGTGTCGTGCGATTCGCCGGAACCGGTCAGGCGCAGGCCGCGCACGGTCGAATCGTTGGCTTCGAGCGTCATCACCGTGCCCTTGTCGCCGGCGTCGATGACGACCGCGCCGCCGCCTTCGATGGTGAGCGACTTGTCGATCGTGACAGGCCCGGCATAGACGCCGGGCGGCGGACGCAGCACCGATCCCGGCGCGGCGGCATCGACCAGCGTCTGGAAGGGCGCAAGACCATGAATGCGCGGCGCGCGCTCGGCCAGCAGGAAAACTGGCTTGGGCCGGTCGATATTGACACGCGCCTCATTTCCGGCGCGGGAGAAAGATGGCACCGGGGCGGCGTCCTCGTCACGCTCGTCGCCGCTGATAATCTGTGTCCACACGGCAGCAGGCACGAGCAACGCACAAACGACGAGCGCGGCACAAAGCCGTTTGCCCACGGATTTGGCCACAACACGCTTGCCCATTGCCATGCCCACCTCAATCCATTTCGGGATGTTCACGCAATTGCTTGCGACGAATCAGGAGCGCCAGCGCGAGGCAGGCAAAAACCAGCAACAACAGCGCAAAGCCCCAGGACGGATAGGAGAAGGTAGAGAACTGCGCCACCTTTCCCTCTCCGAACACCGTGGGCATGAAGGGTTTGACCGTAAACGCCCCCCACGGATGCAGGTTATGGCCGAAGAACCACAGCCAGCCCGCGTACGTGAGCACGAAGAAAAACGGCAGCAGCGCCGGAACCAGCGCCAGCACAAACTGGAAGCGGCGGCTTTTCGCCACGCCCGCCAGCACCACGACCATCGCTACGATGAGCCCGGCGATGGCGATTTGCGAAATCAGCCGCACGTTGTCACCCCAATGCGCGATGCGTCCCGGCTCCTTGAAATACGCACCCGCTTCCTGTACATATTCGTTTACGTGCGCCGCCAGCGCGCCCAGAGCGAACTGGTCGATGAGCACCCACGCCGTCACCGCCGCGAACCCGGCGGCAAGCACGACGAGCCGCGCCCGCTTTCCCGGCAGCGCAAAGGCGGCGATCATCACCGCGAAAAAGCCGAAGAAGAACTTCGCCAGCGGTCGCTCCACCGGCGCGCCCACGCCGATGGGGAACATGCCGACGTAGTGGTTGATCGTATTCATTTCGTGCACGCAATCCAGCCCCTGCGCACCTTGGTCGACGTTCCTGCTGGCGTCGAGAATCGGATTCCAGCGCTCTTCGCCCCCCGTCAGATCGCTCTGGATCACCTCGCTGGCCAGCTGCGAGCCTTTGCCCGCCGCCTTGCAACCGTTGGTGACGGCATCGAAATGGAAATGGATGCGGATGCCGTCCGGGAACGCGTCGGGCGGATAGTTCGGCGCGGTGAGCGACACCCACCAGATCGGCGCGAAATAGGCGACCACAAGCGCCACGAGCGCGACCAGGGCCAACATGATCACGTTTCGGTTCTGTTTGTCCTTCTGTTTATCCATTTCCACCGTTCCTCCCTGATTTCCTTTGACCGTCAAAACCTCTTGCGGCTATTACGGTATTTCTTTCCCGCCGCCGTATCCGTACACATCGCGCCCGGCATTTTAAGGCTCGACTGATAGGCGGAGATCGCCACCAGCATGTCATCAGTGTAGGGCCTGATGGCTTTTACCATGTCCGGGTTGGCATTGCGCCGTTTTCCGTCGCGGATTTCGGTCATCTGGCGTAGCAGGTATTTGTAGTGTTGGCCCGCGATCACAGGGTAGAACTTGGCGCGGTTACCCTCGCCGTTTTTGCCGTGGCACTCCAGACATTGTTTTTCGTAGAGCGGCTTGCCCTTGGCGACCTGCGCTGCGGCGTCCGCGGCCTCGTACTGGCCGCGCTCGGCCGGGATGCACAGCGATTGAATATAGGCGGAAACGTCCGCGAGTTCCTGTGGATCAGTCAGCGAGACAGCGAACGGATACATGGCCGGAGCGTCGCGCAGTCCGGCGCGGATGTCGGCCATCTGCTTGATGAGCACAGTGGAATGCTGGCCCGCGAGTTGCGGAAAGATGCCGTCCGGTCGCCCCGCACCGGAAGGCAGGTGGCAGGCGCCGCACACTTCGTAGGCATCCTCGCCATTGGCCTTGTCACCCTTCAACTTCAGGGCTTCGAGCTTTTCGCCTTCCTGCGCATTCCACGTATATCCGGAACTTCCGATGCCCTGCTTTTTGGGCGTGGGCGCTTGTGCACGGACAGAGAAGGCTGAAAAGGCCGCGATGCTTGCGGACAGCGCGATCAGGAGGAATGCCTTTTTCATATCGTTCTCCTTGCCCGAATCACTTCAGCGCTTCGAGATAAACAGCAAGCGCCTTAATTTCTTCGTCGCTCACCAGATGCATGATGGCCTTCATTGCCGCGGCTTGCGCATTGGATCGCGCGCCGCTCTTGATGTCCTTGATCTGCTGCTCGGCATAGACCGCGTTTTGCCCGGCGATCTTGGGGTAGGTCGGCAGTAGCGGCTTGTCCCCATTCTTGCCATGACAGGCCACACAGGTCTTTTGCCTGTAAAGCGTCGCCCCGTCGGGCGCAGCGAGGGCCATTGGCGCAAGGACCAAGCCTAGCGCCAACACAATCATCCGTTTCATGGGTGTCCTCTTTGCGGCGGTGAGGGGCCGTGCGGCGAGAACCCGGAGGTTCCCTGCCGCACGGACGTCACGCAGCGATTACTTGACCTTCTTCGCCCCGTGCTGGTCGAGGTAGGTCTTGGCGCGCAGGCCGATATCGGCCGCCTTCACCTGATATTGATAGACCTGTTCAGCCCAGAGGTTGGCGTTGTCCCAGTCCTTCTTGCCCGCCGCGGCTTCGTGCTTCGCCTTGGCGTCCGGGATCTTGCCGAGCTGGTCGGTGGCGTCTTCCACCATACTCACCACGTCCGGGAAGTCCTTGAAGTTGGTACTGGTGATGTAAGCCACGACGGAATCGATCACCGCTTGTGTGTCGACAATCCGCTTCAGCGTCGCCCTGTAGTCGGCTTCGGTGTAGTTGCTCTTGACGGCATCCTTCTTCGCCACCGCTTTCCAACCCTTCGGCTTGACGAGCAGGTAGCCCTGCATTTCAAGGTGCAACGCGGAGCAGAACTCGGTGCAATAGTACGGATAGACACCTTCCTTGTCGGCCTTGAATTTCACCGATATCGTCTTGCCGGGTTCGATCGAGGCATGGACGTTATAGGCAGAGATGGCGAAACCGTGCGTTTCGTCTTCGGCGCGTTCAAGATTGGTCAGGTTGATCGTCACTTCGTCGCCAACTTCAGCCTCGATGATTTCAGGCGTGATGTGCGAACGGATCAAGGTGCCGAATACCGTCACTTTGTTGCCCTTGCGCTCGGTACGTTCCTCGCCTGCCCGTGCCCTGCCCGGGTGATCCTTGTCGGTGCGACTGTCGGTACCGACCTTGTAGCGTACCCCCGGCTTGAGCTTGCTGGCCTCGATCGCCACGGCGTAATGCGGCTCGCCCAACGGCAGAGGCATGTCGTAGATGAGCTGCATCTTGTCGTTGCTGATGTCGATCAGCTGGTGATTCTGCGGATGCAACGGGCCGACCGGGTTGAAGCGGTCGATGGACAGCTTGTTGAGCGCCACCAGGTAGCGGCCTTTCGGACCGGCCGAGTCGCCTTCCATCGTCATGAGGTGACCGATGTTGTAGTGCACCGCTATTTTGTCGAGCACCTTGCCATCGCAGTAGTTCCACTTGGCGACCTGAGAGTCGACATAAAGCGAGGTGTAGGCCACGCATTGCTTCGAGTCATACTGCGTGTGCAGGGGACCCAGACCGAGTTGAACCTGGTTGTGCAGCGCATCCCGCATACCGACCACCGGGATGCCGTAGGGGTCTTTCGACTCGAACTTGCCAGCCTTGATCGCTGCCTGGATCTTCTCGAAGGAATAGACGGAAACGTGGGTATCGAGCTTGCCAGAGACGATGATGTATTTGCCATCGGGCGTGACATCGACGCCGTGCGGCGACTTGGGTTCGGGAACCAGGAAAAGGATGCCTTCCTTGACGGCGGTCTCTATCGACAGCACATTGTGACCGTTGATTTTCTGCGCCTTGCCCTGCGCGACGAGTTCGGCCGCCTTCCTCCAGTTGATGACATGAAGATAATCAGTATCCTTGGCCGAGCACCCGGCCTCGAACGGCGGGCGGCCCTGCTCGATACCGCCTACGTAGCGTTCGGAGCAGAAGGAGTTGGTAAACGACCATCCGTCGGACGGTCCCTTGCCTGCATCCGAGATATCCTGCGAATATGGCGGCAACTCGACCGAGAACGATTGCGCCGGGACGAGGCGTCCGGCCTTGCGGTCGAATTTCCAGTAGGTCATGCCGCCGCGGTATTTTTCATTGAACTCTTCGAGCGGATAGAATTTCTTGCGCTCCAGCGGCGCGGGGTATTGCGCGGCCTCGAAAACATATTCGGTGTTGGCCGTGACGAAAGCGCCCCCATGCTCCGACTTGTAGATGGGGTTGGCTACGATCTGCTTGGTTTCGAAATCGCGCAGATCGACCACCGCCACACGGGGATTGGCCTTGTCGTTGATAAAGAGGAACTGGCCATCATATTGACCATTGGTTTCCGAAATCGCCGGGTGATGCGCGTCGCCCCAGGTGATTTCCTTACCGTCGATCCAGCCCCCTTTGAGAATATCCTTGGATTCCTCATCGTAGCCGTATCCCTGCCAGGGTTCGGGCGTAAAGACTCCGACATATTTGAGAATACGCATCGAGGGGATGCCATAGACGATGAGTTGCCCCGATTGCCCGCCCGAACTGAACACGACGAACTCATCACGTTTTCCCGAAGGCGTATAGGTTTTGGCGGCGGCCAGCAAATCCTGCTGGCTGAGGCTGCGTCGCTTCATCACATCCTGAAGCGACTCCGCCGCCCAGGCCGTTCCCGTCCCGAATGTGGCCGCCAGCATCAGCACCGCGGCTTTTACTGCAAATCTGCTCATCATTCTTTCTCCCAAGAAGAAGATTCGCGCGACCCGAAATACAAATACACAACGCCACAAACGTCACGTATGTCGCGGACGGTAACTTTAACACACGCCGCATCTTATCCCTGCGCCGCGACACACAACAGGTAGCAATGTCCGATATAACGGTTAAGAATCGTGGAGAGGTCGGATAGGAAAAATCCTAGGCCATGACCGTCCCGCGTGACGAGAGAATAGCTGTCACCGCGAAAAATCTCGCTGCATCAAACGAGCTGTCCGCAATAGCATCGTCAGGTTCGACGGCTGACGATGGCTGCCTCCTTGACCGAGAGCACGATGAAAAAGAACTTACCCATCACCCAAAACGAGCGCCCGCTCCCCAAGGGCAGCTACATCGTCTCCAAGACCGATCTGAAAGGCGTCATCACGCAGGTCAACGGCACCTTCGTCGAGGTCAGCGGCTTCGCGCCTGAGGAGTTGCTCGGCAAGTCGCACAACGTCGTGCGCCACCCGGACATGCCACCGGGCGCGTTCGCTTCGCTGTGGGCCACGGTCAAGGCGGGGCTGCCCTGGCGCGGCGTGGTGAAGAACCGCTGCAAGAGCGGCGACTTCTACTGGGTCGACGCGCTCATCGTGCCGATACGCCGACAAAACCGCACCATCGGCTACATGTCCGTGCGCACACCGCCCACGCCTGAGGCGGTGCACAGCGCCGAAGAACGTTATCGGGAGATGAACAAAAGCCGTTCGCAAAGCGTCAAAAGCGCCCAAGCGCCGAAAAAACCGCTGTCGCTCTCCGCACGCATCATGAGCCTGACTGCGGCGCTACTCGTGCTGCAACTTGCCGTCAGTACGCTAGGCTGGTTCGGGCTGGCGAATCATGCGTGGTATCTGCCCTTCCTGTGTCTCCTCGGCGTCGGGCTGGCGGGTAGCCTGTTCTACTGGCAGCACAAGATGCTGGGCGGCATCCAGGCCGTGGCAAACCAGATGGATCACATCGCGCAGGGCGACCTATCGGAGATCATCGCCATCAAGCCGGCGGACGAACTGGGCGAACTGAACAATGCGATGATCGCCATGCAGGCGCACCTGAAAGTGATGCTCTCCGACATCGAGGAAGCCGGACGCCTCATCCACGGCAACACCAGCCAACTGGAAACGACGGTGAAAACGATTCACGGTGAGGCGCGGCAACAGTCACAGTCCGCGGACGAAATCTCGCAGCGCATCGGTGCGCTCAAGGAGATTTCCGTCCAGGTTGCGCTGGGTGCGGACGAAACCGCCAAATCGGCCGGCGCGTCGCAACAAGCGCTCGGCACCGCCACCGGGCAGATGCACGAGGGACGCCACGCAACGCGCAAGGTCGTCGCCACCCTGCAACGCGCGCAGGAGACGATGGGCCAGCTCATGGACGCCATCCGCCAGATCGGCGTGGTGTCCGGCGGCATCAAGGAATTGGCCGATCAGACCAACCTGCTTGCCTTGAACGCGGCCATCGAAGCGGCACGCGCGGGAGAATCCGGGCGCGGCTTCGCGGTGGTCGCGGACGAGGTGCGCAAACTCGCGGAGAAATCCGCCAATCAAACCGACACCATCAGCCACACCATCGCCCGCATCGAATCCACCACGCAGGAAGCCTTCGCCGCCATGCGGCAAGCGGGCCGCGACGTGGACGAGGCCGAGGCCGCGATGGATACGTCCGACAGGGATTTGAAAGAAGTCGCCCACCAGGGCGAAACCATGAACGAAATGGCCAGCCGCATCGCCGCCTCGGCAGCGGAAGAATCGCACGCCACCGAGGAGATGGCCGCGAACCTGGAAACCATCCTCGGCGGCATCGAAAACACCCTCACCCGCATGCACGAAACCCACGAACGCACCGAGAGCCTCTCCCGCATCGCGGACGAATTGCAGAAGCTGCTTTCTTACTTCGAGTTTGGCCTGGAGGGGGGGAACAAAAGAGCGTAAAGGCATTGGATATCTTTTGCCCCGGTCAGGAATTGCTTGCCCCTACAGATCGCCGCCTTCGATCAAGCCATGCTCCACGGCATAACGCACCAGTTCCGCCGTGTTCGCCAAACCCATTTTGGCCTGGATGTTGACCTTGTGCGTGCTCACGGTCTTGACACTCAGGCTCAGGTGGCGCGCGATTTCGGAGACGCCCATGCCGCGCACGAGCATGAGGAAGATCTGGTAGCCGCGGTCGGAGAGGTGGTTGTGCGACGGGCGGACGTTTTTGCCTTGCAGGATGTCGCGCGTGAGGTCTTCGGCGACGTCCTGGTTGATGAACAGGCCGCCGTCCGCGATCTTGTGGATGGCTTCGATGAGCAGACTTTCAGCGTGATCCTTGCACAGATAGCCGGACGCGCCGGCTTTCAGCGCGCGCACGGCGTAGATGTCCTCCTTGTACATGGAGAGGACAAGGATGGGCAGGCGGGGGAACTCGCCCTTCACCTGCTTGATGAGTTCGATGCCGCCACGTCCCGGCATGTTGAGATCGAGCACCGCCGCGTCACAGCCGCCTTTGCGCAGGTGGGCCAGGGCTTCCACGCCGTTGGACGCTTCGCACGCCACGACGATGTCGCCCGCTTCCGCGAGGATGGCTTTCAGCCCGGCGCGCAGGATATCGTGATCATCGGCAATGAGGATGCGAATCATGACGGCGCAGCCACTTGCTCCCTGGCAAGCGGCAACGAGACGGCGATGCGCGTTCCGTGCCCGCTGGTGACGGTCATTTCACCGTCGAGCATGCTGACGCGCTCGGACATGCCGAGCAGCCCGAAGCCTTTGCGAGGCAGGGAGGTGTCGAATCCGATGCCATCGTCCTGAACGACGAGATGAAGCTTTCCGTCCGCCTGCCTGAGCTCGATGTCGACTTTCGTCGCCTGCGCGTGGCGCGAGATGTTGGTGAGCGCCTCTTGCACGAGACGGAAGACGGTGATGGCCTGATTCTCGGTGAGATTGTATTCGTCGCTATCGGCGTGGAAGGCGTATTGGATGGCGGTGCGCTCCGCGAACTGGCACACGAGATGTTCGAGCGCCGCACCCAGGCCGAGCACATCGAGCATGCCGGGGCGCAACCCTTCGGAGATGCGACGCAGCGAAACGAGGGTACGCTCGACCAGCCCACAGGAGGTGCCAACCCGTTGCGCCATCGCGCCGTTGCCCTCGCGCTCGGTGCATTGCCGGCGCAGCAAGCCGAGGTCGATGCGCAGCGCCGTGAGCGCCTGTCCCAGTTCGTCATGCAGCTCACGGGCAATCGAGGCGCGTTCGTCCTCACGCACGTTTTGCAGAAAGCGCGTCATCTCGGTACGTTGGTGCACGAGCTCTTCGAGGTGTTCGCTGTAGTCGGCAAGGTTTTGTTCGATCTCCTTGCGCTGCGAGATATCGGAGAAGATCGAGATGTAGCGCTGCACGCTGCCGTCGTCCCGCCGCGCCGCCTGCACCGATATTTCCACCGGGTAGATGTCGCCGTTCTTGCGCCGGCTCCAGAGCTCGCCGCGCCAGAGCCCGTCACCCAACAGGCGTTCCCGGATTTGTTCGTAGAACGCGGCATCGTGCCGATCCGAGCGGAAAATTTTCGGATTGACGCCGATTGCTTCATCCCGTTCGTAGCCCGTGATCGCGCAGAAAGCATCATTGACCCAAAGGATCGCGCCGTCGGCGTCTGCAATCGCCGCACCTTCGGCCATCGCCGCAAAAGCCATCGCGTTCTCGCGCCGCCCCTGATCCTGCCGCACCAATTCGAGTGCGCGGCGGCGGGAGAAGAAATGGAACACGGACATGGCGGACAGCCCAAGCAACCAGATGCCGCCGTGCCAATACTGCATCGCGCGCCAGGCCGGCTCCTGTGCGGACAGATAAGTGTTGAGATCGAGCGAAACCGCCGCGCCCCCACGCAGGCCGCCCACCGGAATCAGGGTGTCGCGGTGGCATTCGAGGCACTCTTTTTCCATCTTCATCGGAATCATGACCCGCATCAGCCCATGCCCGCCGCTTTGGGGCAAGGCTTCGCTGACCATGTCGGCCCCCTTGCCCAGTTGCTTCAATGCGGATTTTTCCCAATCATCGGGCAAATTATCCCGGTTATGCAACTGATTGGCGGTCAGGCGCTCACGGAAACCGGATTCCTTGTTCGACATGCTCTGGATCGCCAGCAGCAGATGCATCGGCGTCACCTGCACCATTTCGACCGGCACACCCCGGCGATCGAGCGCCGTATAGCGTTCTTCCTGATCGAGCGAGGTGTTCGCGAACACATACTTTTCGCGGATGAACACGCCCTCGACCGAGGCGGCCCAGTCGCGGATCGCCATATCCTTCTTGAGATTGGCGATGGCCGCGATGCGCGCGAGCTCGGCGGCGGTGCGGTTCAACTGTCCACGCTGCATGAACAGCGAGCCAAGCACGAGCAGACTCCAGACCACAGCGAGCACAATGGCTCCCCTGACGGTTGCGATAGTGAAAACGATCGAATCGGCGGCTTTCATAGACATTATTATCACCATCCCCACTTCGGCGTCAGTATCTGGCAATACGCTCGATGTGGAGAAATAATTACCCTCGCAATTATTACGCCATATGCAGGCGGGCATGACCATCAGGCAGGCAACCCGTTGGCGGACAAAGTATTTTTTTCGGCAGATTCTCTTTCAACGTGGGGCGCCTACCCCGTTACCCTCAGCTTCAGGCCCGCGAGCAGGGTTTCGGGTTTCAGCGTCATCACCGCCGCCATCTCGCCCGCCATGCAAAAGCCGCAGTGCTCGCACACCCCCGCCGTTTTGCCATTACATTCGGGCAGGCGGGCGCCATCGACCATCACGAAATTCGTCATCCAGCAGTACTTCCTGAAGTCGCGCCGGCGCATGAGTTTCAGGCCCGCAAGTGAATTCATGATCGGGTAGCCCTGGCGCTTGAAGGCCATCACCGTGTCGAGCACGGCATTGCGCATGACAGCATCGAGTGCGAGCTCCTCGCTGCCGGGAAACGGCGTGTGCAGATTGATGGCGATGGATTCGATCCTGGGATGCGATTTGGCAAAGCGGATCGCCTCCTCCACGCCATCGTGGTTCAGGGCGTTGACGACCATGTTGACGCTTACCCGCGAGTGACCGCAGGTTTCGATGTTTTGCACGAGACGCGCGAAGGTGCCCTCGCCGCGAATGGCGTCGTGCACACGGCCAACACCATCCATGCTCACCCAGATGGAGTCGGCCTCCAGCCCCGGAAACGGGCGCGCGGCGTTGGTGGTGACCGTCACTGAGTAGAAGCCGATTTTCTTCGCGGCCCGGATCACGCTGTTCAAGTCATGTTCGCCCTCGTGCCACAGCGTCGGCTCGCCGCCTTCGAGATCGACGAAGCGCGAACCCTGTGCGTAGCAGTAGGCGAGATCGTCGCGGATTTGCGCGAAGCTTTTGACGATGGCGTCTTTCTTGGCATAGATCGTGCAATGGCGGCATTTGAGATTGCACTTGTCGGAGACGAAAACGACCGATTGCAGAGGGATGCGCTTGCCCAGCACGCGCGTCCTGCAGAACCAGAGCGGCAGATAGAGGAAGGATTTCACGGGCTCAGGCGGTGAAGGTCAGGATCATCGCGATCACGCAGAGGGTGGCGAGCAGGTTTCTCGCCAGCAGCCAGCGAATCATGAACCAGCCGGCGCCAATGGCTTCGAAACGTTTCCAGCTCGACATCGGCCCCATCCAGAATTGCGGGAAAAACGGGCGATCCGGGTCGCGGATGTAGATGAGCATCATGCGGAAAAGCATCGCCGCCATCGGCAGGGTGAGCAACAGTGCGCCGTAGCCGAAAGAGAGATCACCACGCCAGATGCCGTAGACGATCACACCATAGGGCAGAAACAGCACGAGAAACAGCACCGCAAGCATGCTCCCGCCGCGATCCAGCGTCACCGCCAGCGTCTGCTTGCCGATTTTCTTGTCGGGCACGTAATCGAGCATCGCGTGCACATAGACGATGTTCATCACCAACAGCCCGACGGCAACCGAAACGAGGACGACCGCGCGGTCGACCGCGCCACAGGCGGCGTAATAGGTGCCGAGCATGTTGAGCGGCCCGAAGATCAGGCCGATGGCGATCTCGCCCAGCCCGCGGTAGCTCAAGCGCAGCGGTGGCCCGGAATAAGTGAGCGAGAGCAAGGCCGTCGCGCACGCGATGAGCAGAATCGGCAAGCCCCGATAATAGACAATCACCGCGCCCGCAAGCAGCGCCACCACCATGAACGCCCGCGCGGCAAGCAGCAGCTGTTCGAGCGTCGCGGCGCCGGAAGCCAGATACGCGCACTTGCCGGCGCGGGCGCGGAAACCCTCGTGCTTCAGGTGGTCACGATAGTCGGTCTTGCAGCGTTTGTAGTCGAAATAATCGTCGAACAGATTGGCCGCCAGATGCCCGCAGCCGACGCCGGCCACCGCCAGCAGCGCCAGCCAGAGCGAAAAGCCTTCCGCATTGACGGCGAAGCAGACGGCGAGCAGCGAAGGGAGAATACTTTGCGGCAAGGCATGCGGGCGGGCGTTCCGGTACCAGACGCGGAGAGTCTGTAGACGATGCATGGTTGTGCGCCGGGACGGCGGGCTTGGGGAAAGCCATTATATAGTGAGTTTTCAGGCCCGAACGCCCGCCTCTCCCACGTCCGGCGGGAGAGGCGATAAACGCGCGAGCGCCTTACTGACGCGCTTCTAGCCAGCCATTGAAGCGGCCAATCTCTTCCTCGCCCAACCGTCCCACGAGCGCGAGCAGCCGCAACCGCGACAGCACGTAGTCGTAGCGACCGCGATTCAGGTCGCGGCGGGCGTTGGCGAGGTTCTGCTCGGCGGTCAAAATGTCCAGCGTCGTGCGAGTGCCGCCCATGAAACCCTTGCGCGTCGACACCAGTGCCAGTTCGGCGGACTTCACCGCCTGCTCGTAGGCGCGCACCCAATAGACGCCCTGCGCCACGCCGTCGAACTCTTTGCGCACCTGCAAGCCAATGTCGCGCCGGGTGCCTTCCAGTTGCTGCTCTGTCTTGTCCTTTTCGGCCTGTGCCTGCCGCACGCCGGACTGGGTTTCGCCGCCCGCAAACAGCGGCACCTCGAACTGGATGCCGTATTCGGTGTTCTTGTCGTACTCGTTCTCGTACTTAGCGGGATAGCTGACAGAGGTACTCTTGCTCTTCGAGCGGCGCGCCACGAAATCGAGGGTGGGCAGATGGCCGGAGAGCGCCGCCTTGATTTTCTTGTCGGCGGCCTCCTGCTCCGCGCGCAGGGCGCGCAGGGTCGGATTGACCTCCTCGGCCGTTTTCACCCAGTCATCGAGGCGGGCGGGATCGGGCGGATCGAGCGTCATGCGGCTGGGACTCAGGCGCGACAGCGACGAGAGCGGGCGATCGACGATGACCCTGAGCGCGTCCATGGCGTAATTGAGCTGATATTGCAACTGGATGGTCTGCGCCGCGGCCAGATCGAGTTGGGAGCGCGCCTCATCGATATCGGTGCGCGTGCCCGAGCCGCTCTGGAACGCTTTCTGGGCGTATTCGAGCTGCGTCAGATAGGCGTCGCGTTGCGCCTTGGTGACCTCCAGTTCCGCTTCGGCCAGCAGCACCTGGAAATACGCCTCACCCAATCGCGTGCCGACTTCCTGTCCAGCCGCCAGCAGGGTGGCGTCCACGCTGTCCACCTGCGCCTTTGCCTGCTGCCATGCCATGAACGCGGCGGGCCGGAAGATCGGCTGCCTGAGTCCCAGAGTATAGTTGTGGCTGTTGTTCGTGTACTCGATGTCGCCCGATTGGGGAGCGTAGGCACCTGTCAGATACTCTGTCTTGCTATCGCCCTCGGCCTTGTTCCTGAAACGCGACCCGGACAACGCCACGTTGGGCAGCAAACGCGCCAACGCCTGCGGCGCGGCTTCGCGCCGGGCGCGGTTGTCGGCCTGCGCGGCGAGATAACTGGCGTCGGCCTGCACCGCCTCGCGGTACAGGCTCAACAAGTCATCGGCCCATGCCGGCGGGGACGCGACAAGCGCGCCGCCCATGAGCGCGACGAAAACGATATGGCCTCGTGTGTTCATCATTGTTTTGTCCTCATTCTTCCTTCATCGAAAAAGCGATACGTTTCAACAGCGGATGGAGCAAATAGGTGAGCAAGGAGCGCTCGCCGGTAATAATGACGACTTCGGCGGGCATGCCTGCCTGCAAGCGGCGACTGCCGAGCTCCTTGCTACCTTCACCGGTCACGGAAACCCGCGCCAGAAAGTAGCCGGCGCCGGTCTGTTCATTGATGAGCAGATCGCCGGAGATCGATTCCACCTTGCCCTTCACAACCAGCATCGGGCTGTTGGCGAAAGCTGAAAAGCGTACGTCGGCCTCCAGCCCGGCGTGCACACGATCGATGAGATGCGGCGGCACCTGCGTCTCCAGCAGCAAGAGTTCGTCGGCGGGCACGATGTCCATCACCTTTTGTCCCGGCGAGATCACACCGCCCACGGTCTGTGCCGCCAACCCCACCACCTGCCCGCTCGCCGGGGCGCGAATCACCGTGTGGGCGAGGTCGTTGCCGAGTGCCCGGAAGCGGTCGCGCTCGGCATCGACCTTGCCGCGTACTTCGGCCAACTGGGCGTCGACTTCCTTGCGGTATTCCTGCTGGCGCTGCTGGATGCGCATGCGAAACTCCGCGATAGCGCCCGCGGTCTCCTCGCTCTGGCGCTGCAATTCCAGCATCTGGTTGCGCGGCGCGAAGCCATCATTGACCAACGACTGCACACCCTGCAACTGCTCGCGCAACAGTTTCAACTGGGCTGTGCGCGAAGCGATGGATTCTTCCATCCCGCTGATCTCGGCCTCCTGCGACCTGCTGCGGGACTGGAACAGGCTTTCCTGATTGGCGAGCATGCTGGCGACGAGCGGATCGTCCTGCGCATCGAGCAGATCGGAATGGAACTCGATGCCCTCCAGTCCGTTTTGCTCGGCCACTAGCCGGGCTTCCGTCGCCCGCAAGGCATAATAGTTCTGCCGCGCGCTCTCGTAGTTGGCGCGCGTGGTGGCCGGGTCGATCTCCAGCAGCGGATCGCCTTCCTTCACGATCTGGCCTTCCTTCACGTGCACGACATTGACGATGCCGCCGGAGAGGTGCTGCACCGCCTTGCGCTTGGTGTCGATAGTCACGACGCCGGAAGTCGGCACCCCTTCGTTCAGCGGCGCGAACGCCGCCCACAACATAAAACCGCCGAAGCCGATCGCCAGCGCCCAAAAACCGAGACGCGCCGGGGAACGGGTGTCAGTGAGCAATTCCAGATCGTCGCCCTCGTCCCGGCTCTGCCTGGGCGCACCGATTTCTCTGGGCCTGGAGGCGCTCACCAGCCCTTCGGTCACGCGGGCGGGCGCCAAAGCGCCGCGGCGGCGTTTGTCCGCAGGCGCGGTCTGCGGATCTGACACGACAACGGCATGCGACGAGCGCCCGGAGAGCTCGGCCGACATGACCTTTTTCCGCTGCTGCGCGAGTTTCGTGGCTGAAGACGACATAATGACGTTAGACTTGAAATTGAACTAAGTTGGCATGAATATCGGATTGGATACCGCGCCGGGCGCACTGCCGTATCCCGTCCCACCCGCGCCCGCATGGCCGGGCGGCATCTCCACGGACATATTCGCGCTCCGGGTCGCTTTCACAGGCGTCTCCTCCCTGAGCACGCAACCGTCCTCTATGACCACGATGCGATCCATCACCGCCATGATCTGCGGGCGGTGGCTGATGAGTACGACGGTGACGCCCCGCTCCTTCAAGGCAAGGACCGCTTGCAGCAAGGCACGGTCGCCTGCTTCGTCCAGACTGGAGTTGGGCTCGTCGAGCACCACCAGCCGGGGATTGCCGTAGAGCGCGCGCGCCAGCCCGATGCGCTGACGCTGCCCGCCGGACAATATGCCGCCGACGCCGATCAGGGTATCGTAGCCTTTGGGAAAGCGCAGGATCATGTCGTGCACGCCCGCCTGCTGACAAGCCTCAATCACCAGTCCGGAATCGATTTCGCCGAAGCGCGCGACATTCTCCGCAATGCTGCCCTCGAACAGTTCCACGTCCTGCGGCAGATAGCCGATTTCGGTGCCCAGATCGGCGCGCTCGATGTCGCAGAGGGGCACATCGTCGTAGCGCACCTCGCCCTGCACATCGGTCCAGATACCGAGCAGCACCCGGGCCAGCGTAGACTTGCCCGAGCCGGACGGCCCTTTCACTCCCACGGCAAGACCGGAAGGGATCTCCAGCGACAAGCCCTTCAGGATCGGTTGCGGCCGCCCGACGGCGCGGGCGACCGCGCCATCGATGCGAACGTTTGCGCCGTGCGTCGCCTCCATCGGCGCGCGCGCCGCGCGAACGGGAAGCGCATCGAGCGCCGCTTCCAGCTCCGTATAAGCCTCGCGGGCCGTCACCATTTCTTTCCACGAGCGCACCAGCACATCCAGCGGCGCGGTCGCGCGAGCCATCAGTACATTGGCCGCGATCATCGCCCCGACCGAAATGTCGCCCTGAATCGCCAGCAGCGCACCCGCGCCCAGCGAAAGCGACTGCTGCATCATACGCACGAAGCTGGTGATCGATTGCGTGCGTGTCTGTGCGCTCTGCCCACGCCGGCTTTGCGCCAGGGCGCGGTAGTGGCCCCGCCGCCAGCGCGAGCGCATGTTGCCGAGCATGCCCATCGCCTCGATCGTCGCCACGTGGCGCATTCTGGCGTCGAGACGCAGATCTTCCCTCCGGTTCGCCTTGAAAGCGGCCTCGATCGGTTCCGCCATGGCCCGCCCAGAGATGTAGGCCACAGCGACAAGCAGCAGGCAAAAGACGATGGAGAGCCATCCCAGCGCCGGATGCAGCAGGAAAAGCACCGCGATGTACGCGGGCGTCCACGGCGCATCTAGCAGCGCAAACAGACCGGCCCCGGTCAGGAACTGGCGCAGCTTGGACAAATCCTGAAACAGGTGCTCGCTGTCTTCACCCCGGCCGCGCAACTCGAATGCGGCGGCGAACACACGCGGATTGAGCGCCAGATCCATCCGCACGCCGAGCCGGACCAGCAGGCGCGAGCGCACCCACTCGGAAAAGCTCATCACGCCCAGAAAGAAGAGCAGCACCAGCGTCACCGCATAGAGGGTGAATTCGCTCTGGCTCACCAGCACGCGGTCGAACAGTTGCAGCATGTACAAGGTAGGCGTGAGCATCAACAGATTGGCGATGGCCGTGAAGATCATGCACGCCGTAAACTCGAACCGGAACGACAGCAGCGTGCGGCTCAACTCGCTGCGTCCGCTCAGGAAAGCGGACAGCGGCGCCGGTAGAAGGCTTTTCCCAGACACACTCATCTCCTCGCCACCGCCGCCACGGACCGTCTCGCGTCGAAAAGTGCGGCGATTGCCGCCCCCTGCGCCCGTATCGCTTCGCTCTGCCCCTGCCCCTGCGCCCGCGGCGACTGCGCCTGCGCCTGCATGGCCTGGGCTACCTCGGCGGGCGGACCGAAAGCCTTCGCCTCGCCGCCGACCATCAGCAGCATCACATCTGCCATCGTCAGCAGATTGCCGCGATGCGTCACCACCACCACGGTCGCCCCGGCCGCGCGCAACAGGTGTAAAGCATTCATCAGCGCCTCTTCGCCTTTTTCGTCCAGATTGGCGTTGGGCTCATCGAGCACGACCAGCCGGGGCGTGCCATAGACGGCGCGCGCCAGCGCGATGCGCTGGCGCGTACCGCCGGAGAGCACCGCCCCCTCCTCGCCGATCCGGGTCTTGTAGGCATTCGGCAGTCCGAGGATCAGGTTATGCACCCCGGCGAGCTTGGCCGCCGTCACTACCTTGTCGCGGTCGACTTTGCCAAAGCGGGCGATGTTTTGCGCAATCGTGCCGTCGAACAGCGCCACGTCCTGTGGCAGATAACCCACATACGGCCCGAGTTCTTCCTTGTTCCAGCCGTATATGTCGACGCCGTCGAGCCGCACCGAGCCCGACAGACAAGGCCACGCCCCCACCAGCAGATGCACGAGGCTGGATTTACCCGAAGCCGAAGGTCCGACCACCGCCAGCATCTTTCCCGGTGGCGTGCCAAAAGTCACATTGCGCACCACCGGAGCGCCCATGCCGCCGACCGCCGGTGCACGCGCGCTGACGCCTTCCACCCTTAGATATCCTCGCGGCACGGGGAGCGGCAAGCCCGGCACAGTCGCGGGAATCTGCACCAGCAACTCCTGTAGACGCTTCATGGACTCGCGAACATCGACCACCTCGCTCCATCCTATGATGATCCGCACCAGTGGCGCGAGCGCCCGCCCGGCCAGAATCGACGCCATGAGGATCATCCCCGCGCTCTGGGTGAATTTCCCGCTGAGCATCAGCCACACCCCGATGCCTAACATCAGCGAACCCGACACCAGTTGAATGTATTTCGATAGCGCCGTATAAACCCCGGCCCGATCGGATGCCTGCGCCTGCATGCGCAGCACATTCTTCTGCGTTTTCAGCCAGCTCCGGCGCAAGCCTTCGGTCATGCCCATCGCCCGCACCACCTCGTCGTTGCGCAGCGACGCCGCCACGAAGTTATTCGCCTGATTCGACAGCAGATTGGCCTTGGCCAGCGGCTCGCCCGACGACTTCTTGTTGAAATACGTAATCGTGCCCTGTATGCCCGCGCTCACCAGCCCGAACCAGCCCAGCACCGGATCGATCCAGAAAATGACCGCGATGAGCAGCAGCGCCATCGGAATATCGAGCAACCCCGCCATCGTGGCGCCGCCGACAAAATCGCGCACCGTGCTGAAATCGCGCAGGCCGATTGCCCCGAAGCCGCGCGCGCCGCGCAGAGTAGTCTCGAACACCGCGTCGTACACCCGCGCCCCGAGCGCCACATCGAACCCTTCCGCTGCCTGCCGCAACACGCCAAACCGCACCCACTCCAGCACTGCAAGCAGCACGTAGACCATCAATATCAACAGCGTCAGCATCGCCAGCGTCATGTAGCTGCGGCTGCCCACTACCCGGTCGTAGACTTCGAGCATGTAGATGGGCGGCATCAGCATGAGCAACCCGATCACCACACTGAACAGCACCGCGCGCAAGAAAGCGGGCTTCTGTTTGAGCAAGGCAAGTCGGACTTCCGAGACGGGTACCGCAGGATTCATACAAACAATTCCATATACATATCATTTACACGGTCAATCTCGTGAATTCTACCTAAAACCGGGGGCGGTAAGGGAATATTGTAGTAACGCTGTCTCAACAGCTAAAGATATGCTCACCATCGATTGCGGCATGCGCGCAACACTTTTTTTAGCGGCGTGCATCACATATTGCACTTTTTTAGTCTACCACCCTCACCTCCAGCGGCACAGGAAACTCCAGCCGCGCCCGTAGCGCGCGAGTCACTTCCACCCGCCCGTCCGCCGCCACGCGCAAGGCGTGGTCGATGCGGTAGCGGCGCGTCTGCTCGCGCCAGCCGTCGCCCGCGAGGTAGGCGGGCTTGCTTGCGGCGTCCGACAACGTGCCGGCGTCCGGGCGCGGCCTCACCAACACGGTGAGCGCCTGCGTGCCGTGCGCGGGCGCGCCAGTGCGCGGATCGAGCAGATGAGCGTAGCGCACGCCGTCCAGTTCGAAATAGCGTTGATAGTCGCCGGAAGTGCCCACCGCCTCACCGTCGTAGAGCGACATCGTCGCCAACGGCACGGGTTGGCGCGGATGCTGGATGCCGATGCGCCAGGGACGCTCGCCCTTTTTCCCCAACGCCATGACGTTGCCGCCGATATTGACCAGCGCATTCTGGATGCCCTGCGCGCGCAGGATGGCGACGGCGCGTTCGAGTGCGTAACCCTTGGCGTAGCCGCCGAGGTCGAGCCGCACCGCGCGGTTGCGGCTGGAGATGCGATTGCCGTCGATGACGAGATCGGAGATGCGCGGCGCCTGCGCCCGCAATGCCGCCAGCGCCGCCGGATCGGGCAATTTCGCCTCGAAGGTGTCGGTGTGAAAGCCCCACAGCTCGATGAGCGCGCCCAGCGCGGGGTCGAACAACCCGCCGCTGCTCGCGGCCAGCTTTTGCGCATCGGTCAGCATCGCCGCGAGTTCGGGTGAAACTTCACACGGCTCGCCGCGCGCGAGCGCATCGTTCAGGGCGGTGAGCTCGGACGGCTCCCACGCATGGTAGGCGCGGTGCAGCCGGTCGAATTCGCGCAGCACGGCAGCCATCGCGGTATTGGCCTGCGCCGGAGCGCCGCCATAAACGGAGATGTCGACGCGCGTGCCAAACACATAGGCTTCACGATGGAACACCTGTTCACGCGCGCACCCGGCAAGCAGGACGACGAGGACGACGCAAAGCAGCCATAGAATTCGCCTCACAGCCGCTCCAGCGCATCGATTACCTTCCCCGCCACGTCGAACCCCGTTTGCTGCGCGATTTCGACCATGCAGGTCGGGCTGGTGACGTTGATCTCGGTGAGATGCCCGTCGATCACATCCAGCCCGACGATCAACAGGCCGCGCCCCCACAGGATCGGCGCGAGGCATTCCGCGATTTCGCGCTCGCGCGCCGTGAGCGGCATCGCCACGCCGCGCCCGCCCGCCGCGAGGTTGCCCCGCGTCTCGCCCGCGCGCGGAATGCGTGCCAGGGCATACGGCACGAGCTCGCCGCCGATGATGAGTACGCGCTTGTCGCCCGCCGCGATGCCCGGCAGGTAACGTTGCGCCATGACCGTGCGCGCGCCGTTCTGCGTGAGCGTCTCGACGATGACGTTGCGATTGGGGTCGGCGGCGGTGACGCGAAACACCTGACTGCCGCCCATGCCGTCGAGCGGCTTCAACACCGTGTCGCCCCACTCGTCGATGAAAGCGTGAATGTGGCCGGCCTCGCGCGCAACCAGTGTCGTGGGCGCGAACTGGGCGAATTCCAGAATCGCCAGCTTCTCGGAATGATCGCGCACCGCGCGCGGGGCGTTGAACACCCGCGCCCTGGCAGCGGCGGCGCGCTCCAGCAACCACGTCGCGGCCACATATTCGAAATCGAACGGCGGGTCTTGCCGCATCAGCACCGCATCGAATGCCGCGAGCTCGCGCACTTTCGCCGCACCCGCCGCGTACCAGTCGTGATCGTCGTCGCCAAGCGTGAGCGGCACGGCGCGCGCGCGTACTGCACCGTCGCGCCAGCACAAATCCTCGCGCCGGATCGCCCACGTCGCATGGCCTCGCGCGGCGGCGGCGCGCATCATCGCCACGCTGGAATCCTTGTACGCCTTGAGGCTGTCCAGCGGATCGACGATAAAGGCAAGCGCAAGCCTGCTCATGGACGTCTCCGCATCAGCGCGCTACCGGCGGCGCGCGGTCGGGATCGGTTTCCTCGATCTCCACGGCAGCGGCGGCCAGCGCCAGCCGCGCCACCACGCCGTAGGCGTAAAAACGGTTCGGCTCATCGTTCGGCTCCTGCCGGCAATCGGGCGTGCAACAGGGCGCCTCGAACGGCAGCGGGCGAAACTCCATGCCCGGCGCATTGAGGTTCTCGTCATCGCCACGCGTCGTGTGCACGCGGTAAAAACCGCCGACGACGTAGTGATCCATCATGTAGATCACTGGTTCCGCCGCCGCGCCGCCGATGCTCTCGAAGGTGCGCACGCCTTCCTGCACGATGACTTCCGCCACCTCCAGCCCTTCCTTGACCACTGCCATCTTGTTGCGCTGACGGCGATTGAGTCCGACCACTTCGGAGGCATCCTTCACCGTCATCACGCCCATGCCGTAAGTGCCCGCGTCGGCCTTGACCACGACGAACGGCTCATCGGAGATGCTGTATTCGCGATACTTGGCGCGGATTTCCGTGAGCAGCGCATCGACCTGGTGCGCAAGGCATTCCTCGCCGGCGCGCTCGCGGAAGTCGATGCCGCCGCAAACACGGAACGCAGGGCCGATGCGCCAGGGATCGACACCCACCTCGGCGGCGAACGAACGCAACAGGCGGTCGAACACCACGGCGTGCCGCGACTTGCGCCGCGTCTGCCAGCCCGCATGCAAGGGCGGAATCAGCCATTGCTCCTCCAGCCCCTTCAAGGCGTCCGGCACGCCACCCGACAGATCGTTGTTGAGCAGAATCGCGCAGGGATCGAACCCTTCCAGCCCAAGCCGGTTGCCCTGCCGCACGAGCGGCTCCAGTATCAGGCTCGACCCATCCGCGAGCATCAACGGCGTCGGTGCGGTCACATCCGGCAACAGGCTGCCAAGCCGCACTTCCAGCCCGGTCAGCCGCAAAATGCCCGCCAGTCGCGCCACGTTCTTCAGGTAATACTGATTCCGCGTGTGGTTCTCCGGAATCAGCAACAGCCGCGCGGCGTCGGAACACAGCCGCTCGACGGCCGCCTGCGCCGCCTGCACGCACAGCGGCAAAAACACCGGGTTGAGATTGTTGAAGCCACCCGGAAACAGATTCATGTCGACCGGCGCAAGCTTGTACCCTGCGTTGCGCAAATCGACCGACCCGTAAAACGGCGGCATATGAGCGCGAAACTGCTCGCGGAACCAGCGCTCGATGGCCGTCGAGCGGTCGATGAACTGGCGCTCCAGTTCCAGCAAAGGGCCAGTGAGCGCGGAGGAGATGCGGAGATCCATGTTTTGTCTTCTGTTGAGCAGGAAGTGATGGTATTACAACCGTGAGGAATCGTCCCCTGCGGCAGCGCAGACGCCCGGCCGCCCCGAGGGCGGCGTCTGCCGTAACAACGCTGCGGCCGCCAGCCCATTGACCAGACCGAACACCGCCGCCGCCGCCGCGAAAACGGGCACGAGATAAAACACCCCGTCGTGCGGCACCAGCCAGAGGCGGGCGACGGCGAGCTGGGCGCCGATGTGAGCGAAGGCGGCGAAGATGCTTTGGCTGACGGGGCCGAACCAGCGGCGCGGCAGGCACGCCGCTGCGCCGAGGGCGACGAGGCTCGCCAGCGCCCCGGCGAGGCCGAAGAAGAATCCGGGGGCGAGGAACTGGCCGAGCAGCAGACTCGCGGCAAAGACGCGCAGCAGCGATACCCACGCCGCTGCGCGCCAGCCCCAACGGGCGAGCACCACGAGGGTGACGATATTGGCGAGCCCCGGCTTGATGCCCGGCAAAGGCAAAGGGATCGCGGCCTCGGCCACGGTAAGCGCGATGGCCGAGGCCGCCTGACGGGCGATGCGGCGATCCTCGATGGTGGGGGTCAGTTCAATAACTGAGCGAGTCATACTCGCCTCCCCGCCCGGTGAGCGTGAGGCTCACCTGATTGGGCGCGCAGATCGCCGCCGCCCCGGCGCGCGTCAGCCATCCCTGCCGCACACAGTACTGGCGCGGCCCCGGATCGAGGGCGACGCGGGCGCGGCCGGGTTCGATCTCGATCACCGTCTCGCCCAGCGGCCCCGGCACGATCAGCTTGCGCGGATGCGAAAGATCGCCTTGCGCGAAAACCTGCCCGCCCGCGCGCACGACGATGCCATCGGGCACGCCACCGCGCCACAGATGCAAACCCGCATAGATGCAGAAGGCGACGCCCGCCGCGACGACGAGAACATCGCCGGGCAGCAGCAAGCCGCGCCACGCGCCAGCCAGACGCATCAGTTCTCCGCCATGCGGTCGTCCCGGCGGCGCGCGCCCGCACGGTGGCGGACGAGGACGTGAATGGAGGCGCGGAACGCCTCGGCCAAGCGTTCCGCGATGTAGATCGAGCGATGTTGACCGCCCGTGCAACCGATGGCGATGGTGAGGTAATTGCGGTTGTCGCGCACGAAGCTCGGCAACCATGCGGCGGCAAAATTACGGATATCCTCGATCATGCGCGCGACTTCGGGCAATTTCTCGAAATAGCGGATCACTTCCGCATCGCGCCCGGTGAGCCCGCGCAGGCGCGGGTCGTAATACGGATTGGGCAGGCAGCGCACGTCAAAGACAAAATCGGCATCGAGCGGAATACCGTATTTGAAGCCAAAGGACTGAAACACCACCGTCAAGCCCTCACCCGCCGCGACTTCCACAAAATCGCGCACCCGCACACGCAGGGTATTGGGGTGCATGTCGCTGGTGTCGATGCGGAGTCCGAGCAGGGAAATCCCGTCGAGCAATTCGCGTTCGCGGCAGATCGCCTCTTCGAGTGAAGTGCCTTCCACCGCGAGCGGATGGCGGCGGCGCGTCTCGGAGAAACGGGCGATGAGCGTGTCGTCGCGCGCTTCCAGAAAGAAGAAGCGCAAGTCGCCGGCGATTTCGCGCAAGGTGCCCATCAGCGGCGGCAACGCGGCGATGCTCTCGCCGGAACGCACATCGACCGCGACGGCGATACGCTGATAGCCCGCCTCGCGCAAGACGGCCATCAGCTGCGGCAGGAGCATGGCGGGCAGGTTGTCGACGACGTAATAGCCCACGTCCTCGAGCACCTTGAGGGCGATACTTTTGCCTGAACCAGAAAGGCCGCTAATCAGGACGAGTTGCATGGCGCATGAGACACCGACGGCGAAAAGATTACGCCACTATAGCCGACCCGCGGCCGCGAGGCGATGCGTCATGCGTTGCGATAACCATTCGGGTTCGCCGTCTGCCAGCGCCATGCATCGCGGCACATCTGCTCGATGCCATGTTGCGCGCGCCAGCCGAGCACCGACGCGGCAAGCGACGGATCGGCCCAGCAGGCGGCCACGTCACCTGGTCGGCGCGCGGCGATGCGATACGGCACGCGCCGGCCGGACGCCCCCTCGAATGCGCGCACCACATCGAGCACGCTGTAGCCGCGCCCCGTACCAAGGTTGATCGCGCTCACCGTGGGCAGGCTTTCCAGCCTGGCGAGCGCTGCAAGGTGTCCGTCTGCGAGGTCGGAGACGTGGATGTAATCGCGCACGCCGGTGCCGTCCGGCGTCGGGTAATCGCCGCCGAACACCTGTAATTCCGCGAGTTTGCCCACCGCCACCTGACTCACGTAAGGCATGAGATTGTTGGGGATGTCGCGCGGATCTTCCCCAATCAGCCCGCTCGCATCGGCCCCCACCGGGTTGAAGTAGCGCAGCAGCACCACGGCCCACCCCGGATCGGCGGCAGCCACGTCGCGCAGGATTTCTTCGCTCATCAGCTTGGTGCGTCCGTAAGGATTGGTCACGGAGAGCGGGAAATTCTCGCGGATCGGCACCGTTTCCGGGTCGCCATAGACCGTGGCCGAGGAGCTGAACACCAGCCGCTTCACATCATGCGCGCGCATCTGTTCCAGCAGGTTGAACAACCCACCGAGGTTGTTGCGGTAGTAAGCAAGCGGCAGCCGCACCGATTCGCCCACTGCTTTCTTCGCCGCGAAATGGATGACGGCATGTATCCGCTGCCGCGCGAACACATCCTCCAGCGCCGCCGCGTCGCCCACGTCGGCCTCCAGCACCACGCAGAGCTTGCGCCCCGCGAGCCGCTCCACCCGCTCCAGCGCTACGGGCGACGAATTGGAATAGTCGTCGATCACCGCCACCTCAAAACCGCCGCGCAAAAGCGCAAGGCAAGTGTGCGACCCGATATAGCCCGCGCCGCCGGTGACGAGGATGGTTGGCATGGGGGTTCCTTTCGATGGATGTCGATGACGATTCCGGACTGCGCTTTGCTCGTCCAGGCTGCTTATTCCGCCAGGATTTCAGGGAGGATGGCAAATCCTCGGCCTCGGAACGAGCATCACTTTAGGAAAGCACAACGAGGCGCGCAAGAAAAAAGCCGGGCCAAGCCCGGCTTTTTTCTTTGTAGCCGAGGAAACTTACGCAGCAGCAGGCGCTTCGACCTTTTTTTCCGGTTCAGCGGCGGGTGCGACGGCCGTTTCATCCGGGCGGTCGAGCAGCTCGACGTAGGCGAGCGGCGCGTTGTCGCCGTCGCGGAAGCCGCACTTGAGAATGCGCAGGTAGCCGCCGTTGCGACTGGCATAGCGCGGGCCGAGCTCGTTGAAGATCTTGACCACGATCTCACGGTCGCGCAGGCGGTTGAACGCCAGACGACGGTTGGACAGGTTCGGGGTCTTGCCAAGGGTGATGAGCGGCTCGACCACGCGGCGCAATTCCTTGGCCTTCGGCAAGGTCGTGCGGATGACTTCGTGGCGCAGCAGCGAGGCCGCCATGTTGCGGAACATGGCCTGACGGTGACTGCTGGTGCGATTCAGCTTACGGAGGCCATTACGGTGGCGCATCTTTTTTTCCTCTCTTGCCCTGCCTCAACCGAGCTTGTCCAGCCCGGCCGGCGGCCAGTTTTCCAGTTTCATTCCAAGCGTCAAGCCACGAGAGGCCAACACTTCCTTGATCTCGTTGAGCGACTTGCGGCCAAGGTTCGGCGTCTTGAGCAGCTCGGTTTCGGTGCGCTGAATCAGGTCACCGATGTAATAGATGTTTTCGGCCTTCAAGCAGTTGGCCGAACGCACCGTAAGTTCGAGGTCATCGACCGGGCGCAGCAGCACGGGATCGACCACCACGTCGTTCTTGATGGGCACATCGACACGGGTGTCCTGCAAATCGGCAAAGACAGCGAGTTGATCCATGAGCACGCGCGCGGCGTAGCGGATGGCTTCCTCGGGGTCGACGGCGCCGTTGGTTTCGATGTCGATGACCAGACGGTCGAGGTCGGTGCGCTGCTCGACGCGGGCGCTCTCCACCACGTAGCTGACACGCCGCACGGGGCTGAAGGAAGCATCGAGCACGATGTGACCGATGGACTTGTTCTCAGCATTCACCGGGCGGGTGTTGCCGGGCACGTAGCCGCGTCCTTCCTCGATCTTGATCTGCATGTCGAGTTTGCCGCCGGGGGCGAGATGCGCAATCACATGATCGGGATTGATGATGTCGACGCCGTGATCGGTTTCGATATCGGCAGCGGTCACCGGGCCTTCCCCGTTCTTGGCCAGACGAAGGGTGACTTCGCCACGGCTGTGAAGCTTGAACACGACGCCCTTGAGGTTGAGCAGCAGATCGACGATGTCTTCGCGCATCCCGTCGAGCGTCGAGTACTCGTGCAACACGCCGCCGATCGTCACTTCCGTGGCAGCGTGGCCGGGCAGCGACGAAAGCAGGATGCGCCGCAGCGCGTTGCCGAGGGTGTATCCGAAGCCCCGCTCGAACGGCTCCATCGTCACACGGGCTTGCACCCGAGAGATGGCTTGCACGTCGATGATGCGCGGTTTCAACAATTCATTGCTTTGCATCAACTTTCCCCGAAACCAGAAGCTCACGTCCCGCGATTAGCGGGAGTACAGTTCCACGACCAGACCTTCGTTGATCGTGGGCGGCAGTTCGTCGCGCATCGGATAGGCTTTGAACGTGCCCTTTCCGGCCTTGACGTCGACTTCGACCCACGGCGAGAAGCCGCGCGCTTCGTTGGCTTCGAGCGAAGCCCTCGCCCGCAGCGTGCCGCGCGCGCCGTCGGTGAGCTGGACGACGTCGCCCGGACGAACCAGGTAAGACGGGATGTTCACGCGGCGGCCATTGACCAGCACGCCGTTGTGGCGAACGATCTGGCGCGCTTCGGCGCGCGAGCCGCCGAAGCCCATGCGATAGGCGACGGAATCCAGGCGGCCTTCGAGCAATTGCAGCAGGTTTTCGCCAGTTTGCCCGCGACGGCGGGCGGCTTCGGCGTAAACGCGGCGGAACTGGCGTTCCAGCACGCCGTAAAGGCGGCGGATTTTCTGCTTTTCACGCAGTTGTTCGCCATAGCCCGACAAGCGTTGCCCGGAACGCTGGCCGTGCTGGCCGGGCGCATACGAGCGGCGTTCGATCGCACACTTGTCGGTGAAACATTTTTCTGCCTTCAGGAACAGCTTTTCGCCTTCACGGCGGCACTGACGGCATTTCGGGTCGAGATTACGAGCCACGGTGAAAACTCCTTGTCAGATGCGCCGCTTCTTCGGCGGACGGCAACCGTTGTGCGGAATGGGGGTGATGTCGGTGATGCTGGCGATGCGAATGCCCAGGGCGTTGAGCGCCCGGATGGCGGATTCACGGCCCGGCCCTGGCCCCTTGACGCGCACTTCGAGATTCTTGACCCCGCATTCCTGCGCCACCTTGCCTGCCGCTTCGGCAGCGACCTGTGCGGCAAACGGCGTGCTCTTGCGCGAACCTCTGAAGCCCGCCCCCCCCGAAGTCGCCCACGACAGTGCGTTGCCCTGACGGTCGGTGATGGTGATGATCGTGTTGTTGAAACTGGCGTGAACGTGCGCAATGCCTTCAGCGACGTTCTTCTTGACCTTTTTACGGACCTTGGTTGCAGTCTTAGCCATTTATCACTTCCTGTTACTTCTTGCCGGCAATCGCCTTGCGCGGCCCTTTACGGGTGCGGGCGTTGGTGCGGGTGCGTTGGCCGCGAACCGGCAGGCCACGGCGATGACGGACGCCTCGGTAGCAGCCAAGGTCCATCAGGCGCTTGATGTTCATCGTCACTTCGCGGCGCAGGTCGCCCTCCACTGCGAAACGACTCACTTCTTCGCGCAAGCGCTCCATGTCCGTCTCGGTGAGATCCTTGATCTTGGCCGAGCGCTCGACCTTGGCGGCCTCGCAAATTTTCTGCGCGCGCGTACGGCCGATTCCATAGATGGCGGTCAGCGCGATCTCGGCATGCTTATGGTTGGGAATATTCACCCCGGCAATACGGGCCATTCGTTTTTACCTCGTGAATCCGCGAAATGCGAAACGTTAGATTGTACTACCTCAATAGCCTCGGGATCAACCTTGGCGTTGTTTATGGCGTGGATCCTTGCAGATGATCCTGACGACACCTTTGCGGCGGATGACCTTGCAGTGGCGGCAAAGCCGCTTGACGGAAGCCTGGACTCTCATGATTCACTCCTGTTTCTGAGTTCTGTATCTGTTCGGTTACTTGGTTCGAAACACGATCCGGCCCTTGGTGAGGTCGTACGGCGTCAGTTGCACCGTCACTTTGTCGCCGGGAAGGATGCGGATGTAGTGCATGCGCATCTTGCCGGAGATGTGTCCAAGCACCATGTGGCCATTTTCGAGCTTGACCCGGAACGTGGCATTGGGCAGGTTTTCAGTGACCTCCCCCTGCATCTCGATTACGTCTTCCTTGGCCATTGCGTCACCGGATCGGAAGACCCGCCCCCTTGAAGTTCGCTTTCTTCAGCAAGCTTTCGTACTGATGGGACAGCACGTAGTTCTGCACCTGATCCTTGAAGTCGAGCGCCACCACCACCACGATCAGGAGCGAGGTGCCGCCGAAGTAAAACGACACCCCCATCTGGAGTCTCAAAAATTCCGGCAACAGACAGACCAGCGTGATGTAGGCCGCGCCAGCGAGGGTCAGGCGCATCAGTACGCGGTCGACATAGCGCGCGGTTTGCTCGCCCGGCCGGATGCCGGGCACGAATGCACCACTTTTCTTCAGGTTGTCCGCCGTGTCGCGCGGATTGAACACCAGCGCGGTATAGAAGAAGCAGAAGAAAATGATGAGCGCCGAGTAAGTAATCATGTAAAGCGGTTGCTCGGGGCCCAGGTAAGTAGAGAAAAATCTGCCCAACCAGCCCAATGTTTCGGACTTGCTGGTCCAGGGTCCGATCACCCCGATGAACATCAGAATGCTCGACGCAAAAATGGGCGGGATCACCCCGGACATGTTGAGCTTCAACGGCAGATGCGAGCTTTGCCCGCCATAGACACGGTTGCCGACCTGCCGCTTGGCGTAATTGACCAGAATCTTGCGCTGGCCGCGTTCGACGAAGACGACGAAAGCGGACACCAGCACCACGATGGCGCAAACGAACAGGGCTTTGAGCGGATTCATGCCCTGATTGGCGACCATATCGGACAGATTGCCGATGGCGCCAGGCAAGCCTGCGACGATACCGGAGAAGATGATGATCGAGATACCGTTGCCGACGCCGCGTTCGGTGATCTGCTCGCCGAGCCACATCAGGAACATGGTGCCGGTCACCAGCGAAGTGACGGCCGCGAAGCGGAAAACGAATCCCGGCTCCGTGACCAGCGACGCGTTGCCACCGGTCTGGCTTTCCAGTCCGACCGCCACCAGCAACGCCTGAAACAGTGCCAGAATGACGGTGCCGTAGCGGGTGTATTGCGTGATCCTGCGCCGTCCGGCTTCCCCTTCCTTCTTGAGCGCCTCGAGTTGAGGCACCGCCACGGCCAACAGCTGCATGATGATCGAGGCCGAGATGTAGGGCATGATTCCGAGGGTGAATATCGACATGCGCTGCAGCGCCCCCCCGGAGAACAGATTGAACATGCCAAAGAAGCCGCCCTCGCCCGACTCGCCGAAAAACGCAACCAGCGCCTCTTGATTGATGCCGGGTAACGGCAAGTGTGTACCGAGACGGTAGACGACCAGCGCGCCGATCAGAAACAGCAGACGCCGTTTCAGATCGCCGAACTTTCCGGTGCTGCCAACCGCGGCGGGTGATTTGGCCACAATCTTGTCCTTGTTGCTTACTCGGTCGCCACGGAGCCGCCTGCGGCTTCGATGGCGGCACGCGCGCCCTTGGTGGCGCCGATGCCTTTCAGGACGACTTTCCTTTCGATCTTGCCGGAAAGGATCACCTTCGCGGAAAGCGCGTTCGCGGGGACGACGTCCGCTTGCACCAGTGTGAGCAAGTCGATTTCATCGACCGGCAGCGCGGCGATTTCGGACAGACGCACTTCCACGTTACGGCCTTTGACGAGCGACACGAAGCCGCGCTTCGGCAAACGGCGTTGCAGCGGCATTTGGCCACCCTCGAAACCGACCTTGTGATAGCCGCCCGCGCGGGATTTCTGCCCCTTGTGCCCGCGTCCGGCAGTCTTGCCCAGACCGCTGCCGATGCCGCGGCCCACGCGTTTGGCGGGGGATTTCGAGCCAGCGCCCGGTTTGATGGTGTTCAGGCGCATGTCAGCCCTCACTCTTTAACAGATACGCCACTTTGTTGATCATGCCGCGCACTTCCGGCGTGTCGACCAACGCGACGGTTTGGTTGAGACGACGAAGCCCCAGCCCGCGCACGGTGGCGCGGTGAGATTGTTTGGTGCCGATCACGCTTTTCACCAGCGTGACCTCGATCTTCTTGTCGGACATCGCTTACCCCAGGATTTCTTCGACGGACTTGCCGCGCTTGGCCGCGATCTCCGCCGGGGTGTTGACCGCCAGCAGGCCATTGAGCGTGGCGCGCACGACGTTGTAAGGGTTGGTCGAACCGATGCACTTGCAAATGATGTCGGTCACGCCCATGACTTCAAACACCGCACGCATCGGGCCGCCGGCGATGATGCCGGTCCCGGCGGGCGCGGGCTGCATCAGCACCGAGGCCGCGCCGTGCTTGCCGATCACGGTGTGGTGGAGGGCGCCGTTTTTGAGCGACACCTTCTTCATCTTGCGACGGGCTTCGTCCATCGCCTTTTGCACCGCTACCGGCACTTCGCGCGACTTGCCCTTGCCCATCCCGATGCCGCCGTCGCCGTCGCCGACCACGGTGAGCGCCGCGAAACCGAGCACGCGGCCGCCCTTGACGACCTTGGTGACGCGGTTGATCGAAACCATCTTTTCGCGCAAACCATCATCGCGCTCCTCGGAGGCTTGTTTGCGCTGATTTTGCTGCTTGGCCATTTGAGCCCTCACTTAGAACTTGAGGCCGCCTTCGCGGGCGGCTTCGGCCAGAGTCTTGACGCGGCCGTGATAGAGGAAACCAGCGCGATCGAACGCCACTGTTTCGATGCCGGCGGCCTTGGCGCGCTCAGCGATCAGCTTGCCGACCACCGTAGCGGCGGCCTTATTGCCGCCGTTGGGCGTCTGCGAACGCACGGCGGCTTCGAGCGTGGAGGCCGAAGCGAGCACCTTGCAGCCGCAGCCGGAGATGATCTGGGCGTAGATGTGGCTGTTGGACCGGAACACGGTGAGACGCACCGCTTTCAGCTCCGCGAGCTTGGCGCGGGTTTTACGCGCACGGCGAAGACGGGATTCTTTCTTGTTCATGACAGGCGCCTTACTTCTTCTTGGTTTCCTTGATCACGACCTGTTCGTCCGCGTAACGGACGCCCTTGCCCTTGTAGGGCTCGGGAGCGCGGAAGGCCCGCACTTCAGCCGCGACCTGACCGACTTGCTGCTTGTCGATCCCCTTGATGACGATTTCGGTTTGCGACGGCGTTTCCGCCTTCACGCCCTTCGGCAACTGGTAGACAACCGGGTGCGAGAAACCGAGCGAGAGGTTGAGCTTGTCGCCCTGGACCTGGGCGCGATAGCCGACGCCGACCAGCGTGAGCTTTTTCTCGAAGCCCTTGCTGACGCCGGTCACGATGTTGTCGACCAGCGCGCGGGTGGTGCCGGAGAGCGCGTTGGCATTGACCGCGCCTTCGCGCTGCTTGACCACCAGCGCGGCGCCGTCGAGTTCGACGACGACGGCGGGATTGACCTTGTGGCTCACCGTGCCAAGCGGCCCTTTGACGGACAGCTCGGCGCCGGAGATCTTCACTTCGACGCCGCCCGGAATGACGACAGGATTCTTTGCTACGCGAGACATGGAATCCTCCTCAGGCCACCAGGCAGATGACTTCGCCGCCGACGCGGCTGGCGCGCGCGGCACGGTCGGTCATCACACCCTTCGGGGTCGACACGATGGCGACGCCGAGGCCGTTCATGACCTTCGGCAGATCGTCGCTGCCCTTGTAGACACGCAGGCCGGGACGGCTGACGCGCTCGATACGCTCGATGACCGGCCGCCCGGCGTAATACTTGAGCGCGACGTCGAGTTCGGACTTGCCGGAAGCGTCGCGCACGGCAAAGCCGTCGATGTAGCCTTCGTCCTGCAGCACTTTGGCGATCGCCACCTTCAACTTCGATGAAGGCATGCGCACGCTCGCTTTCTGGGCCTGCTGGCCATTGCGTATCCGCGTCAGCATGTCGGCGATGGGATCGGACATACTCATCTTCATATTCTCCTTACCAACTCGCCTTGGTCATGCCAGGCACTTCGCCGCGGAACGCGATTTCGCGCAACTTGTTGCGGCACAGGCCGAACTTGCGGAACACCCCGCGCGGGCGCCCGGTGAGACTGCAACGGTTTCGCGTGCGCACCGGACTGGCGTTGCGCGGCAGCAGTTGCAACGCCAGGCGCGCGGCCATGCGTTCTTCTTCGGATAGCTTCGTATCGTTGATCTTGGCGATCAGTTCGGCACGCTTGCCGGCGTACTTCGCCACCAGCTTGCGACGCTTGTCCTCGCGGTTGATCAGAGCCAGTTTCGCCATGTCGCCCTCAGTTCTTGAACGGGAATTTGAACGCGCCAAGGAGCGCCTTCGCTTCCTGGTCGGTCTTCGCCGTCGTGGTGATGCTGATATTCATCCCGCGCAGCGCGTCGATCTTGTCGTACTCGATCTCGGGGAAAATGATTTGTTCCTTCACCCCGAGGTTGTAGTTGCCACGCCCGTCGAATCCTTTCGCGCCGATACCGCGGAAGTCACGCACGCGCGGCAGCGCCACGGTCACCAGACGGTCGAAGAATTCGTACATCTTCGGGCCGCGCAGCGTCACCATGCAGCCGATCGGATAGCCATCGCGAATCTTGAAGCCCGCGATCGATTTCTTCGCCTTGGTGACGACGGGCTTCTGCCCGGCGATCTTGGTCATGTCGCCCAAGGCGAATTCCAGGATTTTCTTGTCGCCGACCGCCTCGCCCACCCCCATGTTCAGGGTGATCTTGGCGATGCGCGGCACTTCCATGACGGACTTGTAGCCGAACTGCTTGAGCAGCTCGGGCGCCACGGTGTTCTTGTAAAACTCTTGCAAGCGAGCCATTGCTACTCCTTACGCGTCGACCAGTTCGCCGTTCGACTTGAAGAGGCGCACTTTGCGCCCGTCTTCAAGCGTCTTGATTCCGACGCGGTCGCCCTTTTGCGACGCCGGATTGAACAGCGCGACGTTCGAGACATGAATGGGCGCTTCCTTCTCGACGATGCCGCCGACTTCGCCCTTCATTGGATTCGGGCGCGTGTGTTTCTTCACCCGATTGACCCCTTCGACCAGCAGGCGCTCGTCGCCGACGCGACACAGCACCGTGCCACGGCGGCCGCGGTCTTTGCCCGCGAGCACCACGACTTCATCACCCTTGCGGATCTTGTTCATTTCCCAGACCTCTCAGAGCACTTCCGGCGCGAGCGAAACGATCTTCATAAACCGTTCCGTGCGCAGTTCGCGCGTCACAGGTCCAAAGATGCGCGTGCCGATCGGCTCGAGCTTGTTGTTGAGCAGCACGGCGGCATTGCCGTCGAACTTGATGAGCGAGCCATCGGGACGACGCACGCCCTTGGCGGTACGCACCACGACGGCGTTGTAGATTTCACCCTTCTTGACCCGGCCGCGCGGGGCCGCGTCTTTCACCGTCACCTTGATGATGTCGCCCACCGTGGCGTAGCGGCGCTTGGAGCCGCCCAACACCTTGATGCACATCACCGAGCGCGCGCCGGTGTTGTCGGCTACGCCGAGCCTGGACTGCATTTGAATCATGAATTTATCTCCAACTTCTCCCGCCTTGCGGCGGTCAGTCTTGGAACCCGTACGGGTCGCTTCGCCCCGCCCCGGCAGGAGAGCCAAGGCGCAAAGGCGCGGATTATAGCCCCGGCGCGAAAGATTGCAAGGGGCTTTTCACGGCGCGGCCATCGAACGGGCTGCCGCCCCCGCTTCCGTCACCAGCCAATCCAGCGCGTAATCATGCGGCTGCGGCAGCGCATCGGCAATACGCCCCGACTCGAACCCGACGCCCACCGTCAGCGGACGCAGCGCCGCCAGTGTGCGGTCGAAGTAGCCACCGCCGTAGCCGAGGCGATAGCCGCGCGCATCGAACGCGTTCAATGGAACCAGTACGAGATCAGGCACGATTTCCGGCCCCTGCGCGGGAGCGGGAATGCCGTAGCGGCCGCGCGCCAGCGCCATGCCCGGCCGCCAGCGCCGGAACGCGAGCGGCGCCTCCTTCGCCACGACCACCGGCAGGGCCGCGATGCGGGCCGGGGCAGCGGCGAGCCAGCGGCCGACCCACGCCCGCAGGTCAGGTTCGGCACGGAAAGGCCAGCAAAACGCCAGGACGTCGACCGGCGGCAGGTGTGGGAGCAGGTCATCGAGATGCCGCGCGATGGCCGCCTCCCAAACGGCGCGCAGCGCAGCAGGAGCGGACTCGCGGGCAGCCAGGGCGTGCGCGCGCAGCGCGCCGCGGCGTTCGTTCGCATCGTTGTGGGTCAGTGCCACGAATCGCTCCCCGGATTTGGCATGGTGAAATGGACGGCCCATTTTATAGAGCCTGTCATGCAGCATCGTTTCAGTATTTTTTCACGCGACGCCAGTGTAATAAACCACAGCATTCGTACTAACAAAATATGACGCCGATTATTTGGACAGATAATGAATTGTCACTCTTTGGGGTCCACACAATGATCGCGCGCTTTCTACGCTTGCCCATGAGCCGCCAGTTGTTCATCGGTATCGTCTCCCTGACTCTGATCGGCATCGCCATTCTTTCCATCTTCCTGTCGCAATATTCCAGCAATGTCGCGGCACGGGAAGCAGAAATTTCCTTGCAATCCAATCTCGATCTCATCAGCCGCACCTCCGATTTCGCCAACGAGGTCCTCCAGGGCACCGCGGCGGCGGCGCTGGAAAAATTTATCGCCGGGCTTCCGTCTCCGGTGCTGACCGGCAAGCACACGGTGCTGGGCCATGCGGAGCGGCCCGAAGTTCGGTTCGGCGACATTCCTGCCTTCGGCAATCAGACGCTGCTGTTGCAGTTCCAGAAGAACAATCCCGGCCATGAAGCCTCGTTCATGGTCCGTGACGGCGACCGTCTCTATCGCGCGACCACGCTGCTGAAACGGGATGGCATCTATCGCGATGGCGAAGAAATCACCGACGCCTACGCCAAGACCGTGATCGGCGGCGTGCGTTATCTGGGCATGATCGATCGTAGCGGCAAACGCTATGCGCTGGTCGTGGAGCCGCTCCGGGTAAATGGCGACGTCGTCGGCGGGGTCAGCATGCGGCTGGATGTCAGCGATGCGAACAAACTGCTGTTCGACAAGATTCGATCCGTGGTCATCGGTAAAAGCGGCTATCCAATCATCATATCAAAGGTACAAGGCGATGCAGATGAACCCTATCTGGTGATGCACCCGAGCGATGAGGGCAAGAAACTCTCGCAAGTCTCCGCCGCGACACGTCATTTCATGGAACGGGCCCTGGCGCTGCAAAACGGCCTGCTCGCTTACGACATGGATTACCACGGCGGTATGCGCAAAAAACTGGTCACGCTGCGCGCTTGGCCGCGGCAGGGCTGGATCGTCGCCGTGGGGTCGTGGCTGAACGAATTCACCGCGCCCTACGACCGCATCCGCACCGTGACGATCGCCGGCATCGGCGCCATGGTGCTCCTGCTGCTGGTGGCGATCGCGCTGTTGATCCGCATACAGCTGCGGCCGATGGCGGCCATTGCGAGCGGACTGGACGCGCTCGGCAAAGGCATATTGACCGAACGCATCCCGGCGCGTCCCGATTCCGCCAGCGAACTGGACACCGTCGCCCAGGGCATCAACGAAGCCACCGCGGCCATGAGCACGCTGGTTGCCACCCTGCGCGATTCCGCGAACGAAGTGTCGCGCTGCACCGTGGATACCTCGCAATCGGTCGAGGAGCTCGAAACCCAGATCGCCCAGCTCGCCACGGGCACACAGGAGATGAGCGCGAACACGCAAGAGCTCACCAATTCCATCGAAACCGTTTCCAGAACCGCGCAGGAAGCCGACTCTTTCGCCGCCAGCGCCGTGGAAGAAGTAGAACAAGGCAAACAGATCATGCTGGAGGCCATCCACCACATGCAGGACGTTGAACGGCGAGTCGATTCCGCGTTGGAAAAAGTCGACGAGCTGGGGCGGCACTCGGCAGCCATCGGGCAGGTGGTCGGCGCCATTCGCCAGATTGCGGATCAGACCAACCTGCTGGCATTGAATGCGGCCATCGAAGCCGCGCGCGCGGGCGAGGTCGGGCGCGGTTTCGCCGTGGTCGCGGACGAAGTGCGCAAGCTCTCCGAGGAATCCTCGCACTCGGCGGGCGAGATCGGTGAAATCCTGCGTCGCGTCGGCAGCGGCGTGGATGAAGTGCAAACCGTCATCCAGGAAGCCGCCGCCGAAGCGCGCAAGAGCGGCGAAGCCAGCACCGGGGCGGAGCAGGCGCTCTCCGGCATCGAGCAAGTTTCCCGGCAACTCGCTGAATCCTCGCGTAGCGTCGCCGCCGCCATGCGTGCGCAACTGGGCGAATCGCAAGCTATCGCCAAACGCGTCGAGGCGGCTTCCTCGGTCGCTGAACAAAACGCGGCCATTGCCAAGCGCGTAGACAAGAACGCCGCCCATCTCGGACAGCTGGCCGAAGGTCTGGAAGAAGCCGTGCGGAAATTCAAGACGGCGTAACGTGATCGCTACATCCCGATAGCGGGAATTCCAGCCGTTGTGATATGGTCGCGGGATTTTCGCGCCCAAAAATACATCGACTGGAGAGCCCGCAGGATGTTCGATAAGACCGTGCGCGCCTTGGCCGCCGTGGTCATGGTGTGTTGCCTCACCCCCACCGCGCGTGCCCAGGCGGGCGATCCTTTTGCCGAAGGCGAAGCCCGTTTCCTTGCCGCACGCGATGCCCTGCGCAGCGGCGACCGCGACACGCTCGAATCGCTCGCCAACAGCGCAAACGGCCACCCGCTCGATGCTTACGTGCGCTACTGGCTGCTGTCCAACGGACTGTCGCGCCTTCTGGTGCCGCCTTCGGCGGACGAACTGAACGCTTTCCTGCGCGCCGAAACGGGAACTTACCTCACGGAGCGCTTGCGCGCCGACTGGCTGCGGCGGCTCGCCAAGGACAGCGACTGGGATGCCTTCTTCCAGATTTATCCCGGACTGCAAAATCCCGACGGCGAAATGCGCTGCCTTGCCTGGAACGGACGATTGGCGCGCGGCGACCGGCAGGTGCTCGACGAAGTCGCCGCCAGCTGGGATTCCTTCACCTTCGTCAATGGCACCTGCGCGCCGGTGCTGCGCGCGGCCGTCAGCCGGGGCAAGGTGAGCACCGAGGCAGTCTGGCAGCTTTTCCGGCGCCGCGCCGACACCCGTTCGCCCTCACGGGCGAGTGCCGTGCTGGATTGGCTCGACGGCAGCACCAAGACGTACAACCTTGCCATCCGCAACCCATCGCGCTATCTCGCCCGCCTGCCCAAAAAGTGGGCCAGAAGCCGCGCCGGGCGTGAGATCGCATTGGCGGCCGTCGCCCGCATCGCACGCCAGGACACCGGCGCCGCCCACACCCGTTTCCAGCGCATTTCGGGCCAGCTCACCGCCAGCGAGCGCGCACACGGCTGGGCAACACTGGCGCTGCGCGCCGCGCAAGAGCACAAGCCGATCGCCGCCACCTGGCAGCAGAACGCGGGCAGCGCTCCCCTGAACGCAACCCAACGCGCCTGGCGCGTGCGCACCGCCTTGCGCGACCGCAACTGGCAAGCCGTACTCGCGGCCATCGACAAGCTCAAAGCCGAGGAACGCGCGCTGCCCGAATGGATTTACTGGCGCGGCCGCGCTTTGCAGGCCAGTGGGCGCACGACGCAGGCGAACGCCGCGTTCGGCCGCATCGCCGCGATGGCCGATTTCTACGGCATTCTTGCCAACGAGGAACTCGGCCATCCGTTCGACCCACGCGCTTCGCATACCGCGCCCACCGCCGCCGAAATCGAATCCGATCTCACCGACAGGAGCGGCAGCGCCAATGCGTCGGAGGACGAAAACGGCGGCGAGGCGGGTGAACCGGGCGAATCCGGCAAAGAAAGCGGTGACGGCTCTGGCGGCGAGGCGGATGCCTTCCCGCTGCCCGTGCCCGGGCGGACCGCGGTTGCCAGCAGCGGCCCCAGCGCCGACAAACATCCCGGACTGCTGCGCGCGCTGGCGCTTTTTCGCCTCGATATGCGCATCGAAGCCGTGCGCGAGTGGAACTGGGCGCTGCGCGGGCGCGACGAGACATTCCGGCTCGCCGCCGCGCGGCTGGCCTTGAGCAACCACCTCTACGACCGCTGCATCACCTCCGCCGAACTCGCCAACCCGTCGGGGGCGTGGGAATTGCGCTATCTCACGCCGTTTCGCGAAATCATCGCGCCGCACGCCGCCGCCAAACACCTCGACATCGACTGGATATACGGCATCATGCGGCAGGAAAGCCGCTTCGTCATTCCTTCCCGTTCCTCCTCCGGCGCGCAGGGCTTGATGCAGGTCATGCCCCGCACCGCCAAATACGTGGCGCAGCAAACCGGCATCTACTATCATCCCGGCCTGTTGCGCGACCCGGAAACCAACGTGGAACTGGGCACCGGCTACATGCGCATCATCCTCGACGAACTCGACGACAACGAAGTGCTCGCCGCCGCCGGCTACAACGCCGGGCCGGGCCGGGCGCGGAAATGGCGCGACGGCGGCATGCTCGAAGGCGCGATCTACACCGAAACCATCCCATTCGAGGAGACGCGCGATTACGTCAAGCACGTCATGACCAACGCGGTGATCTACGCCGCCCTGCGCACGGGCAAGCCGCAATCGCTCAAGGCACGACTCGGCGCGATCGGGCCGAAAGGCTAGGCCCATGCGCACCTACATCGTCGGTGGCGCGGTCCGCGACGCCCTGCTCGGATTGCCGGTGCGCGACCGCGACTGGGTGGTGGTGGGCGAGACGTTCGAGGCGATGCTCGAACGCGGTTTTCGCCCCGTGGGGCGGGATTTCCCGGTTTTCCTGCATCCCGACACACATGAGGAATACGCGCTCGCCCGCACCGAAAAAAAAAGCGGCCACGGCTACGCGGGCTTCATTTGCCACGCCGCGCCCGATGTCACGCTCGAAGACGATCTCGCACGGCGCGATCTCACCATCAACGCCATCGCCCGTGAGGAAAGCGGCACGCTGATCGACCCGCACGGCGGCAAGCGCGATCTCGAAGCCAAGGTCTTCCGGCACATTGGCCCCACCTTCGTCGAAGACCCGCTGCGCGTGCTACGTGTGGCACGTTTTGCCGCGCGCCTGCCGGACTTCTCCGTTGCGCCGGAAACACTCGCCCTGATGCGGGAAATGTGCGCCAGCGGCGAACTCGATCACCTCGTGCCCGAACGTGTCTGGCAGGAACTTGCGCACGGACTCATGGAAACGCGGCCCTCTCGCATGTTCCTCGTGCTGCGCGAATGCGGCGCGCTGGCCGTCATCCTGCCCGAGCTCGACCGCCTGTTCGCCATGCCGCAGCCGCCTCGATACCACCCGGAAGGCGACGCGGGCACGCACACGATGCTGGTGGTCGACCACGCCGCCCACGCCGGATTCGAGCTGCAAGTGCGCTGGGCGTGCCTCACGCACGACCTCGGCAAGGGCAAGACGCCGCCAGAGATCCTGCCGCATCACTACCAACACGAAGCGCGCGGCGAATGGCTCGCGAAAGCGGTTTCCGAACGCCTGCGCGCCCCCGCCGCCTGCCGCGATTTCGCCGCACTGTTCGCGCGCGAGCACGGCAATTTGAGCCACATCGACGACATGCGCCCCGGCACCGTGGTCAATGTGCTGGAACGCTGCGACGCCGCCCGTCGCCCGGAACGCTTCCGCGCCCTGCTCGATGCCGCTGCCTGTGACTATTTCGGACGCGGCGGCGACTGGCCCACCCCCTGGCCGCCCGGCGCGACGTGGGCGCGCGCGCTGGAAGCCTTTTTCAGTGTGGATGCAGGCGCGCTCGCGCACGCGACAGCGGAACGCGCGAAAATGCCGCACTTACTTCATGCCGCGCGCACCGCCGCCGTGCGCGCGCATCTAAAGGAGGCCGTAACGAACGGCAAACCGGCAACCAACGCCCCTCTCTCCAACATCAATTCAGAACAATGAAAACCGCAACCGCTGCTTCCTCCAACTCCCTCGAAACCTTCGATTTCCTCCCCGCCGCCCCTGACGCACACCGCACACCGCTCCTGTTCGTTCACGGTGCATACGTCGGCGGCTGGTGCTGGAAAGAGCATTTCCTGCCCTGGTTCGCCGCGCGCGGCTGGGCCTCGCACGCGCTCTCGCTCACCGGGCACGGCGGCAGCCGGGGCCGCATCGACCTCGACAACGTGTCGCTGGATCAATACGTCAGCGACGTAGCCGAAGTCGCCGCATCCCTCCCCTCGCCGCCCATCCTGATCGGGCACTCCATGGGCGGGCTGGTGGTACAGAAATATCTCGAACAAGCCACCGCGCCCGCCGTGGTGCTGATGTCCTCCGTGCCGCCGCAGGGCCTGGCGAGTTCGGCGCTCGGCATGCTTTTTTCCTGCCCGCACCTGCTGTTCGACCTCAATCGCATTCTGGGCGGAGGCGAACCGAGCGTGGATAGCCTGCGCGAAGCGCTTTTCCATCAGCCGGTATCCCCCGAAAAACTCCAGGAATACTGGCAGCAGTCGCAATCGGAATCGCACCGCGCCCTCTGGGACATGACGCTCTACAACCTGCCTCATCCCGCCCGCGTCTATCGCGCCCCGATGCTGGTGCTCGGCGCCGCGTTCGATCGCCTCATCACGCCCGGACAGGTCGAGACGACCGCCAGCACCTACGGCACGAAAGCAGAAATTTTCCCGCACATGGGCCACGGCATGATGCTTGAGCGCGATTGGGAAAAAGCCGCCCGCCGCATCGACGAATGGCTGAGCGCGCAGAGCCTGTAATTACGCCTCCGTGACGGATTGCGCGGCGCACCATCGCGCCGCGCTCAAGCCTGCCCGTCCCTGTCCGTAATAGGTCTTGACAAGAGTCCAGACAGATATGACGGAGGCCAATCATGTTGATTGTCATGAGCATGGAAGACGGAGAAATCATCCACGCGCCCGTGATGATCGAAGTCGGCGAGCGGCCGATGATGCCGCCGATGCACCTCCAACCCCAACTTCAGATTGTCAGTCTCCCTCCCAAGGCGGTTTGCCCACCGCCTCCCTTGGATATCGACGCGTTTCTCGCAGCGTTCGATGCCTGAATCCAAGGCTTACCGGCCTGGGGGCAACCCCAAGGCCGGGCTTTTCTATTCCTGCGAGCGCACCAGCCCTAGAGCGTATGCGTGCGGTCGCCGCTGGCAAAGCCCGGCAAGTGCGCATCGACGCCCTTGCCAAGCGCCAGCACTTTGAAGGACTCACCCATCTCGCGCGGTGAGGTGAGCCGCTCCACCGCGTGCGCCGCGCGCAGGTAGTCCGCGCTGTCACGCGACCCGCGACGGGCGAGCCGATCGAGAATGCCGCAATTCAACAGAAAGCGCCCCTGGCTTGCATAGCCGAGCACGTCCAGCCCGGCCTCGAACGCAGCTTCAGCCATCGCGGTGAAATCCACCGACGCGGTGATGTCGGCCAACCCCGTCCACAGGAAAGGATCGTCGTACGCATGCTGGCGGTAGTGGCACATCAGGGTGCCGCGCGAACGCATCGGCAAGTAGAACTCAGCGCGCGGATAGCCGTAATCGAGCAGCAGCAACGCCCCTCGCGTCAGGCGCCTGCCCCACTCACCGACCCATGCCGCCGCCGCGAGATTGATTTCGGTGTGGTATTCACCACCCGCCGCCTGCGCTGGCAAAGGCAGGCGTTGCGCGGCCGCCAGCAGTGCGCGCCGCGCCGGGCGATCCGCCCAGACGAACGGGGGCGCCGCGCCCGCTTCCGCCACAGCAACGCCGCGCTCGAAGATTGCCCCGTCGCGCACCGCCAGCACATGCGCGGGCATGGCGTCGAGCACCTCGTTTGCGAGCACGACGCCGGAAAACGCCTCCGGCAAAACATTGAGCCAATGCACACGCGCGGCCAGCGCGGGGACGCGTTCCAGCAAGGTTTCGCGCTGGCGCGCCCGCAGTTCCGCCGACAGTTCAAGGATGCCGTATCGTTCGGGCGCGCATCCCAGGCGTTCGAGTTCGAGCAGCAAATCCACGGCGAGCAGGCCGCTGCCCGCGCCGACTTCGATCACTTCCGGCTCACTCGCGCGCATGAACGCCGCCGCCTGCACCGCCAGCGCCTGCCCGAACAGCGGCGTCAGCTCCGGGGCGGTGACGAAATCGCCCCCCTCTCCGAATTTGTGCAACCCGCCCGTGTAGTAGCCGAGCCCCGGCGCATAAAGCGCGAGTTCCATATAGCGGTAAAAAGGAACCCAACCGCCCGCGGCCGCGATTTCGGCCGCGATGAGCGCCACCAAGCGCTCGCTTTGCGCAAGCGCGCGTTCGTCGGGACTGGGCAATTCAGACATTTATTGTGGAAAACCCATCCGTGGACAACTCATTTGTTGTGGAAAACCGCAAGTAAATTATTGGCATTATAGCCGTGCACTTTTTCTTTTGCCCTGGAAGCGTGGCGTTCTGCATGGTCGGCGCCTCCCCCCGCCGATAAGCTGGCGAGACGCCGGCATACGCATCATTCTGCAATAAATCTGTAGTCGTAAAGGGAGAACTTCATGCCATCCGATACCAGTGTCTCCGAAAATGACGACTCGTTCTCGGAGCGGTGCCGTGCGTTCTTTCGCGCCTTCCCGGTGCCAGTCGTCATCATAAAACTCGCAGACGGACGCCTGGTGGAAGTCAACGAAGCGTTCGGCGCCGTATTTGGCTGGAAACGGGAAGATTTGCTGGGGAAAACGGTTATCGAAACCGGCTTTTGGGATGTCCCCGAGGAACGCGATGCTTTCGTGCGTCAGCTCCGCAATCAAGGCCAGGTATCTTCCATCGTCCTCGACATGGTCAGCAGCACCGGCATTCACCAGCAATGCCGCGCGTCCGCGTCGACCATGTCTAATATGGACGAAACCCATATCATCATCGTATTCATCGACATCCACGAACAAATCGCCGCCGAAAAAGAAGCCCGCCTCAGCCGCGACAGGCTTCAGCAATTATACGACAACATAAAGGACGGCTATGCGCGGATCGGCAAGGATCGTCGCGTACTGGAATGCAACCGCGCTTTCCGGGAAATGCTCGGCTATAGCGAAGAAGAAATACTGTGCCTGACTCCACGTGATTTTACGCCTCCCCTTTGGTGCAATGTCGATACTCACGTAGAACAGACTCAGTTGATGCTCCGAGGCTATTCCGATATATATGAAAAAGAGCAAATCCGTAAAGACGGCTCCATATTTCCGATAGAATTACAACTCTATATCAATAAAAATACCGAGGGCAATTACGATGGCTTTTGGGGCATCGTGCGCGACATTTCCCAACGCAAGGCGCAGCAGGCCAGCCTCAACTTCCTTGCCTATCACGATCCGCTGACCCAACTGCCCAACCGCGCGCTGCTGCTGGAACGGCTCGAACACAGCCTGAAACGGGCCCGGTATACCGCCGTGCGCCAGGACGCGCCGGACGCGCTGCCGGAAGATGCCGACATGGACGGCCCCCAGATGGCCCTGCTTTTCGTCGACCTCGACCGTTTCAAAAACGTCAACGACACGATGGGCCATTCGATCGGAGACATCGTCCTGCAAATCATGGCCCACAAGATGTCGTGCCTGCTGCGCGAAAGCGACCTGCTCACGCGCATCGGCGGCGATGAATTCATCATCCTGCTGGAGCCGCCGATTACCGCTGCGGCAGCCGCGGGGGTGGCCACGCGCGTCCTTTCCCTGTTTACCGCCCCGATTCCCCTGCAAGACCAAGAAATCTACCTGTCGGCCAGCATCGGAATCAGCCTCTTTCCGAAAGATGGAGAAGATCCCGAAGTACTCATCAAGCATGCCGACATCGCCATGTTCAAAGCCAAGGAAGAAGGTCGCAACTGCCTGCGCTTCTACGAAGCGGAAATGGGTGCATGCATCCTGGAACGCATGGAACTGGAACACGACCTGCGCGGCGCGCTGCAACGCAACGAACTCATCCTCTACTATCAGCCGCAAATCAGCCTGAACACACGCGAATTGGCGGGCGTGGAAGCATTGCTGCGCTGGCAGCACCCGGCACGCGGCATGATCTCGCCCGCGCATTTCATTCCGATTGCCGAGGATATCGGCGTCATCAGCGACATTGGCGCATGGGTGCTGCGGCAAGCCTGCGATCAGGTCGCGCAATGGAAAACAGAAGGCTTCGAGATGCCGCGTGTGGCGGTCAATTTGTCCGCCCAGCAACTGGAGCGCAGCGATCTGGTCAGCATTGTCCAGCACGCGCTGGAAAAAAACGCCCTGCCGCCGTCCATGCTGGAGTTGGAAGTCACCGAATCCATTTTGATGAAAAAAACGGAACAGACGCTCGCCATCCTGAACGGACTCAAGCACATGGGCGTGCAACTGGCCATCGACGATTTCGGCACCGGCTATTCCTCGCTCGGCTATCTCAAAACGCTGCCCGTGCATCGCCTGAAAATCGACTATTCCTTCGTGCGCGACATCGGTCTGGACAGCAACGACGAAGCCATCACCCGTGCCGTGATCGCGCTCTCCACCAGCCTCGGGCTGGAAACGGTGGCCGAAGGCGTCGAACGCGAAGATCAGGAAATTTTCCTGAAAAAAGAAGGTTGCCAGATCGTACAGGGCTTCCGTTACGCCCATCCCCTGCCCGCCGGGGAACTACGGACGCGTTATGGCCACGCTCACGCGTGAAATTGGGAAGGTCGCGCGAATACTCGTCATCTGGCCATGCATCCACGCCATGACTCACATACGCGCTCTTGTTGTTTTCCTTTGTGCCAAGCCATACGTTTTTATCGTTGGCAGAGATAGCATTGCCGCGATTCCAAAGGCATCGATTTGCGCCACTGCCTCGAAGCCAGATCACCTGACCGCGCGGGCGTTTTTGCCGGGCAGCTTGCCTGTGGCGGCACGGGACATGGGCCGATCCTCCGGCGGTCAGCCCTGCGCGGGAACGTCGCGCGTCACCCGCGTCGCCTGACCGCTGCCGACCAGCCTGACCCGTTCGCCGTGCTGGAAGTTCTCGCCGCCATCCGCCTGCACGACGGCCAGATACTCGCCATTTTCGAGCTTGACGGTGATTTCGACACCGTTCTGGCGGGTCACGGCTTCTTCCACCGCCGCGCCACCCACGCCGCCCGCGACCGCGCCGAGCACCGTGCCGATGGCCGAACTGACGCCGCGCTTGCCCAGGCTGTGGCCGATCATGCCGCCCGCGACCGCGCCCGCCCCCGCGCCGATGGAGGTCTTGGTGCCTTCCAGCTTCACTGGGCGCGTGCTCTCGACCGTGCCAAAGCGGATGCTCATGGGCTGGCGCGCTTCGGCGCGCGAATAGTCGCTGCCGCCAAGGTTCGATGCGCATCCGCCAGACAGCAACGGTGCGGCGGCAAGCAGGACGATTGCCAGGATCGCGTGGTTCTTCATTTGAAACCTCCATGTTGTGCCGTTGCGACGAACGGCAGCTGTTTTACTGTTTGACCAGCGCCACCCGCCGGTTCTGGGCGCGGGCGGCATCGTTACCAGCAGTCTCGGGGATGAGCGGGCGGGTCGCGCCGTAGCCCTTGGCTTTGACCGCCATCCCCGGCATAGGTGCGGGTAAAACGGAACACATTGTTTTCCACCCGGGCAAGGTGATCCGCACATAGCGGGCGAAGATTTTCTGTTTGGCTGGAATGGAAAAATCGTAGTTGGGCCGACACACCGACGTCATGGCCGATTTTAGCCGGGACATGAAAACTCCTGTCGATTCAGGGCAAGGCGGAATCATGGGTTTCCATGAATATGTAACAAGCATTATCCGGCCTTTCCAGGATGAGAGAAAGACCAGACGAGTCCATCGCTGATACACGGAGCGCAGGTTCAAGGTGCGTGCAACCTGCGGCCAAAAAAATGGGCCAGCGTGCGCCGGCCCATTCTTTTGCATCGAACGACGCTTCAAACCGTCATCATGCGTCCGGTTGCGGTGCTTCTTCCTCGCCAGTGGCGGGGACGGTTTCTTCCGTCGGCGCCCAGGCGTGGCCTGCGCCCAGGTCCTCCCCGGCCGCCTGCGAATGGCGGCTGCGGTGGTAGGCAAGGCCGGTTCCGGCAGGAATGAGACGGCCGACGATGACGTTTTCCTTCAGACCGCGCAACTCGTCGCGTTTGCCCATGATGGCCGCTTCGGTGAGCACGCGCGTGGTTTCCTGGAAGGAAGCCGCCGAGATGAAAGAGTCGGTCGACAAGGACGCCTTGGTAATGCCGAGCAACAGGTTGTCGTACCGGGCGGGCAACTTGCCTTCGGCTTCCAGGCGGTCGTTTTCGTCCAGCACTTCGGAGCGTTCGACCTGCTCCTCGCGAATGAAACGGGAATCGCCCGGATCGGTGACGACCACGCGGCGCAGCATCTGGCGAACGATCACTTCGATGTGCTTGTCGTTGATCTTCACGCCTTGCAGACGATAGACGTCCTGCACTTCGTCGATGATGTAGCGCGCAAGCTCGGTGATGCCTTGCAGACGCAGGATGTCATGCGGATCGGACGGGCCATCGACGATGATCTCGCCCTTGTTGACCACCTGACCCTCGTGCACCATCAAGTGCTTGTCCTTGGAAATCAGGAACTCGTGAGCGTTGCCGTCCGGCTCGGTGATGACCAGGCGCTGCTTGCCCTTGGTGTCCTTGCCAAAGGAGACGGTGCCGGTGAATTCGGCCAGCATCCCGGCATCCTTGGGCGCGCGCGCCTCGAACAGTTCGGCCACGCGGGGCAACCCGCCGGTGATGTCGCGCGTCTTGGCGGACTCCTGCGGGATGCGGGCGAGCACATCGCCGATGCCGACTTGCTGCGCATCCTGCACGGTGATGAGCGCGCCGGGCTGGAAGGTGATGGTCACGACGTGGTCGCTGCCGGCGATCTTCACTTCATCGCCCTTGTCATCCAGCAGTTTTACCTGCGGACGCGCGCCCTTGGCCACCGTGGCGGAGGAACGGCGCGGCGAGTCGATGACCACCAGCGTCGACAGGCCGGTGACGTCATCGGTCTGCTTGGCGACGGTGACGCCCTCTTCCACGTTCTCGAATTTCACCGTTCCGGTGTATTCGGTGATGATCGGACGGGTGTGCGGGTCCCAGTTCGCGAGCTTGGCGCCAGCCTTGACGGCCGCGCCGTCATCGACGAGCAGCGTCGCGCCGTAGGGAATCTTGTGGCGCTCGCGCTCGCGGCCGTGCTTGTCGGCCACGACGACCTCGGCGGAGCGGGCGATGACCACCTTTTCCCCCTTGGCGTTGGAGACGTAGCGCATGTTGCCCGCAAAACGGATGATGCCTTCGGCCTTGGCTTCAACGCCGGTGGCCGCCGCCGCGCGGGAAGCCGCGCCGCCGACGTGGAAGGTGCGCATGGTGAGCTGCGTGCCCGGTTCGCCGATGGACTGCGCGGCGATGACGCCGACCGCTTCGCCGGCGTTGACCATGTGGCCGCGGCCGAGGTCGCGCCCGTAGCACTTGGCGCACAGGCCGTAGCGCGTTTCGCAGGTGAGCGGCGTGCGCACCTTGACTTCGTCGACGCCGACCTGATCGATCAGATCGGCGGCGTTTTCGTCGAGCAGCGTTCCCGCTTCGATCACGGTTTCGTGCGTTTCAGGGTCGACCACGTCGGTGGCGCAGACGCGCCCGAGGATGCGGTCGCGCAGCGGTTCGACCACCTCGCCGCCTTCGATCAACGCCTTCATGCTGAAACCGTTGCGGGTGCCGCAATCGTCTTCGATCACGACCAGATCCTGCGTGACATCGACCAGACGCCGGGTGAGGTAGCCGGAATTCGCTGTCTTCAGCGCGGTATCGGCCAGACCTTTACGCGCGCCGTGGGTGGAGATGAAGTACTGGAGAACGTTCAGCCCTTCGCGGAAGTTGGTGGTGATCGGCGTCTCGATGATGGAACCGTCCGGTTTCGCCATCAGGCCGCGCATTCCCGCCAACTGGCGAATTTGCGCGGCGGAACCGCGCGCGCCGGAGTCGGCCATCATATAGATGGAATTGAACGCTTCCTGTTTGACCTTCTTGCCCTCGCGGTCGATGACGTCTTCCTGGCCAAGCTGATCCATCATCGCCTTGGCGACCTGATCGCCACAGCGGCCCCAGATATCGACGACCTTGTTGTAGCGCTCGCCCTGCGTCACCAGACCATTGGCGTACTGGCGTTCGATTTCGCCCACTTCCGCCTCGGCCGCGCTGATGAGTTCCTTCTTTCTGGCGGGCACCAACATGTCCTTGACCGCGATGGAAATCCCGGCGCGGGTGGCGAGGTGGTAGCCGAACTGCATGAGCTTGTCGGCGAAGATCACCGTCGCCTTCAGGCCGCAACGGCGGAAGGAGGCGTTGATGAGCCGGGAGATTTCCTTTTTCTTCAGCGGCTTGTCGATGACGGAAAACGGCAGACCGGCGGGCAGGATTTCGGAGAGGATGGCGCGCCCCGCGGTGGTGTCGTGGCGCACGATCTTTTCGATGCGCTCGCCGTTCGGGCCGAGGTCGACTTCTTTCAGGCGCACGGTAATCCGGGCGTGCAGCGAGATTTGCCCCGATTCGTAGGCGCGCTTGACTTCGCTGACGTCGGTGAAGAGCATGCCCTCGCCGGGTACGTTGATGCCGACACGGGAGGCGTAGTAGAGCCCGAGCACGATGTCCTGCGAGGGCACGATGATGGGTTCGCCATTGGCGGGCGAGAGCACGTTGTTGGAGGCGAGCATCAGGGTGCGCGCTTCCATCTGCGCTTCGAGCGACAGCGGTACGTGGACGGCCATCTGGTCGCCGTCAAAGTCGGCGTTGAAGGCGACGCAGACGAGCGGGTGGAGCTGGATGGCCTTGCCTTCGATCAGCACCGGCTCGAAGGCCTGGATGCCCAGGCGGTGCAGGGTCGGCGCGCGGTTGAGCATGACCGGGTGTTCGCGGATGACTTCTTCGAGGATGTCCCACACTACAGGCTCTTGCACTTCCACCATTTTCTTGGCTTGCTTGATGGTGGTGGCCAGGCCGAGCAGTTCGAGCTTGTTGAAGATGAAGGGTTTGAAGAGTTCGAGCGCCATCAGTTTGGGCAGGCCGCACTGGTGGAGCTTCAGTTGCGGGCCGACGGTGATGACCGAGCGGCCCGAGTAGTCGACGCGCTTGCCGAGCAGGTTTTGCCGGAAGCGCCCGCCCTTGCCTTTGATCATGTCGGCGAGCGATTTCAGCGCGCGCTTGTTGGCGCCGGTCATTGCCTTGCCGCGGCGGCCATTGTCGAGGAGCGAGTCGACCGATTCTTGCAACATGCGCTTTTCGTTGCGCACGATGATGTCGGGCGCTTTCAGTTCGAGCAGGCGCTTCAGGCGGTTGTTGCGGTTGATGACGCGGCGGTAGAGATCGTTCAGGTCGCTGGTGGC
>JAIRXQ010000055.1 GCA_031268195.1 Azoarcus sp. | reverse complement strand
GAACGCTGTACCTGGCGACCGGTCAGAACGTCAAGCTCAACACGAACGCCAACGACATCGATTTCAACGGCCAGATCACCGGTTCGGGCAGCCTTGAGAAGACCGGAACGGGAACGCTGACGCTCTCCGGGACGAATACCTACAGCGGCGGGACGACCGTCAGCGCCGGGACGCTCGCGGGCGACACTTCCAGCCTGCAAGGGGCCATTACCAACTACGCCGCTGTGGAGTTCAACCAGACGGCAGCCGGAACCTACGCCGGAGTCATGAGCGGCACGGGCGGCTTGAGCAAGACGGGCAGCGGAACCCTGACCCTTTCCGGCGTGAACACCTATACCGGCCTGACCACGGTACAGGGTGGAACGCTGGAGCTTGGAAGCGGTACCGGCAGCATCGGCAGTTCCAGCGGCCTTACCCTGTACGGCGGCAGCACATTCAGAACAAACGGCCAGTCGCACACACTGGACGGAAAAACCCTCAGCGTGCGGGGCCAAAACGCCACCTATGACGGCAACCTGCACGCGACCGGCGCGACCCTGAACTTCATCGCCCCGGTAAGCGTCTCACAGCCCCTGCTCAACGTCACAGGAACCGCCGACATCACGGGCAGCGCGGTCAACGTAGGCGTCTCGGGCGGAACCTCCCTGCCGAAAGGCACACAGCTCACGCTCATTCAGACAGCGCCGGGCAATCTCACGGACAACAACCTTACCCAGGGCAGCGGCATCGTGGAAGCGGGCGTCACCACCATCTACGGCCTCTCCCTGACGCCCGACCCCTTGACCGGCCTTTTGCGCGGCACCGTGACCTCCGGCGGGGCGGCTGAACAGGCCAAAGCTCTGTCCGAAGGCTTTCTTGGCGGCGCGGTTCTGGTCAACCAAGGCGCTGACCTCATGGCCGGGCAGGGCATGAGCGAAGCCGTGAGCGCAGCCCGCCGCCATGGCCGGGGAAGCTTCGGGGCGCTCTCCGGCGGCTCGCTGCGCTACGACACCGGCTCGCATGTGGATATGAACAGCCTCTCCCTGATGGCCGGTCTTTCTTACGGCGCGGCGCTCAAGCCCGGCAATCTGGCCCTGGGCGCGTTCTTTGAATACGGCAATGGCGCTTACGACAGCTACAACGCTTTTTCAAACGCCGCTTCCGTCCACGGCGACGGTGACATTGACCATATGGGCGGCGGCATCCTGGGCCGCATGGACTTTAGCGGCAGCGGCCCCGGCCATTTTTACGCGGAAGCCTCCGGCAGGGCGGGCAGGGTCCATAACGAGTATTCCAGCGCCGATTTGCGGGATAGCCAGGGCCGCAAGGCGGACTACGATTCTTCCGCCGCCTATTACGGCATCCATGCGGGCGCGGGTTATCTCTGGAAGATCACGGACAAAGCCTCGCTCGACCTGAGCGGCAAATACTTCTGGACGCGGCAGGCGGGCGATTCTGTGCGGCTTTCCACCGGCGAAAAACTGCGTTTTAAAGATGTCGATTCCAGCCGTCTGCGTTTGGGCGTCCGCTACGCCCATGTGATCAATGAATACCTCAGCCCGTATGCCGGCGCGGCCTATGAACATGAGTTCGACGGCAAGGCCCGCGCCAGCAGCAACGGCTTTGCCATCGACGCGCCTTCTTTGCGCGGCGATACCGGCATCGGCGAGCTTGGGCTTTCCCTGAAACCCTCGCCAAGCCTGCCGCTGTCTTTTGATCTGGGCGTCCAGGGCTATGTGGGCAAGCGGGAAGGCGTCACGGGGAGCTTGCAGGCGAGGTGGGCGTTTTAGCGGCGGGGGAATTTTAACGGCGGGGCGTTTTAGCGCTCCCACTCCCTCCGTCACGCGGCGGCATGCCGGGCTGGCACGCCCATGTAGAGGCGGGTTTGAAATCCGCCCCTACGGCTGAATAACAATGAGTGTTGTAAAAAATGACCTTGGTCATTTTTAAAAATCACCTTGGTCATTTTTGAAAATCATCAAGGTGATTTTTTGAAATCGCCGCACTCATTTTTTGATGCGCGCACCGGCCTGCGCCGCGCCCCCGGCAAGACGTCTGCTTTACAGCAAGGTTTCCGCCGCAGCGGCTGCGGATGGCTTGACATCATTCCCGCCGGAATCACAGCCATATCGCGCAAAGTCACTATCGTCCCCTGCGGGGGAAGGTGTATGAAACCTCGGTTTTTCCAGGGGGTTTTCCAGTGCTTGTCATACCGGCCGCAGCACAGGGCGACGGGCCGGAAGGTTATTATCCGAGGCCAAGGCACAGCACTAAACCATCGGCCCGGAATGGGGGGGTATGAAATATGTTCTTCGCGCATTCAACCGAAAAATCTGATCGCTCCGACTGGCAGTCCTTTTCCGAACACGCGCATGCGGTCAGCGCGCTCGCCAGATCGTTCGCCTCGGTTTTCCATGCGGGCGATTTTGCGGCGGCGGAAGGTTTGTTGCACGACGTCGGGAAATGCACCGAGGATTTTCTGCGCCGTCTGGACGGAGCAGCCCTGCGCCTAGACCACGCCACGCGCGGCGCGATGCTGGCGGTGGAAAAGTACGGGATGGTGGGCTACTTGATCGCTTATGCGATTGCCGGACACCACGCCGGACTCGCCAACGGACTGGACAGCGGCGAACGCACCGCCCTGCGCGACCGCCTGCGCGGCGCGGGGCTGCCGCCTTTGTCGCCCGCCTGGCAGCAGGAAATCGAATTGCCGGAGTTGCCTCAGGAGTTGCCGTTTCAACCAGTCAAGGAGCGCATCCGGTTTCAAATGGCTTTCCTCGTGCGCATGCTGTTTTCCTGCCTCGTCGACGCGGATTACCTGGATACCGAGGCTTTCTACGACAAAGTAGAGGGCAGGGGGCCGGTGCGCGAGATGCCGTCCGTCGAAGAAGAGATCGAACGCTTGAAAGCCCTGCGCGCGCGGCTGAACCAGCATCTGGCAGGGTTCAGCGCTGACAGCCCCGTCAACCGGATACGCGCCGAAATCCTGGCGCACGTGCGGCGGCAGGCGGTATGCGATACCGGCCTCTTTTCGCTGACGGTGCCCACCGGCGGCGGCAAAACCCTGGCCTCGCTCGCTTTCGCGCTCGACCACGCGATCGAGCAAGGCTTGCGGCGCGTGATCTTCGTCATTCCCTTCACCAGCATCGCCGAGCAGAACGCCAAGGTATTCCGCGAGGCGCTGGGCGAGAACGCCGTGCTGGAGCATCACAGCGCCTATACCGCGCCCGCCGTTTCCCGCGGCAACGCCGAGCGTTATCAATCGCGGGAAAAACTCAGGCTGGCGATGGAAAACTGGGCGGCGCCCATCGTCGTGACTACGGCGGTGCAGTTCTTTGAAAGCCTGTTCGCGGCACGTTCCTCGCAATGCCGCAAGCTGCATAACATTGCTGGCAGCGTGGTCATTCTGGACGAAGCCCAGACCCTGCCGCTCAAACTGCTGCGCCCGACGGTCGCCGCCATCGACGAGCTGGCGCGCAATTACCGGACGAGCGTCGTGTTATGCACCGCCACGCAACCGGCGCTGCAAAAGCCGCAGTTGCAGGACGGCCTTGAAGAAGTGCGCGAACTCGCGCCCAATCCGCCGGATTTGTTCCGCCGACTGGAGCGCGTCAAGGTGCGCCACATCGGCGTCCTGGACGACGAAGCGCTGACGCGGCATCTGCGCGAGCGCGAGCAGGTATTGTGCATCGTCAACAACCGCCGCCATGCGCGGGCGGTACATCGGGCCATTGCTGATCTCCCCGGCGCGCGGCACCTGACGACGCTGATGTGCGCCAGGCACCGCAGCAAGGCGCTGGACGAAATACGCGCCGACCTGAAAGCGGGGCGTCCTTGCCGACTGGTGTCGACCTCGCTCATCGAAGCGGGCGTGGATGTGGATTTCCCCTGTGTGCTGCGCGCCGAGGCCGGGCTGGATTCCATCGCCCAGGCGGCGGGGCGCTGCAACCGCGAGGGCAGGCGCGATGCCGCCCTCAGTGAAGTGCTGGTCTTCGCCACCGCGAATGAGGATTGGTCGCCGCCGCCGGAATTGAAGCAATTCGCCAAGGCCGCTCAGGACGTGTTCCGCAAACGCGGCAAGGATGGCGATTTGCTGTCGCCGGAAGCGATTCAAGCCTATTTTGATGAAGTTTATTGGCAAAAGGGCATGAAAGCGCTCGATGCCGATAGTTTGCTCGCGCTACTCCAAAGTAGCCGCCTCGATACGCTGCCGATGGAAACCCTGGCCGTCAAATTCCGCATGATCGAAACGGTGCAATGGCCGGTCATCGTGCCTTACGACGATGAGGCACAGAAAATCTTGAAACGTTTGCGTTGCGCGGACAAAGCAGGAGGATTGGCGCGCCAATTGCAGCCCTATCTGGTGCAAGTACACCGCGATGGTTTTGAAGTCCTGCGCAAATCCAGCGCGATCCAGCCCGTTGCGCCGGAAAAATGGGGCGAGCAATTTATGGAATTGACGAATGTCGCGCTATATGACCCACAGGTCGGTTTGCAGTGGGAAGGCGAGACTTTCCTGAAGCCGGAATCTTTGGTGTGGTAGGGCCGATTGTTTTCATTTGGCGAGGGAACACGTCAAGGTGTTCTTCTTCGGGATGATTGCCTTCGAGCCAGGGCAATCACAAGTCATGGAACCACATCTCCCAATTTGAAGTGCTCCATTATGGCGACGATGAGCAAACTGCGATTGCAAGCCTGCTGTGGGGTATTCACGACTTGCTCGTTGCGTTCCAGTCAGTACGCGAGTGGCTTCAATACGGCACATCCATTCATTGCACCGTTGAAAAGCGCCGCTATCCTGTCCTGCGCATTCCGAACGTCGAGCCGGGTCGCGTTAATTCCACAGATTTGAAGTATTGCGACCTCACCGCTGACGACGCTGCCAAGTACGTTCTCCAAAACGGTGACCTCCTCTTTATCCGTACCAATGGCGTTCTGAAACGGCTGGGGTCTTGCGCCGTCTATCAAGATGAGCCAGCGGAAGCGCTCTTTGCGTCCTACCTGATTCGCGCCCGCCTCAAGCCGGGTATCGAGCCGCGTTATGTGGCATACTTCTACGCATTCGACATTGGAGCTTCTTTGGTGGCGGCCTGGGCAACCCCCGCCGCCGATGGCAAATACAACTTGAACACCGGCACGATTGATTTGCTGCCATTACCGCTGCCGCCCACGCTCGACGAACAACGCGAAATCGTCGCCATCCTCGACGCCTTCGACCGCAAAATCGCCCTGCATCGGCAAAAGCGCGCCGTGCTCGAAGAACTGTTCAAGGCGCTGCTGCACAAGTTGATGACGGGGGAGATTCGGGTGGGCGGCCTGGATTTGTCGGCGCTTCGTACCCAGCCATCCTCAGAAGGAGACTCCGCATGAAAAAAGAATTGATCGTAAAACTGCACAAGAGCTTCGAGGACTGCGCGCACGAGCGCGACGGCGTGGAATTCTGGCGGGCGCGGGAGCTTCAGGAGCGTCTTGGCTACACGCAGTGGCGTAACTTCGAGGCCGTCATCGACAAGGCCAAGATCGCCTGCGAGAAAGCCGGGCAGGCGGTCGAAGATCATTTTGCTGACGTCAGCAAAATGATCGGCCTCGCCAAGGGCGCACGGCGCGAAGTCGAAGACTTGGCCCTCACCCGCTACGCCTGCTACCTGATCGCCCAGAACGGCGACCCGCGCAAGGATGCCATCGCCTTCGCCATGACCTACTTCGCCGTCCAAACGCGCAAGCAGGAACTGATTGAGACGCGCATCGCCGAGTGGGAACGCTTGCAGGCGCGCGAGAAGTTGACGCTCTCGCAGAAAGAGCTTTCCGGCGTGCTCTACGAGCGCGGCATCGACAGCCAGGGCTTCGGACGCATCCTGAGCAAGGGCGATGCGGCGCTGTTCGGCGGGTTTTCCACGCAGGGCATGAAGAATCGGCTGGCCGTGCCCGATGGGCGTCCGCTCGCGGACTTTTTGCCCACCATCACCATCAAGGCCAAGGATTTCGCCAACGAAATCACCAACACCCAGGTGAAGCAGCAGGATTTACGGGGCGAACCCGGCATCACGCAGGAACATGTGAAAAACAACAAGGACGTGCGCAAGCTGCTGACCGACCGCGACATCGTGCCCGAAAATCTGCCCGCCGCCGAGGATGCCAAGAAGCTGGAGCGGCGGCTGAAATCGGAGGAGAAAAAGCTGCCCAGGCAGACGCCGCGCTTGGGCGGAAGGAAGAAGTCGCCATGACGAGTTTCTGTGTACCTTGCAGCACTGGATTCTGTTCTACGTGCAGGACGGCGAAACGCGCAAGTCCGTACTGCGCCAGCACCAGCGCCGCGCCATCGACGCCATCCTCGCGCGTTGCGCCGACTCAGGCAAAACGCGCGGTCTGGTCTGGCATACGCAGGGTTCGGGCAAGACCTTCACGCTGCTGACGGTGGCGCGGCAAATTCTGGAGGACAAGGCGCGATTCAATAATGCCATTGTGCTGCTAGTGGTGGATCGCACTGAACTGGAAGGCCAGTTGAAGGGCTGGGTGGAGCGGCTGCTGGGCGAGATGCAGACGCAGGACATCGTCGTCAAGCGCGCCAGCAACAAGGCGGAACTGCAAGCCCTGCTGGACGCGGATTTTCGCGGCCTCATCATTTCGCTGAAGGAACGCGCCGAGCGCATCCTGAAAGACCTGGAGGATCGCAAGACCACGGGCTTGGCTGCGATGGATCAGTTGGCGGCACTGGCGGCGGAAAAAGAAGCCGCGATGAAGGCGGCGCGCGACAGCGGCCTGTCGGCGCGTGCCTTTAGTGTGTTCTGGGTGTTGCGAGAGGACGCAGCGATGAAGGCCGCAGACCTTGATGCAATGGCGCTGGCAAAGGACATCGAGGAACTACTGGGTCGCTTCCCCAATGCCCAGGTCAATCACGACGAGCAACGCCGTTTGCGCGCGGCGCTCTACAAGCCTTTGCTCGGCCTGCCGCTGGAAGAACGCGCCCGCGTCGTCGATCTGGTATTGAAACTGCTACTGGCGGAGGCGGATGAATGAAGTCGTCCCTTTATCCCGTTCAAGATCTGCATCGCCGCGTCTTGGCGTGGGCGTTGAAGCTCAAGGTCAATCCGCGCGCAGTGTGCGTGCAGACGATGCGCCATAAATGGGGTTCGTGCTCGTCGGCGGGCACGGTCACGCTGGCCAGCGACCTGCTGGATCAAGACGCGCGGTTTCAGGACTACGTCAT
>JAIRXQ010000053.1 GCA_031268195.1 Azoarcus sp. | reverse complement strand
GCCTGACCGGCCTGAAGGATGACCTGATGGTGCCGACCGTGAAAGTGGAACTGCTCGGCGTGGCCTATGATGTCGACCCGAGCCTGAAGAACACCCCGGTCATGGCCTTCGACAAGGCGCTGCCCATCTTCGAGCAGTTTCTCGGCAGCATCCGCCTGCGCGAAGCCAACGCGCGGGCGCTGGAGAAGCTGGAGCTGACGATGCCGGAAAAGCGCAAGTGATGCAAAATGGGTTTCTATTCAACCTGCCTGAACCCTCAATTTATAGGACGAATCATGAAGCCTGTTAGTCTGTTAAAAGAACTGTCAGTCGTCTTGTTGTTGATACTGGCGAGTTGTGCGACCACTCTTGACGAGACAAAAGCCCCCGACGCAAGGGTAATGCTTCAAAATGGCCTGGAGTTGTACGGGCAGGGAGAAGTAGTGGAGTCTCTTGCGGCATTCGATGAAATTGACGAAAAATACGGAAATAGCACCAGTGTAAGCGTTCAAGAAGTTGTGGTAGAAGCGCTTGCCTCCAAAGCGCTCCCTTATGGAAATATGGGGCAGAGAATGGAGGTGATTGATATTGCGGATGAGATTGACAAGAGGTTCAGTAAATTCTCTAGTCCCAAAATTCAAGGACAAATTGCGCGCGCATTGAGAAACAAAGCTTCTACCCTGGAAGAAATGGGAAATGTATCAGAATCCATAGCAGTCGCCGACGAAATAATAAAGCGTTTCACAAAAGATGATCAAGATGAAACTGCTGTCTGGGTGGCGAGATCACTGTACGAAAATGGTGTAAGATGGGGCAAAGAAGATAATGCTGACAACGCTTTTGATGAGGTGGATCGTCGTTTTGGTAAAAGAGATCATCCAGCTACTCGCGAGTGGGTATGCATGTCCTTTCTGGAAAAGGGTAGGCTATTATTCCGCCGCTCGCAAAAAATGGAACAGACCCTCACAATATTGACAGATACAGCTGAACGGTTTGAATCGGCCAAAGACAGCGGTACAAGAGCTTGTGTCCTTAAAATTGCCATCGAAAGGGCGAGGATATTAAAAGAAAAACATAAGGATATGGCGCTTCTTGTTTTGGACGAAATGATTGATAAATATAAAGATGACGACTCGATTCTGGTTAAGAGATGGGTAATAAATGCTCTTTTTGGTAAAGCAGATGTCTACTATTTCCATCAGTATAATCAAAAAACTCTCTCGATTTATCAAGAAATAGATCGCGACTACGGGCAGCTAGATTATCCATCGCTTCGGGAGTTGGTTGCAAGGTCTCTCCATAATCAGGCCCGTATGAACGTCTTGATGGGAAAACGACTCGATGCTATCAAGGCTTACGACGAATTAATTCGTCGCTATTCTGGTAATGACTCCTCGATAATCAGGCCATTGGTTGCTTCCTCGATTTTCTATAAAGTGTTAATTTATTTCGATGGTGTAGATAATGATCGTGATAAAAAAGAGTTCTACGATGCACTCGCTATCTCTACTTGTAGGCAGCTTGTTAATCAATTTGACGGCGACAAAAATGAACAAACTCGTTTATTTCTAGTGCGAGCTTACGAATGCATCGTAGATGATTTGCGTCAGAAAGAAAGATACGATGAAATTATTGAACTAATAGATAAAGCTGTCCAGATTTATGGTAAAGATGGGGGCAATACTTCAGTCGTAATTCATCGCATTCAACGCAAGCGGGATTGTTTGGTTAACAACAAGGGGAGTGAGGAAAGTCTATGTCGATGGTGATCTGGCAATGTGAAACGTATACATGTACGGAGTGGGATCTCGATAAGTGTGCCTGGTACGAGGAAGGACGGCGAGGCGGGCCGCAGGATGTCGGCAGTAAATCGGCGAATCCTTTCGGTTTATTCGATATGCACGGCAATGTGTTTGAGTGGGTGGCGGATTGGTACGGCGAGGATTATTACTCCGTAAGTCCTTCTGTCGATCCGGCTGGGCCTTCTACAGGCCCGGGCCATGTCTCTCGCGGTGGGGGCTGGTTGGGGCGGCCCGGGAGAGACTGGCACGTTTCCGCCGTCGTTGCGCGGTCGGCTGCCCGGGATCATGGCGGGCCGGGTTCGGACTACAACCCCGCCGCGTCTTTGCCGAGAGTGCCGATGAGCACGACGACAAACAGGATCCAGCGGGGCTTCCGGGTTGCCTTTTCCCTGAATACGCGGTCTTCGGCCGTGAAAAACAAAAGGGCCACATGATGAAACTGACAAGAATGTCTCTCTTTTCGTTGCTTTGCGCCTTTCTTGTGTTTGGCGTTCTCTTAGGGTGCAAAACAACGGATGTCGTTACACAGGACTCGCTTCAATTACAAGCGAACAAAGATGAAGAGGGAGGCGAAGCGGTTGCAATCTCTCTTATCGACAAAGGCGCGGCATTGGTAGAACAGGAAAAGTTTGAGGAAGCCATCGCCGTCTTTGACGACATCGTCCGGCGTTTCGGCAGCGTCTATTCGGCTAGAGAGCGCCGATGGGGGGCAATGGCCTTCACCAACAAGGGCGTTACCCTGCTGAGACAGGGCAAAATAGAGGAAGCCATTGCCGTCTTTGACGACGCCGACCGCCGTTTCAGCAGCGACAATGCGCCAGAAGTGCGCGGATGTGGGGCACAAGCCCTCTATTACAAGGGCAATACCCTGGCGGAACAGGGGAAAACCGGGGAAGCCATTGCTGTCTTTGACGATATTCAGTCACATTACTACCACATCTGTACGCCTGATGTGCAGAAAAGGCTCGCAACCGCCCAATTCTACAAGGGCGTTATTTTGGAGGAACAGGGCAGGACCGGGGAAGCCATCGCCGTCTATGACTCCATGTACTCTTGGTACGGGTACGTCAGCAGCGGCGAGAGCTGCAACGCCGATTCGCCAGAATTGCACGAATGGACGGCAAATGCACTGCTCAACAAGGGCGTTGCCTTGGGGAAACAGGGCAAGACGAAGGAAGCAATCGACACCTATGATGACATTGAGCGTCATTTCGGCAACGATAATTCGCCTGACGTGCAAAAATGGGTTGCTGAAGCTCGTCGTAACAAAACGGATTTGTCACATTAACCCAGCGAGTACCTCGCTGCGTATCAAGCATCAGACCGATTGTGGAAGAACCTTCCTCGGAGTTTGAAGCCGAATGAACCGTAAAAGATTAGTTGTGATGAATAGGTGTTTCATTCCATCTTTTGCAGCGCGTCTGACTAGGTTGAAAAACTCCGAAAAAGTTGGGTGACACCTCCCGGCGAACGCGGCTCTTGCGAGCAGCCTCCCTGCTTTTTCATCCATTAGGGCGCAGGATCGGCGGCCTTTCTCTTCTCATTTATCGACGTGTGTTTCCGGGGGATGAGTCGTTTCGTTCCCCGGTTTTTTCGCCACCTCTCGTCAATCATGCCCCCCAGACCATCACATCCTGTCCGCCGAACGCTTCTTCCCGCCGCCATACTCGTTCGTCCCACGGCCTGCCCGATTCGCGGTCGAAAATAAAAAGATGCGCTTCGTCCGCCCCGGCCCGTTTCGCGTAATCGACGGTCTGCTCCAAGCCGGTCGCCATCACGGTCTCCAAACTGCCATGCAAGAGCTTCAATTCGATCACGATGCGCTGAATCGGGCCGAACAAGCCCTGATCGGCATCGAGCGGCCACTCGATGAACAGATCGGTGCGCCTGCGGCCGAGGCCGTATTCACGGTTGATGCGCCCACCGCCGTTGACGATACGCTGCAGGAACGCTTGCATCAGCAGTTGGGAGGCGGCTTCCTTGTAGTCGAAACCGTCGGCCCAGACGTCTGCGTGCTCGCGGAAGAATTGCTGGAAAGCCGCCAGCAGCTTTGGCATGTCGAGCCGGTGATCGGGGGTGATGTACCAAGCTTGTTCCTGGTTGGAAATCATCACCTGCGTCGACCAGGTCAGCTCGCGCGGAATGATTTCGCGGTAAATGCGGTTGCTGATCCGCACCTGCGGACGGGTCTGGATCAACCCGAGGTCGGCGACATATTCGAGGTCGGCGGGCGGCACGCGCAACTGGTCGGTTTCCGAGGCCAGAATCGCGCCGACGACGCTGCATACGCGCTCCTCCTTCAGCTTGTCGGCCAATTGATCGAGATGCGTTGCGCGCGACTGGATCAGTTGTTCGCGGGCTTCCATGTAGCTCGCAAGGGTGATGGGCCTTGTCCGATCACGATTGGCGCGTATTTTCCGCGTCACCTCGTAGCCAAGGGCATTGACCAACCAGGGCTGGCCGGCGGTGTCCTCCCAGAGTTCGGGAAAGATTGCTTCGTCGAACGTCTGCCTGGTCTCGGTGGTGTGTTGCCGCCACAAGGATTCTGTCTCCTCGCGGGTGAAATTGCCCATGCGCAGGGATTCGGCCTTGATGTTGAAGGCGCTGCCGCCGGTGATGACCGCGCCGCCGCTCATGTGGAGGCGATAGTCGCGCACGTCGCGCACGCCGCAGAGGACGATGCTTTGCGGGAAGGCGTTCGGGCGTTCCGCATAACCGGCGCGGATCTGGCGCAAGAGCGAAATCAGCGTATCGCCGACCAGGGCGTCGACCTCGTCGAGAAAAAGCACCGTGGGCTTCGGCGAAGTTCTTGCCCAGTGCGCGAGCAGTTGGGTCAGCCGATCCTGCGGTTCGATGCTCTGCCCTTCTCGGCGATACCAATCGTTCAGTTCCGGCCTGTCGAGATAAAGCGCCAACGAACGCGCAATCGCGCTGCATGCCGCCGGAATGCCTCGCGTCTCGTCGCCGCGCGCCGCCTGCGCGCCTTCGATGTTGGCGTAAGCGCAGGCAAAGCGGTCTTCCCGGTTCAGAACTTCCATGATCGCCAAGAGTGTGCTGGTCTTGCCTGTCTGGCGCGGCGCGTGCAGGACGAAATAACGCTTTTCGTCGATCAATTGCCGGATGTCGGGCCAATCGACACGGGAGAGCAGGTCGATGTGGTAGTGGTCTTCCGGGATGATCGGCCCGGCAGTGTTGAAAAAGCGTTCCATGCGGGTTCCTTTTCCGCGCGCGGCGGGAGAAACATCCATTTTACTCGATTGAGACAATCGTCATGTTGAAAGCCAAACGCATCCTGTGGGGGCAAGGGCATCCTGTCCGCCGAATGCTTCTTCCCGCCGCCATACCCGCTCGTCCCACGGCGTGGAGCGCGCCATGAACGCCATTACGCTTCGCCCGCAAGCCTCAAGGTCTTTTCGATCAGCATGTCGGAGATTCGATAGCGGTTTTCCCGCATTCGGCTCAGTACGGGCGCGATGTGCGCAATGGCTCCGATTCGCTTGGCTTGCAACAGCACGCCCAGCACGCCGATCAACGGCACGCCATTGCGAAGAGCCTCCCGGCGTCCGAGACGTTCGTCCATCAACACGGCGCATGAGAGCGCATGAGCCAGACTCAATGCTTGCGCTTCGCCCTCATCCACTCGCGCCGTGGCCTTCGCATAAACGCTGTCGTTGCGGTCGGGGTGAACCCGCGCATGGGTGCGCACGAATTCCGCAATGTCATCCGCGCCGAGTCTTGACCGATCCGTCGTGGTTTCGGTCAGCACCGCTTGCGGAATATGAATGGTGTCGAAAACGGCTGTCAGGAGTTCCAGAGACCCGCATCCGGCCAGCGCGATCAAAGGCCCAGCGCCGGAGACGACGACAGGCCGTTTCATGTGCCGGCATCGAACGCGGCAAGTTCGTGTTCCAGTTCCGCCGGATCGTAGTCGACCACCGGGATACCCTGGTCGCTCAGATACGCCAGGAATTGCGGCAGGCTCATCCGCGCCAGTTTGGCGGCGCGGGCGCTCGTCAATCCGCCGCTTTTGAACAGATCGACGGCCAGGGCCACATGGACGCCCATTTGAAGCAACTCTTCCGTGAAGGGCACGCTGACGAACAGCGGCTCTCCGTGACGGGTGACGAGTGCCAGGTGGCCCGCCTCGGCTTCGCGGCTGAGTTCGCCCGAACGTTCGCGCAACTCGCGGATCGAGAAGGTCTGCATGATGCTCTCCGGAAAATAATCCCCACTATTGGGGCACAAGGTAAAACCCGCGTCAAGGAGATGTTGATGTCTACTCGATTGAGACAATTGTCATGTTGAAAGCCAAACGTATCCTTTGGGGGCAAGGGCTGCACCTGTCCCCGCAATTGTTCCAGCAACAAACTCTGTCGATTGCCAATGCCGCAACCGATGTGCTTCACGGCGTGCAGCGGCATGCCTGGGGGCTGCGGCGGCTGGAGATCGACACGGACGCGCTCCGTGGCGGACAAATCCGCGCCGATATGTTGGAAGCGGTGTTTCACGACGGGACGCTGTTCGATGCGCCCGGCCGCGAGCCGCCGCCGCTGTCGCGCGATCTGAACGAGTTGCCGCAGGCGGGGGCGCAGACCGTGCTTTACGTCTGCCTGCCCAACCTCAATGCCTATGGCGGCAACAGTGCCAGCCCGGGTGCGCAGCCGCCACGGCCCGCGCGTTACCGGAGCGCGGAGCTGCCTTTGTCCGATCTCTTCACCCGCGCGCTCGACGTGCGCGCCACTACGCTCGAACTCGACGCCCGGCTCATGGTGGAGCAGGAAAACCGCGACGGCTTCGATTCGGTGGCCATCGCCCGCCTTGAAAAAGACGCCACCGGGCAATGGAGGCTCGACGAAGACTGGCTGCCGCCGATGGTGACCGCGAGCGCCACTCCGGCCTTGCCCCGCATCGTGCGGCGCTTGATCGACATTCTGATGGTCAAGAGCGAGGCGCTCTCGGGCCTGCACCGCGAAAACGCCGCGAACGTTCTGGGTTACGGCAGCGGGGATGTGACCTCGTTCTGGCTGCTCCACACCGTCAATCGCAACTTCGCGCGCCTGAACCATCTCGCCCGCGCCGAGCCGCTGCATCCGGAGGAGCTGTATCTGACGCTGGCCGAGTTCTGCGGCGAACTGATGACCTTCTCGAACCGCTACCGGCTCGCCGATCTGCCGCCGTACCGCCACGAGGATTTGGGCGCGACGTTCTTCCGGCTCGACGAGATTGTCCGCGAACTGCTCGATACGGTGATTTCCGCGCGCTACGCCCTGATTCCGCTCACTGTCCCGAAACCTTCGTTCAACATCGGGCGGCTGGAAGGGCCGGCCGAGAACGCCGACTACTATCTGTCGGTGCGGGGCGACATGCCCGCCGCGCGGATCATCGAGGATGTGCCTTTGCAGTTCAAGATCGGCTCGCCCGACGATGTGGAGAAAATCCTTCATTCGGCGCTCCGGGGCGTCTCCCTCGTGCACATGGCGCAGACGCCCTCGGCGTTGCCCGTGCGCGTCGGCAACCATTATTTCGCGTTCGAGGCGCGCGGCGACATTTTCGAGAACATGCGCCAGGCGCGCTCGATCTGCGTCTATGCGCCGGAGTCGTTCTCCACGCTCCAGCTCGAACTGTTCGCTGTTTTCCACTGATAGCCCAAGGATCGCCGCTTCATGAATTCCACCGCCACCACCGTCAGCTTCACGCGCTCCGGCGCGGCACAAGCGCCCGATATGCCCGCAGACAAACCGCTTGCCGACGGCGGACTCTCCACGCCGACGCTGTGCGATCTGCTGGAAGACGGCATCTACCTGTTCTTTCTGATGAAGGACGGCAATGCACCCGCCTCGTGCGCCGAATTCAATCGCCGCGTCGACCGCTTTCTCGCCAATTTCGACAAACAGGCGAAGAATTTCGGCAAGGCTGCCGGCGAGATCGAGGAGGCCAAGTACGCCTTTTGCGCGCTTCTCGACGAAATCATGCTCTCGTCCGGCTTTTCGATACGCGACGAGTGGGCGCGGATGCCGCTGCAACTGCGCCTGTTCGAGGAACATCTGGCCGGGGAAGGTTTTTTCGCGCATCTGGAGAGCTTGCGCGTCGAGCCGGATAGACACATCGAGGCGTTGGAAGTGTTTCACACCTGCCTGCTCCTCGGCTTCCAGGGCAAATACCTGATCTCCGGTCTGGAAAAACTCGACGCCCTCATCTACCGCGTCGGCAAGGAAATCCGGCAGGTGCGGGGGGAAGCGCCCGAGTTCGCGCCGCGCTGGAAGCCGCCGCAACGCTTCCAGAACTACATGCGGCACGAAATGCCGATGTGGTTGTTTTTCGGGTTGATGGCGCTGGCGGCGGTGGGGCTGTTCGTCGTGCTTCGGGTGATGCTCGACGATCAGTTCGCGCGCCTGTTCGGAGGCTGAGAGATGTCCCGTGTGCCCGAGCGAACGCCGCTCCTGCCTTCGGTGCTGGATCGGCTGCTCGACGATACGCCGCTCGAACCGCAACGGGGCGTCGTGCTGAATTTCGGCCTGGACGCCTTCAAGGCGGCGCTCGCGCGCGATCTGGAAGATTTGCTCAATACCCGCACGATGGCCTTCGACAATTTTGCCAACGACTATCCGCTGGCGACGAATTCGGTCATCAGTTACGGGCTGCCCGACCTCTCCGGGTTGTCGCTGCTCAACCCCGAGCACCGGGAGCGCCTGAGCGGGCAATTGCGCCGCGCCATCACCGTGCATGAGCCGCGTCTGTCGCAAGTGCGGGTGGAACTCTACATGCCGAGCGCGCTTCCGGAGCGGCAATTGCGCTTTCGCGTCGACGCGGTGCTCGTCGTGCATCCCAACAGGCCGCCGGTCGCGTTCAACGCCACGTTGCAACTGTCCTCCAATGTTTACAAGGTGCGCGAACAGGCGTGAGCCGCGCGTCCAGACGGAAAAAAGGAATCGACCATGAATACCGCAGTTCTCCGCAGCAAAAGCCGTTTGTCCCGAACCGCCGCGCTGGCCGCGCTGGCGTTGTGCGCCGCCGCCTGCCGGACGCTACCGCCGCCCGAGACCACGAACACCATCGGGATGGAATTCGTGCTCATCAAGGCGGGCCGCTTCGAGATGGGCTGTGGCGAGGGCGACAGTTTCTGCCTGCCCGACGAGCGCCCCCGGCATCCGGTGAAGATTACGCGCCCGTTCTATCTGGGCAAGCATGAAGTCACGCAGGAACAATGGCGGGCGCTCATCGGCAACGCTCCCGCCGTGTTCGGCGGCGATCGGCGCCCGGTGGAGAACGTTTCCTGGCGCGAGGCGCAGGAATTCATCCGCCGTCTCAACGTCCAGGAAAACACGAATCGCTACCGTCTGCCCACCGAGGCCGAGTGGGAATACGCGGCGCGCGCGGCGACCTTGACGCGGTTCCCGTTCGACCCGTCACAGGCGGCGGAATTCGCTTGGTATTGGGACGACGCGCGCGGCGAAACCCACGATGTCGGGCAGATGCGCCCGAATCCCTGGGGGTTGTACGACATGCACGGCAATGTGTGGGAATGGGTGTGGGATTGGTACGGCGAAGGCGTCTATGCCGCCGGGGCGCCCGCCGGGACGCTCGACCCGAAAGGCCCGCCCGAGGGCGCGGGCCGGGTGCTGCGGGGCGGCAGTTGGTCGAACGATCTGCGTTATCTGCGCTCGTCCCACCGCAACGTTCATGCGCCCGATTACAAGAGCGACACGGCGGGTTTCCGCGTGCTGTATCTGCTCGAAGAACCCAAACCGGGCGAGGAAGCGAAGGCGGTGGAAGCGCGTGCGTCCGAGGCGAAACCGTCGGAAACAAAATTGAAGTTGCCCGAAGCACCGGACATCAAAGTGCCGGAAATCAAAATGCCGGAACTGAAAATGCCCGAGTTGAAGGTACCCGAGCTGAAGACGCCCAAGTTGCCGTGGTGAGGCGCTGGGCGGTTCATAAAGGAGTGATGCAATGACGAGACGGAGATACATCGTATTGGGCGACCGCACGAGTCACGGCGGCTATGTGACGAGCGCGCGCGGGGAGGGCCGTATGACGTACTGCGGCAAGCCGGTGGCGTGTGTGGGCGACATCGTGAGCTGCCCGAAATGCAAAGGTACGCATCGCATCCTCGAAGGGGCGATGAACCCGCCCGACAGCCTCGATGGCGTGTTGAAGGCGGTGGAGGGCTGCCGCGTATCGTGCGGGGCGGTGCTGATTTCGGTGGGGCAGGACATCGGGTTCTATGATGGCGAGCTCGGGCTGGATGCGGCGTCATACAAGACCTTGC
>JAIRXQ010000012.1 GCA_031268195.1 Azoarcus sp. | reverse complement strand
CACGGTGCGCTTCGAGGAGGTTGCCTCCAATCAGCTTCGGCAGCTCTCCAAGAGCGGCAATGACCTGGTGATCGCCTACGGCGAGACCGACACGCTCACGGTGAAGAATCATTTCAGCAGCGCGGCGTACCAGATCGACCGTTTCGAGTTCTCGGACGGCGTAACGCTGACCGTGCCCGAGCTGTATGCCCTCTATCCGCTGTACCTGTCAGCCAGTGCCGACAGCGTGACCCTGACGGGGGCGGCTGAGACGGTGTACGGCGAGGCTGGCAACGACACGATCCGGGCTGGTGACGGCAACGATACGCTGTATGGCGGTGAAGGTAATGATTCGCTGTATGGCGAGAATGGCAACGACACACTTTTCGGGGAAGCGGGCAACGACGTTCTGTATGGCGGCAACGGTGCGGATCGGCTGGTCGGCGGTGATGGCAACGATACGCTGAACGGGGATGCGGACGACGACACGCTCCTGGGCGGCGACGGCAACGACAGCCTCCTGGGCGGCGCGGGGAATGACACGCTCAACGGCGGCCTGGGCAACGATACCCTGGATGGCGGTGCGGGCGATGACCTCTATTTGCTGCGCGTCGGCGCGGGGCAGGACACCATCACGAACAACGATGCGGCCGGGATCGACACGGTACGCTTCGAGGAGGTCGCCTCCAATCAGCTTCGGCAGCTCGCCAAGAGCGGCAATGACCTGGTGATCGCCTACGGCGAGACCGACACGCTCACAGTGAAGAATCATTTCAGCAGCGCGGCGTACCAGATCGACCGTTTCGAGTTCTCGGACGGCGTGACGCTGACCGTGCCCGAACTGTATGCCCTCTATCCGCTGTACCTGTCGGCCAGTGCCGACAGCGTGACCCTGACGGGGGCGGCTGAGACGGTGTACGGCGAGGCCGGTAACGACACGATCCGGGCCGCTGACGGCAACGATACGGTATACGGCGGCGAGGGTAACGACTCGCTGTATGGCGGCAACGGTGACGATACACTGGAGGGCGGTCTCGGCAACGACACGTTGAACGGGGAAGCAGGCGACGACACGCTCCTGGGCGGCGACGGCAATGACAGCCTCCTGGGCGGCGCGGGGAACGATACGCTCGACGGCGGCCTGGGCAACGATGCCCTGGATGGCGGCGCAGGCGACGACCTCTATTTGCTGCGCGTCGGCGCGGGGCAGGACACCATCACGAACAACGATGCGGCCGGGATCGACACGGTGCGCTTCGAGGAGGTTGCCTCCAATCAGCTTCGGCAGCTCTCCAAGAGCGGCAATGACCTGGTGATCGCCTACGGCGAGACCGACACGCTCACGGTGAAGAATCATTTCAGCGGCGCGGCGTACCAGATCGATCGTTTCGAGTTCTCGGACGGCGTAACGCTGACCGTCCCTGAACTGTATGCCCACTCTCCGCTGCACCTGTCGGCCAGTGCCGACAGCGTGACCCTGACGGGCGGCGCGGCCACGACGGTGTACGGCGAGGCCGGCAACGATACGGTTCGGGCTGCTGACGGCAACGATACGCTGTACGGCGGCGAGGGTAACGACACGCTGTATGGCGGCAATGGTGACGATACGCTGGAGGGCGGTCCCGGCAACGACACCCTTTACGGGGAAGCGGGCAACGATACCCTCGCCGGGGGCGCCGGAAACGATCGTCTGGAAGGAGGAAGCGGAAACGATACCTACTTGTTCGGGCGTGGTGACGGCCAGGATGTGATCGTCGATTACGATACGAGCGGCGACAATTCAGATCTCCTGAGCTTTGCGGAAGGCATTGCCGCCGATCAGATATGGTTCATGAAATCGGGCAATCACCTGGAGGTCAGCATCGTCGGTTCCGGCGACAAGCTCACGATCAACAACTGGTATTCCAACACGGCCTACCGGTTGGAGCAGTTCGAGGATGGTAACGGCGCAACTTTGTCAGGCACCGATGTGCAGACACTGGTCGACGCCATGGCGAACCTGCCACAGCCACCTGTCGGAGCGGTAGGGCTGGGCGCGGCGGAATATGAAACCTTGAATCAGATTATCGGTTCCGTCTGGGGATAGAAAATTTTGGCCTTTTGAGGCAAGGCGGCGCCCGGCCCAAACCGGGCCGGGCGGGGCGGAGCGAACATTTCACAGCGTCTCCAGCCTCAGCCGCGTCACTTTGCCCTGCACCGAATCCAGCGCCTCGATGCGTGCAATGGCGGCGTTGGCGTTCTTCTCGATGGTGGCGTGGGTGAGGAAGATGATGTCGGTTTGCGCTTCGCCTTCTTCGGCTTCTTTCTGAATGAGCGCGCCGATGGAGATGCCGCTGTCGGCGAAGATGCGGGTAATGTCGGCGAGCACGCCGGACTTGTCGCTGACTTTGAGGCGCAAGTAGTAGGAGGTGATCGTCTCTTCGATGGGCAGCACCGGCACGTTGCGCACCTGATCGGGCTGGAAGGCGAGGTGCGGCACGCGGTGTTCGGGGTCGGCGGTGTGCAGGCGCGTGATGTCGACGAGATCGGCAATCACTGCGCTGGCGGTGGGTTCCGCGCCCGCGCCCTTGCCGTAATAAAGCGTGGTGCCAACAGCATCGCCTTGCACGACCACGGCGTTCATCGCGCCTTCGACGTTGGCGAGCAGTTTTTTGGCGGGAATCAAGGTGGGATGCACGCGCAGCTCGACACCGTTTTCGCGGCGGCGCACGAGGCCGAGGAGCTTGATGCGATAGCCGAGTTTTTCGGCGTAGGCGATGTCGATGGATTCGAGCCGGGTGATGCCCTCGATGTGGGCCTTATCGAATTGCATCGGAATGCCGAAGGCGATGGCACTCATGATCGTCGCCTTGTGCGCGGCATCCACGCCCTCGATATCGAAGGTGGGATCGGCTTCGGCGTAACCGAGGCGTTGCGCTTCCTTCAGCACTTCGGCGAACGCCAGCCCCTTGTCGCGCATCTCCGAGAGGATGAAGTTGGTGGTGCCGTTGATGATGCCCGCTACCCACTGGATGCGGTTGGCGGACAAGCCTTCGCGCAGCGCCTTGATGATGGGGATGCCACCGGCGACGGCGGCCTCGAAAGCCACCATCACGCCGCGCGCGCTCGCCGCCGCGAAAATTTCGTTGCCATGTACGGCCAGAAGCGCCTTGTTGGCGGTCACGATATGTTTGCCGTTTTCAATCGCCGCCAGCACCAGATCTTTCGCCACCGTATAGCCGCCGATCAGCTCGATGATGATGTCGATTTCCGGGTCGCGCGCCACGGCAAAAGCGTCGTCGGTGAGCTTGACGCTACCGCCCGTGACCTGGCGCGCCAGATCGAGATTTTTGTCCGCCACCGTGGTGATGCGAATCTCGCGCCCGGCGCGACGGGCGATTTCGTCCGCATTGCGTTTGAGAACAGTGAAAGTGCCGCCGCCGACGGTGCCGATGCCCAGCAAACCCACGTTGATCGGTTTCATGTGTGATCCGTTGTCCTTGTATGAATGGGTGATCGATTGAAGTGCGTGACTCAGGCGGCATGGTGCGCGCGGTATTGGTCGAGGAAGCGCGCGATGCGGGCGACGGCTTCGCGCAGATCCTCCTCGTAGGGCAGGAAAACGACGCGGAAGTGATCCGTATGCGGCCAGTTGAAGCCTGTGCCCTGCACCAGCAGCACCTTTTCGGCTTCCAGCAGTTGCGCGACGAACGCCTGATCGTCCGCAATCGGGTACATCTTCGGGTCGAGCTTCGGAAACATATAGAGCGCCGCCTGCGGCTTCACGCAGGATACGCCCGGAATCGCGGAGAACAGTTCATAGGCCAGATCACGCTGATGCCGCAGCCGCCCGCCCTCGCACACCAGATCGTCGATGCTCTGGTAGCCGCCGAGCGCGGTCTGGATTGCGTATTGCCCCGGCACGTTGGCGCACAGACGCATCGAAGCCAGCATGTCCAGCCCTTCGATGTAGTCCTTCGCATGGCGCTTGTCGCCGCACACGACCATCCAGCCCGCGCGATAGCCGCAGGCGCGGTAGTTTTTCGACAGGCCGTTCAAGACGATGGTGAGTACCTCCTCGGAGAGCGCCGCAAGCGACGTATGCGTCGCCCCTTCGTAGAGCACCTTGTCGTACACCTCGTCGGCATAAAGGATGAGGTCGTGCGCGCGCGCAATGGCAACGATTTCCTTCAACACCTCGTCGGGATAGATCGCCCCGGTCGGGTTGTTGGGATTGATGATGACGATGGCGCGCGTATTGGGCGTGATCTTGGCGCGCATGTCGGCCAGATCGGGCAGCCAGCCCGCCCCCTCGTCGCACAGATAATGCACGGGACGCCCGCCGGAGAGCGACACCGCCGCCGTCCACAACGGGTAGTCCGGCGCGGGCACCAGCACTTCATCGCCCACGTTGAGCAGCGCGTTCATTGCCATGGCGATGAGTTCGGAGACGCCGTTGCCGATATAGATATCCTCGACATCGACGCCCTTGATGCCTTTTTGCTGCGTGTAATGCATCACCGCCTTGCGCGCGGGAAAAATCCCTTTGGAATCGGAATATCCCGAGGAATACGGCAGATTGCGGATCATGTCGCGCTGGATTTCCTCGGGCGCGTCGAACCCGAAGGTCGCCAGATTGCCGATGTTGAGCTTGATGATCTTGTGCCCCTCGTCTTCCATCTGCTTGGAGCGGGTGAGCACCGGGCCGCGAATGTCGTAACAGACATCGGCCAGCTTATCGGATTTGAACACCGGGCGATGCGTCGATTCGGCGGCCGCTTCACCCTCCTGCGTGGGGAGATCGAGCGCCGATGCCGTTTTCGCTTGCGTTGCCACTTCCATGTCCGTTGCTCCTGTGCGACGCGCCGCCCAAGCGGACGGCGAAAGGCGCCTATCATAGTCTGCCGCCGGGCGTGGATCAATTTACGATGCCTTCAGGCGGCAAGGAGATTGCCCTCTCCCACTTTCGTGTTCTACTCTCGGCTTCTTCAACCGCGCCCCGGAGGCGTTCGATGCCCGTCACCGCCCTGCCCGACCTCGCCTTGCCCGCCACGGGCGGCAAAAACGTGCAGCTCACCGATCTGCGCGGCAAAAAGCTCGTCCTGTATTTCTACCCGAAAGACAACACCTCCGGCTGCACCAACGAAGCGACGGATTTCGCCGCGCATGCGGACGAATTCGCCGCGGCCGGCGCGTTGATCCTTGGCATCTCGCGCGACAGCGTCAAATCGCACGAAGGCTTCAAAGCCAGGCACATGCTGCCTTTCGATCTACTCGCGGATGTCGACGAAAAAGCCTGCGCCGCCTTCGATCTCATCGAGTCCAGAAACCGCTATGGCAAGCAAGTGCGCGGCCTCGTGCGCAGCACTTTTTTATTCGACGCGGACGGCAGGCTCGTGCGCGAATGGCGTGCCGTCAAGGTGCCCGGCCACGTCCTCGCAGTACTCGCCGCCGTGCGTGAAACCTGAATCCACGCCACGACCCGTCCCAGATCAGGAGATCCCACCTCAATGCCCGTCACCCGCAAGACCAAGAAAACGCCGGCGTCCATGACCAAGCTGTTCGTGCTCGATACCAACGTGCTCATGCACGATCCCACGAGCCTGTTCCGTTTCGAGGAACACGACGTCTACATCCCGATCATGACGCTGGAAGAGCTCGACAACAACAAAAAAGGCTTGTCGGAAGTGGCTCGCAACGCGCGGCAGGCCAGCCGCACGCTGGATGAGATCGTCTCCGCCGTGCCCGATGGCATCGAATCCGGCATCGCGCTGGATGCGCCTTCGCACGGACTGGCAAGCGGGCGGCTGTTCCTGCAAACCGAGGCGATCGACATGCCGCTGCCACCGGGCCTGCCCACGGCCAAGAGCGACAACCAAATCCTTTCGGTGTTGATGTTCCTTGCCCACCGCGAGCCGGGGCGGCCCGTCATCCTCGTCTCCAAAGACATCAACATGCGCATCAAGGCCCGTGCGCTGAAGCTGGCGGCGCAAGATTATTTCAACGACAAGGTGCTGGAAGACAGCGACCTGCTCTACGCCGGATCGACCGATCTGCCCGCCGATTTCTGGGACGTCCACGCCGCCGGCATGGAGTCGTGGAAAAACGAAGGCCGCACCACCTATCGCGTCACCGGCCCGCTGGCGAGCCGCCTGCTGCTGAACGAATTCGTCTGGCAGGAAGGCGAACGCCCCTTCGAGGCGTGGGTGCGCGAACAATCCGGGCGCACCGCCGTACTGGAAACCCTGATCGACTACCGCCACAACAAGAACAACGTCTGGGGGATCATGGCGCGCAACCGCGAACAGAATTTCGCCCTCAATCTGTTGATGAACCCGGACATCGACTTCGTCACCCTGCTCGGACAGGCGGGCACCGGCAAGACCTTGCTGACGCTGGCCGCCGGACTCACACAAGTCCTGGAGACGCGGCGCTACACCGAGATCATCATGACCCGCGTCACCGTGCCGGTGGGCGAGGACATCGGCTTTCTGCCCGGTTCCGAAGAAGAAAAGATGGCCCCGTGGATGGGCGCGCTCGAAGACAACCTCGATGTGCTCAACGGCAGCGTCGGCGAAGGCGGCCAGTGGGGACGCGCGGCGGCGGTCGATCTCGTGCGCAGCCGCATCAAGATCAAGAGCCTCAATTTCATGCGCGGGCGCACTTTCATCCAGAAATATCTCATCATCGACGAAGCGCAGAACCTGACGCCCAAACAGATGAAAACACTCATCACCCGCGCGGGGCCGGGAACCAAGGTCGTCTGCCTCGGCAACATCGCACAGATCGACACCCCTTATCTCACCGAAGGCTCATCGGGCCTGTCCTTCGTGGTCGACCGCTTCAAGGGCTGGGCGCATTCGGGCCACATCACCCTGCAACGCGGCGAACGCTCACGTCTGGCCGATCACGCCGCCGAAGTCATGTAACCGACTTTTTCATGCCATGAGCGCCATTCACCACCTGCCTGAACTCCTCATCAACCAGATCGCCGCGGGCGAAGTGGTGGAACGCCCCGCCTCCGTCTTGAAAGAAGTGCTGGAAAACGCGCTCGATGCAGGCGCGCACAGCATCGATGTGCAACTGGAAGATGGCGGCGTGCGCCGCATCCGCGTTGCGGACGATGGCGGCGGCATCGCGCGCGACGAACTGGCGTTGGCGCTGGAGCGCCACGCCACCAGCAAAATCGGCAGCCTCGAAGATTTGGAGCGCGTCGGCACGATGGGCTTTCGCGGCGAGGCGCTGGCGGCCATCGCCGCCGTGTCGCGCCTGACGCTGACCAGCCGCACGGCGGATGCCGATCACGCCTGGCGCATCGCTGGCGAGGAAAAGGAGCTACAGCCGGCGGCCCTCAACAGCGGCACCGTGGTCGATGTCGCCAACCTTTATTTCAACACCCCGGCGCGGCGCAAATTCCTCAAGACCGGCGGCACCGAATACGCCCATTGTGAAGAGGTTTTCCGCCGCGTGGCGCTTGCCCGCCCGGACATCGCCATGCAGTTCGCCCACAACGGGCGTGTCGTGCATCGCCTGCCCGCCGGGGATGCGCGCACGCGCATCGGCACGCTGATGGGGAGCGATTTCCTCGGCAACGCCCGCGAGATTCGCGCCGAGGGCGCGTTGCGTCTCACCGGCTACACCAGCCTGCCCGCGCAGGCGCGCAACCAGCGCGATGCGCAATACTTCTTCGTCAACGGCCGGCCGGTGCGCGACAAACTCATCACGCACGCCATCACGCAGGCTTACGCCGACATCCTGCACGGCGCGCGCTACCCGGCCTACGTGCTATTCCTCGAAATCAACCCGGCCACCGTCGACGTCAACGTGCATCCGGCCAAGATCGAAGTGCGTTTCCGTGACCCGCATGGCGTGCACCAGTTCGTATTCCACGCCCTGAACCGCACGCTGGCCGAATTCGGCGGACGCCTCTCCGGCCCCGCCGCCACGCCATCGCCGACGAGCGCGCCCGATGCCGCTGAAGCGTCGCCCGCGCGCCGCACCGAGCACTATCCCCCCTACCGGCAGGAGCCGGCGCGGCCAGGCCAGGTGGCGATGGATGCGGCCAGCCAGTCGTATCTCGACTTCGCCGCCACCGCCCGCCCGGTCATCGCGCCCTCCGTCGCTTTCCCCGTCGCGGCAAAAAAAATCCCGCCGTGGCTGAAAACGGAACCAGCGCCCGGCGCGAGCGCCAACGATACGAGCGGTCCGCCGCTCGGCTTCGCGCTGGCCCAGCTGCACGGCATCTACATCCTGGCGCAGAACGCGCGCGGCCTCGTGCTGGTGGACATGCACGCCGCGCACGAGCGCATTTTGTACGAGCAGCTCAAAGTCGTACTCGATGGCACGCCTGCGATCCAACGTCTGCTGATTCCGGCCGTGATCGAAGCCAGCAGCGCGGAAATGGCGACGGCGCAATCCTGTGCGGAAATCCTGCTGCGCATGGGCTTCGAGCTCTCCAGCGCCGGCCCGAAGGAGCTGGCGGTGCGCAGCGTCCCGGCGTTGCTCGCCAACGTGTCGATCGCGGAGCTCATGCACGAACTGCTGGCGGAACTGGGCGAATACCCCGCTTCGGAAATCATCACGCAGCGGCGCAACGAACTGCTCGCGACGATGGCCTGCCACGGCGCGGTGCGCGCCCACCGGCAACTGACCGTGCCGGAGATGAACGCCCTTTTGCGCGACATGGAAGCGACCGAACGCGCCGATCAGTGCAATCACGGCCGCCCGACGTGGACGCAGTTCAGCCTGAAAGAGCTCGACAACTTCTTCTTGCGCGGGCAGTAAAAAAAGAAAACCGGCGCGAGGCCGGTTTCCGATTCAAGTATTCAGCGGGAGCCGAGGCGGCGGCGCATCCTTTGATGCGAGGCACGGACGTTTTCCTGCGCCTTCTTGATGATGATCGCTCGCTGGATCAGGAGCGAGTCCAGATGAGCGCCTTGTCGAATCCCGTGAGTCTGGGTGTTCATTACCACGTACTCCTACAATATTGACAGCTTATAGTGCGCACTTTTTGTAGCACGCATTTTGTGCAACGCACAAAGCGCAATTGTCCGCACAGGGAAGTCTAAGTCAAGCTTAAAACGTCACGACTGCGGCCTAGCGTTGCTGCACAGCAACATGCCTATTTCGCGTAAAATATACACAAAAACAACGATATACCGTGAATTAATACCGATTTCCCGCCGCGCTCGCCCGCTGCCCGCCGATGCATATTGCAACGCACAAATCATTGCGGCACGCCATTGCACGGATGGGCAGGCATCGCATACAACCAGTCAGTCGGAAAAATGCTGCACAGCAGCATCAACCGGCGACGCCCATGTCCTGTTTCCCGCCAAGCGCAGGCGCATCGGCCTCCGCCTCCTTTTCTTCCTGCAAGGCTTCTGAGAACGACTGCGTGGCCTGCAACTGGACGATACCGCCCACGACCCGCACCGGATCGACCTTCAAGGCTTCGGCTATCGCCGTGATCGAACGGGCGATCTTGTTGCTATCGCCTTCCGACCCGGACGGATCCTTCTCGCTGCCAACCTCCGTTGCGACGCGCCCGGCCGCCTCGATCTGCCTGGCCGTCCGCTCCAGCTCGACAATCGCCTCCTTGGCCAAAACCTGTATCTTCGTCGCCATGTTATGAATATTGCCGGTGAATTGCGAGGCGCCTTCAGCCAGCACGCACAGTTCGTCGGCGACGGCGCCGAAGCCACTTTCCTCCGACCGCTGCGCGCGCGCCGACTCGATGGCGGCATTGAACGTAAACAAGTTGATCTGATCCGTCGCCAACTGCCGGATGTCGCCCGCCAGCGCCTCCACGCCGCTATCTATTTCCCGCGTCCTTGTTTCGATGAGGGCGAGCGAATTGTGCAGTTCGCCAATCGTGGCATCGAAAGAAGCGACCGCACGGGCGATCTCCGCGCGGCTTTGCTCGCTGAATTCATGTGTGTTGGCGATTTTCGCCAGTAAGTCACGCGCTTTCCCGACCGTTGCCGTAGCCGGTGCGGATCTGGCGGACAAAACGAAGGCGGCCAGCATCGACAGCGCCAGCAGAACGATGACCACCGCAATGGTACTGGCGATGCGCGTCTCCCGTGAGGCGCTCTGAAGGTTTGCCTCGGCCTGCGCAAAACCGGTGTCGACCAGATCGCGAAGGCTGTAGACAAGTCTGGCCGTCAGTTCCCGGCGTTCCCCATTGCGCTGCGCGGCATAGCGATAAAACTCGTCAATGGCCTTTGGGGAGGGATGCGCCAGCAATGCATTCAAGAGAACGGAAAAATCCTCGTCATAAGCACGCCATTCCGTCCAAAGCTGCACGAAATCCGTCCACATTTGCCGGGATTGTTCGTCCCCCCGAGGCTCAAATAGCTGTATCTGTTGATCCGCAGAATTCAAATCGTCTTGCAGCTCATCTTGAGCCCATTTCAGATTCTTAATCTCTTTATCATCCGTCGATGACAATTTGACAGATTCTATTTCATTAAAATGCAACGCCATATTGTTGACATAAATCAATATCGATTGAAGCCCGCGAATCGACGCAAGTTGATCGATATGCATTGCTTCAAACTGCGCTTTTTTGGACATCACGCGACAGAGCTCACCTCCCCCCACGACCAGGCCAATAACCAGGGTCGCGCCTATAATTGAGGAGAGTTTCCATTTAAAATTCACAGGACCTGCCTGATACGCCATGACGGCAATGATTTAATTCGCTTCTGGTCGGCACCCTCATAATAGATCGCCTCCTATACACATCGAACCTGTACCGCAGTGCGAACAAAAACACGAGTAAGAGTATTATAATCAACTCTCCTTCGTAAAAGCGCCACATGAATACCGGCACCTACTTTTTTACATTGTATTGTGGCAATTCGACATATTGATTAGTGTTTTTACTATTGATGATTATGCTAATATAAATACATACACCTATTATGGCTATATGATATAATATATCCAATCATGTCAAATCTCCCGCCCTCGGCCGACATTCAGTCCGACCAATCTCAGCTTGGCCAATCTCAGTCCAGCCAATCCATTGAACTACTCAAGCGGCTGCACATCCTCACTCGCGACGGCAAACTCAATCAGGACAGCCATCGCAAGCTGAAACAGGTTCAGCACCTTTGCCAGTTCATCGCGCCACTGCTGAACGCGGCCTTCGCCGCGACGAGCGACCCCGTGCTCGTCGATCACGGCGCAGGCAAATCCTATCTGGGCTTCATCCTCTACGACGAATTCCTGAAAACCCGGGACACGGGCCGGGTGTTCAGCATCGAACAGCGCGCCGAACTTGTACAATCCTCGCGCCGCCTCGCGGACAAGCTCGGCTTTCGCCGCATGCGCTTTCACGATCTCACCGTCGCCGAAGCCGCCGCGGCGAGCGAACTCCCCGCCCGCGTAGACATCGTCACCGCGCTGCACGCCTGCGACACCGCCACCGACGACGCCATCCGTTTCGCGCTCGCCCGCGAAGCCGCCGCCATCGTCCTCGTCCCCTGCTGTCAGGCCGAGCTCGCCGCCGCGTTGCGCCACAGCAAGGCTGAAGCGCTGGCGCGCACGCCGCTGGCCGAGCTCTGGCGTCACCCGCTCCACACCCGCGAATTCGGCGCGCACGTCACCAACGTCCTGCGCTGCCTGCTGTTGCAGGCACATGGTTATCAGGTCACCGTCACCGAACTCGTGGGTTGGGAACATTCGCTCAAGAACGAACTCATCGTCGCCCGCCGCACAAAGGATGCCCCCGGCAGCGCCCACGCCCGCGCATGCGCCGAGTCCATCGTCGCGCAACTGGGGCTGGACACATTGCGGGGACGCTTCCTCTACTGAGTCCTGAGTCTACTGAGCGATGCATGACAGATTTCCATGCGTCATTGCCACGCAAACAGCGCACGGCTACAATCCCCGCAATCGATACAAGTCCCGCAGAAGGCGACGATGCACTGGTATCTCATCCACACCAAGCCCCGACAGGAAAAGTGCGCGCTGGAAAATCTCGAACGGCAAAGCTACGAATGCTACCTGCCGCTCCTGCCCACGGAGAAAATCCGCAAACGCAAGCTCACTGTGATCGAAGCGCCCCTTTTCCCGCGCTATCTGTTCATCCGCCTGAGCCTGGATTCCACGTTCAGAAGTTGGGCGCCGATCCGTTCCACCATCGGCGTCAGCCGCCTCGTGAGCTTCGGCAACCGCCCCGCGCAGGCGGACGACGGCCTGATCGAATTGCTGAAATCCCACGAACAAACGCTGCATGACGCGCCCGAACGGCTGTTTAGTCAGGGCGAAACCGTCCGCCTCACCGGCGGGGCATTCAACGGCATCGAAGGCATCTATCAGATGACCGACGGCGAGCAGCGCGCCATGGTGCTCATCGAACTGTTGAGCAAGCCGGTGTCCATGAGCGTGGAGACCGCGAGCTTGCGCCGGGCAGGGTGACAGACAGGGTGTGAGCTTCAGCCGCCGACGGCTGCCGCCTTCTGCTTCCACTCCTCCGCCTTGGCGTAGTCCTTCTGTTTGAAATACACCCAGGCGATGTTGCGGTAGGTGCTGGCGAGGCCAGAAGGGCTGCCGTGGCCCGCTTTGCCGAAAGTCGCCGCCGCCGCGTGCAGGTATTCCAGGGCTTTGCGGTAATCGCCCAGATGAGCATACGCCACGGCAGCGGCGTGACGGGTACTGGCGATGGCGAGGTGATCGTCGCCCAGGACTTTTGCCTGGATCGACAGGGCTTTTTCATACCATTGCACCGCCTCCCGGTGATGGCCCAGCGCGGCATGCTCTCTGGCGATGCCGTGATACGTTTCGGCCGTTTCGGCGCTGTTTTCCTTTTCCCGCACCGGCAACGCCTTGCCATACCAGCGCAGCGCCTGCTCGTATTCGCCCAGCTTGTCCGATGCGATGCCAAGGTTGCCGTAAATCGCGGCGCTGACGGGGCTATTGCTACCCTCCGTTTCTTCGGCGCTCTCCGCCGCCCGGGTCAACATTTCCAGAGCCTCGCGGTTGCGCCCCATGCGCAGGTAGACGATGCCAATCTGGTTGCGATAACGGGCGGCATCCAGCGGCGGCGCGCCGGGCAGACGGCCATGCTCGGCCAGCGCGCGACGGTAGTGCTGGAGCGCGACGGCGTAGTCACCGCGTTCGGCCGCGCGCTTGCCGGCCTGCGTCTCGTGGGCGATTTCTTCCGAAGCGGCAAAATCGCCAATGACATCGGCTCGCGCCGGGATGCCGCCGGAGACGCCCCAGGCGGCGAGCGCGCACGCAAGGCCCGCCCGCCCTCTCGACCCCCATTTTCCGATAGCCATGCGCCCCCTCTTTCCGGCGAAATGAAACGGCCGCGAGATCGTGGTATCGCAGTATCGCGATATTGCAATATCGTCATACCGCAATATCGCCGCATCCGAGCGGCTTTAACCGTATATCATATTTCAGGCAGTCGTGCGGCGCCACGCTCGCTCTGCAAGACATCGAGCAGGAAATGGACGAAGGCAAGGCCCGCAAAAGCGGGCGCAATGACGTTGACGATCGGCACGTAGGCAAACAACGCCATGAAACCACCGAGCAGCAGCATTTGCGGACGCCGTTTTTCGCGCAGGCGGGCCAGCTCCTCGCCATTGGCGTGATTCATCAGGGCGTCGTAGCCAAAGATGCGCTGGTTGAGCCAGCCGGTGGCGAGCACGGGCGCGACCAGCGCCACGCCGGGAATCGCCCAGAACGGCAAGGAGACGAGCAGCATGAGCACATACCACAGGGATGCCTTGAGTGTGTTGGTGATGCTGCCCAGGTTCGAGCCGCCGTGCCGCTGCGCCAGACTGGCGTAGTCGCGCCTGGCGACACGCTCCAGCAAAAGCGGCAGCGCCACCACGCCCACGAGTATCGTCGTGGTCACGTAAAAAAACGGTATGTAACCGAGGACGACCACGAACTTGACGAGGAAAAGCGCGCTGGCCGCCGCCCATTCCGAATTGGTGATGATTGCCCCGATGCCCCACAACTGTCGGAAAAAATTCATCCCGGCCTCGATGAGCGCCCCACCCGTCAGCCACGCCACCATGACCCACAACAGCGCCGACACCACGCCGGGCCACAACAGATGAACGAAGATGCCGGGCTGCGTCAGACTTCGCAGGGCGCGCCACAGGGCGATGAAAATGCGTCGCATGGTATGAAAAAATGGGCCTTCAGCGCAAACCGGGAATGCCGCCCATCATACCTTTCATGGCGCGCATCATCTTGCCCATGCCGCCACGGGCGAACTGTTTCATCATTTTTTGTGTCTGCTCGAACTGGTTGAGCAGGCGATTGACATCCTGAACCGTCACCCCCGCCCCGGCCGCGACGCGACGTTTGCGGCTGGCCTTGATGATACCGGGGTTGGCGCGCTCCAGCGGCGTCATGGCGTCGATGATGCCCACGACACGGCCAATGGCCTTTTCTTCGACGCCGCCCTGCAATTTGCTGGCGGCTTGTCCAATTTGTCCGGGCAGTTTTTCGATCATGGACGCAATGCCACCCATTTTGCGCATTTGCCCGATCTGGGCCTTGAAATCGTTCAAATCGAACCCTTTGCCGCTCTTGAGCTTTTGCGCGAATTCGATCGCCTGTTCCTCGTCGACGCGGCGGCGCGCGTCCTCGACCAAGCCGAGGATATCGCCCATGCCAAGGATGCGGCTGGCCATGCGATCGGGGTGGAAAGGCTCCAACCCGTCGAGTTTTTCACCGACCCCGGCAAATTTCAGCGGCTTGCCGGTGACGTGACGCACCGAGAGCGCCGCGCCGCCGCGTGCATCGCCGTCGAGCTTGGTGAGCACGATGCCGGTGAGCGGCAGCGCCTCGTTGAAGGCGCGCGCGGTGTTCACAGCATCCTGACCGAGCATGGCATCGACCACGAACAAGGTTTCGATGGGCGCCACCGCCGCGTGCAGGGCACGGATTTCTTCCATCATCACCGTATCGATGGCAAGCCGCCCCGCCGTATCGACGATGAGCACCTCGTGGTGATGCTTGCGCGCGAAATCAAGCGCGGCGAGCGCAATGTCGACCGGGCGAGAGCTTGTCTCGGATGGGAAAAAGTCCACCCCGGCCTGTGCCGCCACGGTTTTGAGCTGTTCGATGGCCGCCGGGCGATAAATATCGGTGGAGACGACCAGCACCTTTTTCTTTTGCGCTTCGCGCAGCAGGCGCGCGAGCTTGCCGGTGGTGGTGGTCTTGCCCGCCCCCTGCAAACCGGCCATCAGCACCACGACGGGCGGCTGCGCGGCGAGATTCAACCCTTCGTGCGCGCCGCCCATGAGGGCACGCAGTTCGTCGTGCACCACGCCAACCAGCGCCTGCCCCGGCGTGAGCGAACCGATCACCTCCTGACCGAGCGCCTTTTCCCTCACCCGCGCGATGAAGTCCTTGACCACTGGCAGGGCAACGTCGGCTTCGAGCAGCGCCATGCGCACCTCGCGCATGGATTCCTGAATGTTGTCCTCGCTGAGACGAGCCTGCCCACGCAGGGTTTTGACGACTTTCGAAAGCCGTTGGGTAAGATTGTCGAGCATGTCTGACTCCATCCGTCCGCGTGCGGACGGCTGTTCGATCCGGGGGATTAGGGTAAACTGGAATGCTATATGTGGTCGATTCTACTTCATCTCTTTCCCGCTTCGCTTTATGCCGGACTCTGGCTTTACTACTGGCGCGCCCAACCCGCCGGGCAGGGCGCCGCCGCCATCGGCATGGCAAACAACGAGCGGCTGGTGCTGTTCCTCGCCCTGTGCGCGCACGGGCTGGCGCTCCATTCCGCGATTTTTTCCAGCGGCGAGATGCGCTTCGGCTTCTCCACCGCGCTCTCGCTCATCGTCTGGCTGGCCATCTGCTTTTACTGGGTGGAGACGCTCTACGCCCGCCTCGGCGGGTTGCGCGCCATCGTGCTGCCGGTCGGCGCGCTGGCGTGCCTGTTGACGGCGTTCGTCCCCGGCAATCATGTGCTCTCGGATATCAACGTCGCCTCACCGGTGTTCCGCATCCATTTCGTCACCACCATGCTTGCCAACAGCCTCGTCATGCTCGCCGCCTTGCATGCGCTGCTGATGGCGCTGGCGACATGGCAACTGCATCGCGCCCGTTTCTCCCGCGCGCTGGCGAACCTGCCGCCGCTACTGACCATGGAAGCGCTGCTGTTTCGCTTGATCGGCATCGCTTTCGTACTGCTCACGCTGGCGCTCGCCACCGGCATCATTTTCACGGAAATCCGCTACGGACAGGTGTTCCGGCTCACCCATGAAACGGTGCTCGGCTCTGTCTCGTGGCTGATGTTCGGCGTTCTGCTCGCCGGACGGTATTTTCGCGGCTGGCGCGGACGCACCGCGCTGCGCTGGACGATGGTGGGATTCATCACCACCATGCTGGCCTATATCGGTAGCCGCTTCGTGATAGAAGTCCTGCTGCACCGCTGAGGTTTGGCTTACGGTAAACACCGTGTCCGAGGCATCCGCGCACGATGGGCGCGTGTATGACAAAGACAAAACCGAACGATGCCACTCAACGAGTGAGCGGAACATGGCCCTCACATCTCAGACCGCCCTGAGCGGGCTTGCCCGCGCCCTCATCCAGAAAAATCTCCTGTCCGAAGCGGACGCGACCGCATGCACCGCGGGCGACGGCACGACCAATGCCTTTTTGCATGAGGTCACGCAGAAAAAAATCCTGAATGCCCGCGACATCGCGCAGTTCGCCTCCGAAACCTTCGGCTACCCGCTGCTCGACATCGGCACGGTCAACGCCGAATTCCTGCCCAAAGGCGTGATCGACTCGACGCTCGCACGCAAGCATCAGGTCATCGCGCTCTCGCAGCACAGCACCCCGAACCGGCTGACGCTGGCAGTAGCCGATCCATCGAACATGCGGGTGTTCGACGAGATCCGTTTCCAGACCGGGATGCAGCTCGAACTGGTCATCGCGGAGATCGACAAGCTCGCCCGCATGGCGGAGCAGCTCGGCGCGACCGCGCAGGAGACACTGAGCCAGCTCAGCATGGAGGACGAGCTGGGCGCGCTGGACGTGGCGCTCGAAACCGAAACCGAGGAAGCCGCGGGCACCGATGTCGACGATGCGCCCATCGTCAAATTCATCCAGAAAATGCTGGTCGACGCCATCAACGACGGCGCCTCCGACGTCCATTTCGAGCCGTATGAAAAGTATTACCGCATCCGGGTGCGCACCGACGGCGTGCTGCACGAAGTCGCCCAGCCGCCGCTGATCCTGAAGGAGAAAATCGCCGCGCGCATCAAGGTCATCTCGCGGCTGGACATCTCCGAGAAGCGCGTGCCGCAGGACGGCCGCACCAAGCTCGTGCTCTCCAAGGGCAAAGCCATCGATTTTCGCGTATCCACGCTGCCGACGCTGCACGGCGAAAAAATCGTCATGCGCATCCTCGATTCGAGCTCGGCCATGCTCGGCGTCGACGCCCTCGGCTATGAGCCGGATCAGAAACAATCCCTGCTCGAAGCCATCGAACGGCCTTACGGCATGGTCCTCGTCACCGGGCCGACCGGATCGGGCAAAACAGTGTCGCTCTACACCTGCCTGAACATCCTCAACAAAGCCGGAGTCAACATCTCGACCGCCGAAGACCCGGCTGAAATCAATCTGCCAGGGATCAATCAGGTCAACATGAACGAAAAGGCGGGGTTGACCTTCGCCTCGACCTTGCGCGCCTTCCTGCGTCAAGACCCGGACGTCATCATGGTCGGTGAAATCCGCGATCTGGAAACCGCCGAAATTTCGATCAAAGCCGCGCAAACCGGGCACCTCGTGCTCTCCACCCTGCACACGAACGATGCGCCGACCACGCTGGAACGCCTCAAGAACATGGGCGTCGCGCCGTTCAACATCGCTTCCTCGGTCATCATGATTACCGCGCAACGGCTGGCGCGACGGCTCTGCACCTGCAAGAAGCCGGTGAATCTTCCGCTCGAATCGCTGCTGCAGGCGGGGTTCCATGAGGACGAACTCGACGGAAGCTGGCAGCCCTACGGCCCGGTGGGTTGCGACCGCTGCAAGGGCAGCGGCTACAAGGGACGGGTCGGCATCTATCAGGTCATGCCGATCAGCGAGGAAATCGCCCGCATCATCATGACCGGCGGCAATTCAATGGACATCGCGGCACAGGCCGACGCCGAGGGCGTGAGCGATCTGCGGCGCTCCGGCCTGCTCAAGGTGCGCCAAGGCGTCACCTCACTCGAAGAAGTTTTGGCCGCAACCAACGAATAAGGCAAGGAACCACGGGGGATTCCGCTCATGGCGACAGCAAGTGCAACCGTTTCCAAACCCGCCCGACGCGCCCACGGCGCGGCGAAAGAACACCTCTACGCCTGGGAAGGCAAGGACAAGACAGGCAAGGCCATGCGCGGCGAAATGCGCGCCGCCAGCGATTCCGTGGTCAAGGTTTCGCTGCGGCGGCAAGGCGTGGTCGTCAGCAAGGTCAAAAAACAGGCGATGTCGCGCGGCCACAAGGTCACGGACAAAGACATCTCCATCTTCACCCGCCAACTGGCGACGATGATGCGCTCCGGCGTGCCGCTGTTGCAGGCGTTCGACATCGGCATCAAAGGCTCGGGCAATCCCGGTTTGAGCCGCCTGCTGAACGAGGTCAGAAGCGAGGTCGAAATGGGCTCCAGCCTGTCGCAGGCATTCGCCAAGTTCCCGGTGCATTTCGACAAGCTGTTCTGCAATCTCATCGCGGCGGGCGAACAGGCGGGCATTCTCGATGCCATCCTCGACCGGCTGGCGACCTACAAGGAAAAAATTCTCGCCATCAAAGGCAAGATCAAGTCGGCGCTGTTCTACCCGGCGGCGGTCATCGCGGTATCGGTGATCGTGGTCGCGGTCATCATGATCTGGGTGGTGCCGACCTTCAAGGATGTGTTCGCCAGCTTCGGCGCGGAACTGCCAGGGCCGACGCTGGTGGTGATCGGCATATCCGATTTCTTCGTGTCGTACTGGTGGCTCGTTTTCGGCAGTCTGGCCGGGGTCATCGCCGGCATCATCATGGCCTATAAACGCTCAGTCCCCATGCAGATCGCGGTCGATCGCACGGTGCTCAAGCTGCCGGTGGTGGGCGAAATCGTGCGCAAGGCGACCATCGCGCGCTGGGCGCGCACCCTCTCGACGATGTTTTCCGCCGGAGTGCCGCTGGTCGAAGCGCTGGATTCGGTGGGCGGCGCATCGGGCAACCATCTGTACGTGCTCGCCACGCGCACCATCCAGTCCGAAGTCAGCACCGGCATGAGTTTGAACATGTCGATGCAAAATTCGGGTATGTTTCCGACTATGGTCGTGCAGATGGTGTCGATCGGTGAAGAAGCCGGGCAACTCGACAACATGCTCGGCAAGGTCGCGGATTTCTACGATCGTGAGGTCGATGACGCGGTTGCCGCCATGTCCACCCTGCTCGAACCGCTCATCATGGTCTTTCTCGGCGTCGTCATCGGCGGTCTGGTCGTGGCCATGTATCTGCCCATCTTCAAACTCGGCGCGGTGGTCTGACCCAACGATTCGATGCTTTCTCCGCTCAACGACCCTCATATCCTCATTCCGTTCGCGACCCTGCTCGGCCTGTTCGTCGGCAGCTTTCTAAACGTCGTCATCCACCGCCTGCCGGTCATGATGGAGCGCGCCTGGGCGGCGGAAGCGGCCAATCTGCGCGGCGAGCCGCCCGCCGAAGAAGAACCTTTCGATCTCGCCCGGCCGCGTTCGCGCTGCCCGCACTGCGGGCAAAGCATCTCGGCCTTCGACAACGTGCCGCTCGTGAGCTACCTCCTGCTACGCGGGCGCTGCCGCCACTGCCATACCCCCATCAGCTGCCGCTATCCGATGGTGGAAGCGCTGACGGCGCTGCTCTCCGGCTATGCCGCGTATCGCTTCGGTTTTAGCCTCGCCACGCTCGGCGCGCTCGCCTTCGTATGGACGATGGTCGCGCTGGCTTTCATCGATTTCGACACCCAGCTGCTGCCTGACGACCTCACCCTGCCCCTGCTGTGGATCGGGCTGACGCTGAATCTTTGCGCCACCTATACGCCGCTGCCAGAAGCCGTCATCGGAGCGATGGCCGGGTATCTGGCGCTGTGGGCGGTGTATTGGCTGTTCAAGCTCCTCACCGGCAAGGAAGGCATGGGTCACGGCGATTTCAAGCTGCTGGCGGCCATCGGCGCATGGCTGGGCTGGAAGATGCTGCCGCTGACCGTCGTGCTCGCCTCGGTCGCCGGGGCCGTCATCGGCGGCACCCTGATCGCGTTTCGGCGCAGCACACGCGAAAAGCCGATTCCCTTCGGCCCCTTCCTTGCCCTCGCCGGGCTGAGCGTACTGTTCTGGGGCGAAGCAATCGCGGCGCGGCTGTCCTTTTTCGTCCTTGCGTCTTGAAACGGACACGCCGCGGCCCCATGTCGGTTCTTCGAGCTGCGCGTGCCCACGCCTTGCGCTAGACTTGCGCGCTTCCCCAGCCGGAGAGAATCATGCCTATCTATGAATACCGCTGCGAGCATTGCGGGTTCCAGAAAGAACACTTGCAGAAAATGAGCGATGCCCCGCTCACCGTTTGCCCATCCTGCGCCGCGCCACGCTACGTCAAGCAAATCTCGGCGGCGGGCTTCCAGCTGAAAGGGAGCGGCTGGTACGCCACCGACTTCAAAAACGAAGGCGCGAAGCAAAAAGCCGCCGCCCCGGCGCCGGCATCTGCGCCCTGCGGCGCGGGTTGCGCCTGCCACCTGCGGCCTGAATCCGGCGGCGAGTCGCACGCGTGAAAAAATATTTCATCACCGGCCTGCTGATCTGGATACCGCTAGCCATCACCGTCACCGTGCTGACATGGATCATCAGGACGCTCGACGGCTGGGTGATGCCTCTGCTGCCCGAGCACCTGCAACCACATACCGTGCTCGGCTTCGACATTCCGGGGCTAGGCGTGGTGCTGTTCGTCTTCATCCTGTTCGCCACCGGCGTCATCGGCGCCAACGTGCTCGGACAGCGGCTCGTGCGCGGCTGGGAAGCGTTGCTGGCGCGCATTCCGGTGGTGAAATCCATCTACTCCAGCGTCAAGCAGGTTTCCGACACGCTTTTTTCCAGCAGCGGCCAAGCCTTCCGCAAGGCGCTGCTGGTGCAATACCCGCGCCAGGGCGCGTGGACGATCGCCTTTCTCACCGGCACACCGGGCGGCGACGTGGTGCAATATCTGCAAGGCGAATACGTCAGTGTCTATGTGCCCACCACCCCCAATCCGACATCCGGCTTCTTCCTGATGCTGCCCGCGGCCGACGTGATCGAGCTCGACATGAGCGTCGATGAGGCGCTCAAATACATCATCTCGATGGGCGTGGTCGCGCCGCCCACGCGCGAGCCCGAAACCTCCATCCTCCTTTCCGAATAAGCCTTTGGCGCCACTTACCATGCGAACCCATTATTGCGGTCGAGTCACGGCCGCCCACCTCGATCAAACCGTCACCCTTTGCGGCTGGACGCACCGCCGCCGTGACCACGGCGGTGTCATCTTCATCGACCTGCGCGACCGTGAAGGGCTGGCGCAGGTGGTATGCGACCCGGATCGCCCGGAGATGTTCAAGACGGCGGAAGCGATCCGCAACGAGTTCTGCCTGAAGATTTCCGGCAAGGTGCGCCGCCGGCCAGCCGGCACGGAAAATCCGCACCTTGCTTCGGGCGAAATTGAAGTGCTCTGCCACGAAATCGAGATTCTCAACCCCTCCGCGCCGCCGGCGTTCCAACTCGACGACGACAATCTCTCCGAGACGGTGCGCCTCACCCATCGCGTCCTCGACCTGCGCCGCGAGCCGATGCAGAAAAACCTGATGCTGCGCTACAAGGCGGCCATGGCCTTCCGCCGCTTTCTCGACGCACACGGCTTCATCGACATCGAAACGCCGATGCTCACCAGGAGCACCCCCGAAGGCGCGCGCGACTATCTCGTGCCCTCGCGCGTCAATGCCGGGCAATTCTTCGCCCTGCCGCAATCGCCGCAGTTGTTCAAACAGCTCCTGATGGTGGCCGGGTTCGACCGCTACTACCAGATCGTCAAATGCTTCCGTGACGAGGATTTGCGCGCCGACCGTCAGCCCGAATTCACGCAGGTCGATATCGAAACCTCTTTCCTCGACGTGGACGGCATCACCGCCCTGATGGAAGAAATGGTGCGCTTCGTTTTCAAGGAAACGCTCGCCGTCGATCTGCCCAATCCCTTCCCGCGCATGGCCTATGGCGAAGCGATGCGCCGTTACGGTTCCGACAAGCCCGATTTGCGCGTCACGCTGGAATTGACCGAAATCACCGACGTGGTGAAAGATGTGGCCTTCAAAGTCTTTTCCGGCCCCGCCAATTCCGGCGGTCGCGTCGCTGCCCTGCGCGTACCGGGCGGCGCGAACCTCACGCGCGGCGAAATCGACGAATACGGCCGTTTCGTTGCCGTCTACGGCGCAAAGGGCTTGGCCTACATCAAGGTAAACGACGCGAATCAGCCCAACGAAACCGGCCTGCAATCGCCCATCGTCAAAAACCTGAATGAACCGGCGCTACGCGCGATCCTCGAACGCACTGGCGCACACTCGGGCGATCTGATCTTCTTTGGCGCGGACAAAACGAAAATCGTCAATGACGCCCTCGGCGCACTGCGCATCAAGCTCGGTCACGAAAAAGGATTCGTCACCGGCGAAGCGTGGCGTCCGGTGTGGATCGTCGATTTCCCGATGTTCGAGTACGACGAGGAGGACAAACGCTGGGTGGCTTGCCATCACCCGTTTACTCGCCCGAAAGACGAACACATCGCGCTTTTGAAGAGCAATCCGGGTGAATGTCTGGCGCAGGCTTACGACCTGGCACTGAACGGCTGGGAAGTGGGCGGCGGCTCGATCCGTATCCATCGCGCCGAAGAGCAGGAAGCAGTGTTCGAGGCGCTCAACATCGGCCCCGAAGAACAACGGGCGAAATTCGGTTTCCTGCTCGATGCGCTCAAATACGGCGCCCCCCCGCACGGCGGACTCGCTTTCGGGCTGGATCGCGTGGTGACGATGATGGCGGGCGCGGAATCCATCCGCGATGTCATCGCCTTTCCCAAGACGCAACGCGCGCAATGCCTGCTCACCAACGCGCCGAGTGCGGTCGACGAGAAGCAGTTGCGCGAATTGCACATCCGCCTGCGGCAAACGGCCGACGCCGACGGATCGACGCCGACGCACAACACGACAGTAGGCGAGTGACAGTAGGTGACCAGTAGGTGACAGTAAGCAACAGCAGGCGAGCGACAGCAGGGGCGGCCGACCCCGGCCGATCCTGCACCGATCACGAACGTTCGTAAAAGAAAAAGGCCACCGTCTCCAGCGGCCTTTTTCTTTTGGGTTTTACCCCGCCAGGGAAATCCTCAGGCAGCTCGCTGAATGTTCGAAGCCTGCTTGCCTTTCGGTCCTTGGGTGACGTCGAAGGAAACCTTTTCGCCTTCCTTCAGGGTTTTGAAACCGCTCATGTTGATAGCGGAAAAATGCGCGAACAGGTCCTCGCTTCCGTCGTCGGGCGTGATGAAACCGAACCCCTTGGAATCGTTGAACCATTTGACAGTGCCAGTTGCCATATTGCCTTAATCCTTCAAAGTGACGACTTGATACAGCCCGGAGCCCTCCCGGCCGGCGCATTCATCAAACATCCGGACTACTACCCAGCGCCTTGTCGGAAATACTACAAACCGGCAAACAAGCCTCCAGCGCCCCGCAGCGAATGTGACTGACTAACGCACGTTGTTGTTTTTACGCATTTGTTCAGGGAACGTCAACGGTTAATTCTCATGCAGACTCATATTTGCGCTACCCATGCAACATCGCGCGGCGGTATCGGGGGCGAAAAATGGCATTTTTCGTGCATTTGCCGCTCCACATCGCGGAAAATGATTGCCGACGTGAAGGATTTTGCCGGACATTGCGCGTCGCACGCCGTCCGTGTTCCACTCACGCCATTTGTGCACAAGGCTCGATTAGAATCACCCACATGACTTCGATTCAGAAACAAGACGGAACCGTATTGGAAGCGATGCGCCCGAAGACGCGCCGGCCGCCGCTCTATAAGGTACTTCTGCTCAACGATGACTTCACCCCGATGGACTTCGTCGTCGTTGTGCTGCAAAAATATTTCAGCATGAACCGCGAACGCGCCACCCGGATCATGTTGCAGATCCACAGAGAGGGCATGGGCATGTGTGGGGTTTTCACCAAGGATGTGGCTTCGACCAAGGTTAAACAAGTCGTATCCTACGCACGCCAGCACCAACATCCGCTGGCATGCGTGATGGAGGAAAACGAATGATCGCGCAAGAACTGGAAGTCAGTCTGCATATGGCCTTCGTCGAGGCACGGCAGAAACGGCATGAATTCATCACCGTCGAGCATCTGCTGCTCGCGCTGCTGGATAATCCGTCCGCTGCCGAAGTGCTGCGCGCCTGCGCGGTCAACATCAACGATCTGCGCCACGACCTCACGCAATTCATCGGTGAGCACACCCCGAAGATCGGCGGCAACGAGGAAATCGAAACGCAGCCCACGCTCGGCTTCCAGCGCGTCATCCAGCGCGCCATCCTGCATGTGCAGTCCTCGGGCAAAAAGGAAGTCAACGGCGCCAACGTGCTGGTGGCCATCTTCGGTGAAAAGGATTCGCACGCCGTCTTTTTCCTTCAGCGCCAGAATGCCACTCGCCTCGACGTGGTGAATTACATCTCGCACGGCATCGCCAAGCCGAAGCAGGACGCCCCAGCGCCCAACCGCAACGAGCCGGAGACGCCCGAACAGGAAGCGGCGGCGGAAGAAAAACCGCGCGCCAGCGTGCTCGAAACCTATACCCACAATCTCAACCAGCAAGTGCTACAGGGCAAGATCGACCCGCTGATCGGGCGCGACAAGGAAATCGAGCGTGTCGTGCAAACGCTGTGCCGCCGCCGCAAGAACAATCCGCTGCTGGTCGGTGAAGCGGGTGTGGGCAAAACCGCCATCGCGGAAGGGCTGGCGCACCGCATCGTCGACAAGCGCGTGCCGGACATCCTCGAAAACGCGCAGGTCTACGCCTTGGATATGGGCGCATTGCTCGCGGGCACCAAATATCGCGGCGACTTCGAGCAACGCATGAAAGCGGTGCTCAAGCAGCTGGTCGAGAACAAGGATGCGATCTTGTTCATCGACGAAATCCACACCCTGATCGGCGCGGGCGCGGCCTCCGGCGGCACGCTGGATGCTTCCAACCTGTTGAAACCCGCTTTGTCCGCCGGGCAGTTGAAGTGCATCGGCGCAACCACCTACACCGAGTTCCGCCAAATCTTCGAGAAAGATCACGCGCTCTCGCGCCGCTTCCAGAAAGTCGACATCGTCGAGCCGTCGGTGGCCGAAACCGTCGAAATCCTCAAAGGGCTGAAAACACGCTTCGAGGAACACCACGGCATCAAGTATTCCGCTTCGGCGCTCTCCAGCGCCGCCGAGCTTTCCGCCAAATACATCAACGACCGCCACCTGCCCGACAAGGCCATCGACGTGATCGACGAGGCGGGCGCCGCGCAGCGCATACTGCCCAAGTCACGCCAGAAGAAAACCATCGGCAAGACCGAGATCGAGGACATCGTCGCCAAAATCGCGCGCATCCCGCCGCGCAACGTGTCGCAGGATGACCGCGCCTCGTTGAAAATGCTGGAGCGCGATCTCAAGAACGTCGTGTTCGGTCAGGACGAAGCCATCGGAGCGCTGGCGAAAGCCATCAAGATGTCGCGCTCCGGTCTGGGCAATCCACAAAAACCCATCGGCTCGTTCCTCTTTTCCGGGCCAACCGGCGTCGGCAAGACGGAAGTGGCGCGCCAGCTCGCCTATACGCTGGGCATCGAACTGGTCCGGTTCGATATGTCCGAATACATGGAGCGCCATGCCGTCAGTCGTCTGATCGGTGCGCCGCCGGGCTACGTCGGCTTCGATCAGGGCGGCCTGCTCACCGAGCAGATCACCAAAAAGCCGCACTGCGTGCTGCTGCTCGACGAAATCGAAAAGGCACACCCGGATATCTACAACATCCTGTTGCAGGTGATGGATCACGGCACGCTGACCGACAACAACGGGCGGCAGGCCGATTTCCGCAACGTCATCCTCATCATGACCACCAACGCGGGCGCGGAGGCGATGCAGAAGTCGGTGATGGGCTTCTCGGCCAAGCGCGAAGTGGGCGACGAGATGAGCGAGATCAAGCGCACCTTCACGCCCGAATTCCGCAACCGGCTCGACGCCATGATTTCCTTCAAGGCGCTCAATGGCGAAATCATCCTGCGCGTGGTCGACAAGTTCCTGATGCAGCTCGAAGCACAGCTGCACGAGAAGAAGGTCGATGCACAATTTACCGACGCCCTGAAGGCGTGGCTCGCCGACAAGGGATTCGACCCAATGATGGGCGCACGGCCGATGGCACGGCTGATTCAGGACATGATCCGCTCCGCGCTCGCCGACGAGCTGCTGTTCGGACGGCTTGCCAACGGCGGCAAGGTGACGATCGACATCGACCCGGACGAGGAAAAGATCAAGCTCTGCTTCGATCAGGATCAGGACGCCGTCCCCGATTCCGAAGCCGCCGTCGTGTAGGCTCGATCGCCCCACATCCTCACGCAGAGACGACGAAGCCGCCCCAAGGTGGCTTGGTGGGGCGGCTTGGTGGTGTTTGCCGGGATCGAATGCCTTGGAAGCGACCCCGGCGCAAACGGACGCGCGGGATCACTTCTTGCTGCGTTTGCCCTTTTTCGTTTGAACCACGCCTTGACGCGAAGGCAGGAGGCGGTAGACCTCGTCATCGAACACCGTCTTTTGCGTATCGTTCAGGATGACATAGAACGCCTCGACGTCCCTGCGCGTTTCGCCCAACAGTTTCGAGCGTTGCGCGGTGACTTCTTCCGCGCGTTTCAGTCGTTCGACCACGGTGGCGGCCTCGCCGACTTTGGTCGTGATTTCCATGTCGTTCAACACCGTCTCGTTACGCGCCGTGACTGCGGCCTTGAACGTTTCCCACGCCGGCTTTTGTTCCGGCGTCAACACGAGCGCAAGCTCAAGTCTCGCCAATTGCGCCTCGTTTTGCCGCAGCCATTTCGCCTTGGCTTGTTCCGGGTTGACGGCGGCCTGCTGATGATGGTGCTGACCACCTTTGGCCATGACAGCCGGGCTACCGAGCAGGGTCGAAGCCGCCAAGGCAGCGATCAGCGAGGTTTTGATCCAGTTTTGCATGAGTGTTCTCCTCTAAAAACGCAAAATGTCAGGTTCGTCGACGGACACATTGGAACCCGAATAACAGGCGCGCACTGTTTCATTGCACACGAATATTGAATCACGATGTTTCCGGAAACGCCAAGGATACATAAAAATACAATACGCCTTCACAGCCGCCTAAGATGCACGCTGTGCGAAAAGCACGGGTTACGGAGAACTGCTCATGTCCAACCAGGACCACATCCTCATCGTCGATGACGACCGCGACATTCGCACCCTGCTTGCCAGCTACCTCGAAAAGCAGGGTCTGCGCTGCACCACCGCCGCCGACGGGCGCGAAATGCGCGCCGCGCTGGAGGCACATCGCATCGACCTGATTGTGCTCGACATCATGATGCCCGGCGAAGATGGCCTCACGCTATGCCGCAACCTGCGCGCCAGCAACGGCCCCAACGCCGATACGCCCGTGCTGATGCTCACCGCGCGCGGCGAAGACATGGATCGCATCATCGGTCTGGAAATGGGCGCTGACGACTACCTCCCCAAGCCCTTCGTGCCGCGTGAGCTCTTCGCCCGCGTCCGCGCCATCCTGCGCCGCGCCCGCGCGCTCCCCCCCAATCTCGCCGCCGCTTCCAGCGCCCCGGCGCGCGAACTGCGTTTCGCCAACTGGCGGCTGGACACCGTGGCCCGCCATCTCATCGACGCCGGGGGCACCGTCGTCGCCCTGTCCGGGGCAGAATACCGAATGCTCAACGTTTTCCTCTCCCACCCGCAGCGCGTGCTCTCGCGCGATCAACTGATGGAATTCACCCAAGGACGCGAGGCCGACGTGTTCGACCGCTCCATCGACCTCTTGATGAGCCGCCTGCGCCAGCGCCTCGGCGACAATGCCCGTGAACCCGCGATCATCAAAACGGTGCGCAATGAAGGCTACGTGCTCGCCTGCGAGGTCGACGCCAACGGAAAGACGCAGTGAACGCCTGCTGGCCACGCAGCCTGTTCGCCCGCCTGCTGCTGATCCTGCTGGTCGGCATCTTTCTGGTGCTGATGGTCGGCATCGCCATTTTCGTCAAGGAAGGGGAGCGGCTCGGGCGCGAAGCGATCTTCGAGCGCATCGCGCAGGAAATCGCCTCCAACGCCGACATCCTCGACGACATCCCCCCGCAGGAGCGCCTGCGCGCACTCAAGAAACACGATCGCAGCCTCATGCGTCTGGCGCTGAACGAGCTTCCCGAGCGAGTCGAACCGCAGCCCGCCGATCCCCTGCTGCCGGCGTTGCGCAAAGTCATGCCGGAGCGCGCGCCCATTGCCTACGTCCATCGCAGCGAGGAAGACCCCCAGCGCACTCGTCACCTCGTCGCCGTCAAACTGGCCGACGGCACCCTGCTCATCGGCAGCCTGCGCCGCCCGCCAGAGCCGATCCACATCCCGCCGCTGTCCGTGGTGTTGAGCACGCTCAGCATGATCGTGGGCATTGGCATCCTCACCTGGTTTTGTGTACGCATCGCCACCCGTCCGCTCTCGAAGATGGCCGCCGCCGCGCACGCATTGGGCGAAGACCCCGAACGCGCCCCGCTCGAACTCACCGGCCCCATCGAAGTCGTGCAGGCCGCGGAAGCCTTCAACCAGATGCAGCAACGCATCCTCGCGCACATGCAGGAACGCAGCCGCATCCTCGCCGCCATCTCGCACGATCTGCAAACGCCCATCACCCGCCTGCGCCTACGCGCCGAGATGGTCGAGGACGACGCGCTCAAGGAACGCATCCAGACCGATCTCGACGCCATGCAAACCCTGATCCGCGAAGGCTTGATTTACGCGCGCAGCATGGACGCCTGCGCCCCGCCGCAGCCCATCGATCTGAACGGCCTGCTCGCCGCGCTGTCGGGCGAAGCCGCCGATACGAACTGGACGGTTTCCGTCAGCGGGCAGGCATCGGCCCCCTTCATGGGCCAACCCGTCGCGCTGCGCCGCGCCCTGTGGAATCTGATCGAGAACGGCGTGAAATACGGTAAAGAGGTCGACGTCGCGCTCTCAGAGACGCCCGCAACGTTTTGCATCGTCATCCGCGACCACGGCCCCGGTCTGCCCGCCGAAGAACGCGAACGGGTTTTCGAGCCGTTCTACCGCGCCGAAGCCTCGCGCAACCGCGCAACAGGCGGCACGGGGCTTGGCCTTGCGATCACCCGCAACCTGCTGCACGTCCAGCGCGGCAGCGTCACCCTCGATAACCACCCAAAAGGGGGACTCGTCGCCACAGTGATCCTGCCGCGCGTCCAAGCCGGGTTATAGTGATGCCAAGTTCACGACCCGGAGCTCTTCCATGATCAGCATCGACAACTGCGGCAACCCCGTCACCGCCGTCGTCTTTGGCGAATTCACCTTGGCCGATTACCGTGAATTCGAGGACTTGACCGACCCCAAAGCCCAAGCCAGCGGCCCACTCGACCTGCTTTTCGACCTGCGCGAAATGGCCAGTTTCACCCTGGATGTCGCCTTCGAGGAAATCCGCCACTCCCGGCAAAACCCTCACGAATTCCGCCGCATCGCCATCCTCACCGACGACCAGTGGGTCACATGGAGCGCATGGGTGTCGCAATTCTTCGTCGATGCGGAAATCGAAGTTTTCGATGACGAGGAAAGCGCGCGCGGCTGGCTCACCACGTAAAGAAATATCCCTGCGCGGACGGATGCCTGAATCCGCCTCGATTGTCACCGACCGGCTTTGCCCTATTGTCTGGAGCGCCCTTGCGGTCTGGAGCGTCCTTCGAGCGGATTCGGATTCCGCCAGAGCCCCTCGTGAGGAGGGTGGCGCTGACGGCAGCGCAACAGCATTTCCCCGCGCGCCTCCGGGGCGTGGCGAACAGGTTGGAAGCCGCCATGTCCCGGGAAGCGGGCCGCGATCGCTACCAGTCCACCCTCTCGATCTCCCCCAATGAGCGCCCCAGAAACCGCTCTCCGATCGTCTGGAAGCGCAGCGGCACGTCGGTGACGACGTAGCGGTAGGTAGCGGGCTCCGATCCATCGGCGGCAAGTCCGGCGTCGGACAGGCGAAGCGCGGCGAGTTCAGCGGTGGTGAGCGCCGAGTCGATGAGTTGCACGTTTCCCCCGACGAGTTCGCGCAGCAGCGGTTTGAGCAGCGGGTAGTGCGTGCAGCCGAGCACGAGGCTGCCGATGTCCTCCGCGAGCACGGGGCGCAAATATTCCTGCGCGGTGAGCCGCGTGACCGGATGATCGAGCCAGCCCTCCTCGACCAGTGGCACGAACAGCGGACAGGCTTGCGAATAGAGACGGGCGGAAGGATCCAGCTCGGCGATGCGGCGGGCGTAGGCGTTGCTGTTGATGGTGGTCGGCGTGCCGATGACGCCGATGCGTCCGCCTTTGCCGACCGCGACGGCAGCTCGGGAACCCGCTTCGATCACATCGAGCGTCGGCAAACCGTGGGCGCGCGTGGCGATGACGCGGGCGGCAACCGCCGCCATCGTGTTACAGGCGACGATGAGCAGCTTCACTTCCTGCCGCAACAGGTAATCGACGATCTGCGCGGTGAACTGGCGAATCGTCGCCACCGACTTGACGCCGTAAGGCACGCGCGCGGTATCGCCGAAATAGATGATGCTCTCCAGCGGCAGGCGCTCCATGAGCGCGCGCACCACCGTCAAGCCGCCGACGCCGGAGTCGAAAACGCCGATCGGGCGGCTGTCGCCAGCACTCATTCAAGCACCACGGCGGCAAACTTGCGCTTGCCCACCTGCAAAACCACCTTGCCGCCCGCTTCGAGCGCGAGGTTGCGGTCTTCGATGCGTTCGCCATCAAGCTTCACCGCACCTTGTTCGATCATGCGCATGGCCTCCGACGTGGTGCCGGTCAGCCCCGCCTCCTTGATGACCTTGAAGATAGGCATGCCCGCGCCGACGGCGACGCGCACTTCGGGAAGATCGTCGGGAATTTCGTTTTTGCTGAAGCGCGCCTCGAAATCCGCGCGCGCGGCGGCAGCGGCTTTCTGGCCGTGGAAACGGGCGACGAATTCCTGCGCCAGCATCACTTTCGCGTCACGCGGGTTGCGGCCCGCTTCGACATCGGCCTTCAGCGCCGCGATTTCGGGCGTGGAACGGAACGAAAGCAGATCGTAATAGCGCCACATCAAGGTGTCGGACACCGACATGGTTTTGCCGAAAATTTCCTGCGGCGGCTCGGCAATGCCAATGTAATTACCAAGTGACTTGGACATTTTGTTGACGCCATCCAAGCCTTCGAGCAGCGGCATCATCAGCACGCATTGCGGTGCCTGCCCGTAATGCTTTTGCAGTTCGCGCCCCATCAACAGGTTGAAACGCTGGTCGGTGCCGCCAAGTTCGATGTCCGCCTTCATCGCCACCGAGTCGTACCCCTGGCAGAGCGGATAGAGGAATTCGTGAATCGATATCGGCTGCTCGCTGGCGTAACGCTTGGCAAAATCGTCGCGCTCCAGCATGCGCGCCACCGTTTGCCGCGCCGCGAGGCGAATCATCGCGGCGGCGTCGAGCTCATTCATCCACGTGGAGTTGAAGCAAATTTCGGTTTTCGCCGCATCGAGGATTTTGAACACCTGTTCCTTGTAGGTGGCGGCGTTGGCGAGAACTTGTTCACGCGACAGCGGCGGACGGGTGGCGTTCTTGCCGCTGGGGTCACCAATCATGCCGGTGAAGTCTCCTATGAGGAACATCACATGGTGCCCCAACTCCTGGAAATGCCGCAGCTTGTTGAGCAAAACCGTATGGCCGAGGTGCAGATCGGGCGCAGTTGGGTCGAACCCCGCCTTGACACGCAAGGGCTTGCTGCGCTTCATTTTTTCGACCAGTTCGGCCTCGATCAGCAATTCGTCCGCGCCACGGCGGATCAAAGTGATCGCGGCCTCCAAATCTTTCATGGGATTCTCCAATAGGTCACACTTGCCGCTCCGCATGCCTTGATAGACTGCGCTTGCAGTCCCCAACGAGAGTTTCACATCATGCGGATAAGAAAAAACAGGATTCTAGCCGAACTACGGTGGCGGCTAGGCGATCTGCGCTGGCGGCTGGCCGAACAGCCCAGGCGCGCGACCGAAGTTCAGTGGCGCGTAGGCGGCGGCCTGTCGGGCAAAGTGGCGGCCGACCTGCGCTGGCATGCGGGTAATCTGCGCTGGCGAATGGAGAAGCCGCGCAAGCGCATGATCGTGCTGTTGCGCAGTCTGGCCGAACTGCCCTGGCGTCTGTTCGAGAACAGACGCGCCTGGATCGCCGCCGGTTTTACCGGGGTGTCCGTGCTCGGCGGCGTTGCCGCGACCGCGGTCGTGGCGCCGGAAGAACCCGCGGGCGTGCACACGATCGTGGAAAACCTGCCGGTCGCCGCGCAAGAGCTGCCCGCGCCCAACCTGCCCTTCATCTACGAAGATCGCATCGGCCCCGGCGACACGCTGCAAGCGGTTTTCCGCCGTCTCGGCATCTCCGAGCAGGATGCGCTGACGCTGCTGGACAACAAGGGCAGCGCCCGCGCCCTGCGCGAACTGCAACCGGGCGATACATTCACCGCCGTGGTGGATGCCACGGGCCATCTGCTTTCCCTGCGCCTGCCGCGCGCCAGCGGCAATGACCTGACCGTGGCACGCCATTCGATCGAGGCCCCCTTCCAGGTTTCCACCGCGCCCAGCGTAGCGCTCGCCAGCGGCACCGAGATGCGCAGCGGCGTCATCAAACATTCGCTGTTTACCGCCACCGAGGAAGCCGGGCTGCCCGACAGCGTCGCCACACAGCTTGCCGATCTGTTCGGCAATCAAATCGATTTTCATTCCGGCCTGCGACAAGACGACACTTTCAGCGTGATCTACGAGACGTTCTACCACCGTGGCGCGCCAGCGCACGCGGGCCGCATTCTCGCTGCCGAATTCGTCAATCAGGGCAAACGTCACACGGTCTTTCGCCATACCTCTTCCGACGGACGCTCGGCCTACTACACCAGCGAAGGTAAAAGCCTGAAGCGTTCCTTCCTGCGCTCGCCGCTGGAATATACCCGCGTGACCTCCAGCTTCGGCCGCCGCCTGCATCCGGTGCACGGGAACTGGCTCAATCACAACGGCGTCGATTTCGGCGCGCCCACCGGCACCCCGGTACGCGCGACGTCCGACGGCGAAGTGGTCTACGTCGGCTGGCAAAGCGGCTATGGCAAGATCGTGGTGCTTCAGCACCACGACGGCATCACCACGGCCTACGCCCACCTGAACGCTTTCGCGCCCGGCCTGCGCGTGGGCAACACCGTAGAACAGGGTGAGTTCATCGCCCGCGTCGGTGCGACCGGCCGCGTCACCGGGCCACATCTGCACTACGAGTTCCGCGTCAACGAAGTCGCGCAAAACCCGATGACGGTGACGCTACCCGATGCCGCGCCGCTGAACGGACGGGAGTTGACCCGCTTCCGGCAAAACACTGGCGTCCTGCTCGAACGGCTGGCGCTGCTCAATTACCGGGTGGCATCGGCCAAAAACGCGGGCGGACGGCTTTGATCGGTCGGCTTGGTCAAGCCGAAGCAAAAGAAGGGCGCCAAAAACGGCGCCCTTCTTTTTGGCCGCGTGCAACGGCTTCTTCAGGCCGAGAACGACGAGCCGCAGCCGCAGGTATTGGTCGCGTTCGGATTGTGGATCACGAACTGCGAGCCTTCCAGCCCTTCGCTGTAGTCGATCTCGGCTCCGACGAGATACTGGTAGCTCATCGAATCCACCAGCAGCGTCACGCCGTCCTTCTCCAGCGTGGCATCGTCCTCGTTGACGTCCTCATCGAACGTGAAGCCGTACTGGAAGCCGGCGCAACCGCCGCCGCTCACGAACACGCGCAGTTTCAGCGCCGGGTTGCCTTCCTCTTCGATCAGTTCGCGCACCTTGGCGGCGGCGCTGTCGGTAAAAACCAGAAAATCCTGCATATCGATTTCCGTGCTCATTCGTTGTCTCCTGTGGGCTGAGCTTGAATATATCAGGGACTGACCGGCAACAAGCTGGCCAGCCCAAGGCTTTCCTCTTCTCCAAAGAGGATGTTCATGTTCTGCACCGCCTGCCCCGCTGCACCTTTGACCAGATTGTCGATCACCGACAGCACGACCACGGTGTCGCCGCCCTGCGGACGGTGCACGGCGATCCGGCACATATTGGAAGCGCGCACCGAGCGCGTTTCAGGGTGACTGCCGGGAGGCAGCACATCGACGAAAGTTTCACCCGCGAAACGCGATCCGAAGATCGCCTGCAATTCGGCCTCGTTCAGCTCACGTGTCAGGCGGGCGTAGAGCGTGGCGTGGATGCCGCGCACCATCGGGGCCAAGTGCGGCACGAAGGTCAACCCCACGTCGCCGCCACCCGCCATGCGTGACAAGCCTTGCCGAATCTCCGGCAGATGGCGATGACCGCCAACGCCATAAGCCTTGAAGCTGTCGGTGACTTCCGAATAGAGATTGGCCAGCGCCGCCTTGCGACCCGCGCCGGAGACGCCCGATTTGGCGTCCGCCACCAAGTGATCGAGCGCGATCACGCCCGCTTCCACCAGCGGCAGAAAGCCCAGCTGCACCGCTGTCGGATAGCAGCCCGGATTGGCGATCACCCGCGCCTGACGGATGTCCTCGCGGTTGATTTCGGGCAGGCCGTAAACGGCCTCCGCCACCAGCTCGGGGGCGGCGTGGCGCATGCCGTACCATTTTTCCCATTCCGCCACGTCGGCGATGCGAAAATCCGCCGCCAGATCGATCACCTTCACCCCGGCAGCCAGCAACGCCGCCGCATGCTGCATGGCAACGCCGTTGGGTGTGGCGAAGAACACCACATCACACTGTTCGAGCGCGCCGTCTTCCGGCGTGATGAATTGCAAATCCACCTGCCGGCGCAGGCTCGGGAACATGTCGGAAACTTTCTGGCCGACATCGGAACGCGAAGTGATCGCGGTCAGCTTCACCGCCGGGTGCCCGGCCAGAATGCGCAGCAGTTCGACCCCGGTGTAACCAGTGCCGCCGACGATGCCCGCCTTGATCATGGTGACTCCTCGCGCGATGAAAAAAGTACGAAGCGAGGATTATCGCTCAATCACAGTTGCTCAATCACAGAAAAAGGCCGCCCCGGAGGACGGCTTTTTCGGTTCCTGCGACGCGCAATGCCCGTGAAGAGATCAACGCTTCGAGAACTGTTTGGCGCGGCGGGCTTTGTGCAGGCCGACTTTCTTGCGTTCGACTTCGCGCGCATCGCGTGTGACGAACCCGGCGGCACGCAAAGGCATCTTCAGCTCGGCGTCATGGTCGATCAGCGCACGGGTGATGCCGTGGCGCACCGCGCCGGCCTGACCCGATTCGCCGCCGCCGATGACATTGACCATGATGTCGAAACGTTCTTCATTCCCGGTGAGCGCCAAAGGCTGACGCACGATCATGCGGCCGGTTTCGCGCGAGAAAAATTCGTCGACTGGCTTGCCGTTGACCGTGATCTTGCCGGAGCCCGGCTTGATGAACACGCGCGCGACGGCGGTCTTGCGCCGTCCGGTGCCGTAGTTGTAGGTAGCTGTGGCGGCCATCTGGCGGCTCCTTAGATTTCGAGGACTTTCGGCTGCTGGGCGGTGTGCGGATGTTCCACGCCCGCGTAGCACTTCAGTTTTTTCAGCATCGCGTAGCCGAGCGGGCCTTTCGGCAGCATGCCTTTGACGGCCTTCTCCAGCACGCGCGCCGGAAAGCGCTGTTGCAACTTGGCGAAATTGGTTTCATAGATGCCGCCCGGATAACCGGAATGGCGGTAGTACTTCTTGTCCTGCGCCTTGTTGCCGGTCACGCGCAGCTTGTCGACATTGACCACGACGATGTAGTCGCCCGTATCGACGTGCGGCGTGTAGATGGGCTTGTGCTTGCCGCGCAGGCGACGGGCAACTTCGGCGGCCAGGCGGCCGAGCACCTTGTCGGCACCGTCGACGACGTACCAGTCGCGCTGAACCTCGTGCGGCTTGGCGGAAAACGTTTTCATGGAAACCTCTGGAAAAGCGGACGGGCCGGTAGAACCAGCCCCCAAACGGAAAGCGGCGAAGGGTATCACCCCCAACCGGTATCGTCAATGAAACATACCCGGCGCACAGTGCGTGCAGGGCGGAAAAAAAACGCAGTCCCATCGGACTGCGTTAAATCCACACCAAAAGACGAGGGTGGAGGAGACACCGGAGTCAGTCGCGGCGAAGCCGTGAAACCACGGCTGGACGCCATCTCCGCGACTGGATTGAGGCGCATTATCCGCCTAAGACCCTAAATAAAGCAAGGTCTTTGTGCAATGCACTATTCCCACTATCCCGCAAAGGCAACATCCGGCACCGACCCGCGTATTTTCACGGACGAGTAGAATTCGCCGCCGGCCCGCACTTTCAGCCCGCTTTTCCCCCACTTCAGGAGCACGCAACATGGAATGTACGATCGACTGGCTCGGCGCCGACGGCATGGCTTTCGTCGCCTCAACCGGCAGCGGCCACATCATCGCCATGGACGGCGCGCCTGAAGGCGGCGGCAAAAACCTCGCGCCGCGCCCGATGGAAACGGTGCTGGCGGGCGCGGGCGGCTGCACGGCTTACGACGTGGTGTTGATCCTCAAGCGCGGACGGCAGGACGTGCGCGGCTGCTCGGTCAAGCTGGAAGCCGAGCGCGCCGAATCCGATCCCAAGGTATTTACGAAGATCCGCTTCCACTTCACTGTCACGGGCCACGGCTTGAAGCCAGACGCGGTCGAACGCGCGATTTGCCTGTCGGCGGAAAAGTATTGCTCGGCGTCGATCATGCTCGGTAAAACCGCCGAGATCAGCCACGACTGGACGATCGTCGAGGCAGCCGCGTAGGAACAACAGCCGTCATTCCGGTACGCGCCGCAATCCAGCCGGCGGGGCAAAGGACAGCATGGATGCCGGCCTTTGCCGGCATGGCGGAGAGGAATCGTCACTGCCCCAGCCCGTGCCCCGGATCGAGATAATCGACGTGTTTGCCGCGCAGGCGGGCGAGGATGTCTTTTTTCGCGCGGGCAGCGGTGCCGTCGCACAGATAGTCGCTGGCGAGCACCGCGCGGGGATCGTTGCCGTTGTAGTCGAACCCCACATAAGTATGGATGCTGCCGTCGAGCAGCCGCCACTCGCCGTTTTTGAGCGGACGCCACTGTGTGTCGCGCCCGGCGGCGCTGGCGTAGAGCTTGCGCTCGCCGGTGGCGCAGCGCACGCCCTCGAACGTGGCGGTACTCGCGCCGCCGCTGCCGCGCAGCACCAGCACAAAGCGGGTGACGCCATCCTCGCCGGGCGCAAGGCTTTCGCTATCGACCAGATAACGGTCGACGGGCTGCGCGCCGACGCGAAACGCAATCAGATTGTGTGCTTCGGGCAAGGCGGGCAGCACGGCTTCGGTTTCCTTGAACTGCGACGCGGGCGACGCCGTATCGTTCGCGCCCCACGCCCGCGCCGCGCACGGCAGGAGCGCGGCAAAACCGCACAGGCAGACGAACGCCTTCATCGCCCCCGCCCCTCGGCGACGGCCAGACGATAGCTTTCGGGCGGCGCGGCGCGGCGGGAACGGAACAGGACATGCGACAACTCGGTCAATGCCAATTGATAAACCTCCCGCTTGAACTCGATGACCGCATCGAGCGGCACCCAATAGTCGCTCCAGCGCCATGCGTCGAATTCGGGATGTGTACTGGAACGCAGGCAAACGTCCGTGTCGCGCCCCACCAGCCGCAGCAGATACCAGATCTGCTTTTGCCCGCGATACGTGTTACGCCATTCCCGTTTGATCCAGTGTTTGGGAACGTCGTAGCGCAGCCAGCCGCGGGTGCGACCGAGAATTCTGATGTGCTCTGGACGCAAGCCGACTTCCTCGAACAACTCCCGGTACATCGCCTGCTCCGGCGTCTCGCCGTGCTTGATGCCACCTTGTGGGAACTGCCACGAATGTTCGCGGATTCGCTTGCCCCAGAACACCTCATTACGCGTATTGACCAAGACGATGCCGACGTTCGGGCGGTAGCCTTCGCGGTCGAGCATGATTGAACCTTCAAATTTCACAGGGTTGCGCAGATTTTTCCATATTTATGGGCGCTTTGAAAGCGCTTGGGCGCCCGGCGTACCGTCGCCGCGCGCCCGCTGCTAGAATCGCGGCTTTGACAACAACCCGCTCTCCCGTTCATGCGCGCCAGTCAGTTTCACCTCAACACGCTGAAAGAAGCGCCCGCCGATGCCGAGGTCGTCAGCCAGAAACTCATGCTGCGCGCAGGCATGATCCGAAAGGTCGCCGCGGGCATCTACGATTACATGCCGCTGGCGCTGCGCTCGATCCGCAAGATCGAAGCCATCGTCCGCGACGAACTCAACCGCGCGGGCGCACTGGAGATTTCCATGCCGCTCATGCAGCCCGCCGAGTTGTGGCAGGAAACCGGGCGCTGGGACAAGATGGGTGAGGAAATGCTGCGCCTCAAAGACCGTCACGGGCGCGATTTCGCCTTGCAGCCCACGTCGGAAGAAGTCGTCACCGACATTGCGCGACAGGAACTCAAGAGCTACCGCCAGTTGCCGCGCAATTTCTACCAGATCCAGACCAAGTTCCGCGACGAGCGCCGTCCCCGCTTCGGCGTGATGCGCGGGCGTGAATTCATCATGAAGGACGGCTACTCCTTCGATCGCGACCGGGACGCGGCGGGCAAGAGCTATGACGCGATGTTCGCCGCCTACCGCCGCATCTTCGAGCGCATCGGACTCCAGTACCGCGCCGTCGCCGCCGACACCGGCGCGATCGGCGGCGATCGCTCACACGAGTTTCAGGTAATCGCGGACACCGGCGAGGATGCCATCGCCTATTGCCCGCATTCCGACTACGCCGCCAACATCGAACTGGCCGAGGCGCTGCCGCTGCTTGCCACACGCGCCGCCCCCGCCGCGCCGCTCGCCAGAATCGCCACGCCGGGATACGAGACGTGCGCCGACGTCACGGCCTTCCTCGGCCTGCCGCTCACGCGCATCGTCAAATCGCTGGTGCTCGCCGCCGATGAAACCGACGAGCACGGCAAAATCGTCAACACCACGATCTGGCTGCTGCTCGTGCGCGGCGACCACGAACTGAACGCGCTCAAGGCAGGCAAGATCGATGGGTTGAAAGCGGGTTTTCGCTTCGCCAGTGAGGCGGAAATCGTCGAAAACTTCGGTTGCAAGCCCGGCTATCTCGGCCCCATCGCACCGCAAAAGCCCGTCCATGTCGCCGCCGACCGCACCGTGGTCAACATGGCCGATTTCGTCTGCGGCGCCAATGACGAGGGCTATCACTACACGGGCGCGAACTGGGGACGCGACCTGCCCGAACCGGAAATCGTCGCGGACATCCGCAATGTCGTCGCGGGCGACGCCTCGCCCGATGGCAAGGGCGAACTCGCCATCGACCGGGGCATCGAGGTCGGGCATGTGTTCTACCTGGGCGACAAGTATTCGCGCGCGATGAACGCCACCTTCCTCGATGTCGACGGCAAGCCGCGCTTCTTCGAGATGGGCTGCTACGGCATCGGCATCACCCGCATCCTCGGCGCGGCCATCGAACAGAACAATGACGCGCGCGGCATCGTGTGGCCCACGGCCATCGCCCCGTTCGAGGCGGTCGTCTGCGCCGTGGGTTGGGGCAAGTCAGCCACGGTGCGCGACGAAGCAACGCGCCTTTACGAAGCCCTGCGCGCCGCAGGCGTCGACACCCTGCTCGATGACCGCGACGAGCGCCCTGGCGTGATGTTTGCGGACTGGGAGCTGATCGGCGTGCCGCATCGCATCACCGTCGGGGAACGCGGCTTGAAGGAGGGCATCGTCGAATACCAGTCCCGGCGCGACGGCGAACAGCTCAAGCTTGCGCCGGACGCATTGGTTGGGCAGGTGCTCGCCCGTCTGAAGGCCGGAGACTGAACGCATGTTGGCACTCCCCCGCCGCATCGCCCTGTTGCTCGCCGCCATGTGCGCGTGCGCGCTGGCGACGCCCGCGCATGCCGGAAAGCAGGAGGAAGAAAACCTGGCCGCCGGGGTGCGGGACGCACTGCACCGCTCAGTGAGCGATGCACCGCCCGCCGAGGATTCGATCAAGAATCCGCTCGAACGCGAACGGTGGTTCGCCGACATGTCGCAGCGCCTCGCCAAGCGCGTTCCCGACCCGGTCACGCGCAAGGAATTGCTGGCCACGGTGCATTACGAGGCCACCCGCGCCGGACTGGACCCGCAAATGGTGCTCGGACTCATCCAGATCGAGAGCCGTTTCAAGAAATACGCGCTCTCCAAGGCTGGTGCACGTGGCTACATGCAGGTCATGCCGTTCTGGGTGACCGTCATCGGCAGCAAGGAGGACAACCTGTTTCACCTGCGCACCAACCTGCGCTACGGCTGCACGATCCTGCGCCATTACCTCGATCTCGAAAAGGGCAATCTCTTTCTCGCGCTGGGTCGCTACAACGGCAGCCGAGGCAAACCCGGTTACCCGAACAGCGTGCTCAGGGCGTGGCAAACGAATTGGGCGTGGCAAAAACAGAATGCCAATCAGCTCGCCGCCGCCACGCAAACCGGGCCGGAGACGGAAGCCCCGCCGCCCAAACCGGAGACTTCCGCCGCAGCCCCGGCCCTCGCGCCGAAAGCGCACGCCAGCGCGTCTATCCAGACCGCCAACGCCACAGAGCCGTCCGCGCCGCGCATCGCCATGCGCACCTTCGGGGGGCGGCGCGACATCGTCATCGTGCGCTAGAAAAGCAGGACGAATCAGGCAAAAATCAGGCAAACGTTTCGCCTTCTCCCAGAAAGCGCCATTGCCCGAGCGGCAAATCGCCCAGACGCACGCCTCCGATCCGTACACGCTTCAAACCCGACACCTTCAGACCGACGAGTTCGCACATGCGCCGGATCTGGCGTTTGCGCCCCTCGCGCAGCACGAAGCGCAACTGGTCGCGGTTGAGCCACTCCACCCGCGCCGGGCGCAGGCGGCGGCCGTCGAGTTCCAGCCCATGATTGAGACGCGCGAGTCCGTCCTCGTCCAGACGCCCTTCGACCCGCACCAGATATTCTTTTTCCACCGCGCCGTCGTCGCCGATCAATTGCCGCGCGATGCGGCCATCCTGCGTCAACACCAGCAGCCCGGTGGAGTCGATGTCCAGTCGTCCGGCGGGCGCCAGTCCCTTGAGCATGGCGGGACGGAAACGGCGCGCCGCCTTCTCGTCCGCAGATTGTGTGTCGGCGCGAATCAGGCTCGCCGCCGGTTTATAGCCGGGTTCGGGCTGGCCGGACACGTAGCCGACGGGCTTGTGCAGCAAAATGGTGACGCGCTCGCCCTGCGCCTTGCGCGCCTGTGGCGCGAGCGTGATATGCGCATCGGGCGAGGTGCGCGAGCCGAGTTCGGATACGCACCGGCCATCGACGAACACCCAGCCGCGTTCGATCAATTCGTCGGCCTCGCGCCGCGAGCACATGCCGCGCCCAGCCATGAGCTTGGAAAGACGCACACCTTCTTGCTCGTTCTTCGGCATTTTTTCATTCACCATCTCAATCCTCCATTGCTTTCAATTGGCCTATTTACGTGTCAACCACGTATCGGCCGGAATATATACAACAATCGCTTTCTCGCCATTTTTGTCAAATTATCGAATAAGATAATACCTCAGAGCCTTTCATCGTACGCTGGATAAAACACCGCAGCATACTTCACGAGAATAGCGTGACGTTTTACCTCGGCATATTCTTCATTACGAACTATCATCGTAGCGTGGTATGGCCTGGGAGACGGATACTCCTATTCCGTGTTGCACAACGTCCAAACCGCCTTTCCGGCAGATATCCATGTCATCGTCTGTATCTTCGACTTCCAGCATCGAAAACATCCGCTGGACCGGGTGGCGGCCCTATTTTCTGCTGATACTGCTGATTGCGGCGATTCTGGCGTCCACCTGGCTCGCTTCTTCGATCAGCACTTCAACGGGCACGGAATGGTTTCCGGCGCTGTTGATCGCCGTCGTCCTTTTTCTCGGTTTCGCCATCATTTTTGGAGTCATGCGAATGAGGCAGGAACTCACCGACCACTTGAGCGCGGAAGCGGCGCTACAGCATGCCGCAACGTTCCGGCAGGCGCTTGAAGCTTCTTCCACCGGCGGGCTGCGCGCGCGTGACAACGAAAGTCGCATTACTTACGTCAGCCCGGCGTTCTGTCGCATGACCGGCTACAGTTCGGAAGAACTGATCGGCTCGCGTTTCCCCGATGTACCCTATTGGGACCCGTTGCAGGCCGAACGCAATCTGGAGACGTTCAACCGCGCGATGAACGGTGACATTCCAAGCAACGGACTCGAAGTGTCGATGCGCCGCAAGAACGGCAAAACGTTCGACGCGCTGGTGATCGAAAGCCCATTCATCGATGCGAGCGGCCAGCACATCGGCTGGCTTGGCGCGGTCGTCGACATCACCGAACAAAAGCGCCTGCGCGAACAGACGCAGCAACAATACGACCGCCTGCAATCCACGTCCAAGCTGGTCACCATGGGCGAGATGGCTTCGACCATGGCGCACGAACTCAATCAACCGCTGGCCGCAATCTCCAGCTACGTCACCGGCTGTATCAACCAACTCGACGACGATCGGATCAACGTTCCAGAATTGAAGGAAATCCAGCTCAAGATCGCCCGGCAAGCACAGCGCGCGGCGGGCATCATCAGCCGCGTCCATTCCTTCGTGCGCCGCACCGAACCCGATTTCACCAATGGCGATCTCAACGCGCTGGTGCGCGAAGCGGTCGCGCTGATCGAAACCAGCGCCACCCGGCAACAGGTGCACATCGTCTGCGAACTTCAACAAGACCTGCCGCCCATCATCATGGATTCCCAGATGATCGAGCAGATCATCATCAACCTGATGCGCAACGGCATCGATGCCATGAACGAGACGCCGTTGGAGCAGCGCGTCCTCACTGTCTCCACCCGCCTCAACGAGCATGGCGGCGCCTCCTTGAATGTGACCGACAACGGCTGCGGCATCCCCCTGGAAATCGCACCTCATCTGTTCGATCCGTTCTTCACCACCAAGAGCAAAGGCATGGGCATGGGACTCAACATCTGCCGCACCATCGCCGAACTCCATCACGGTTCTCTCGAATTTGAGCAAAACCCATCAGGTGGTACTGTCTTTACCCTAGTGTTGAGTCCCGTCACCCTGAATGCAGAGCAATAGATGACAAATAAACAAGCCCACATCATCGACGACGACGACGCCATATGCGATGCGCTCGCATGGCAATTTCGCACCCGGGGCATCGACTGCATGTGCTGGTCGACTGCCGAGGACTTCCTCTCGGCCTGGCAGCCCAACTGGCGCGGCTGCATCGTGCTCGACATTCGTCTGAACGGCATGAGCGGACTCGCCTGCTTCGAAGTACTGCTCGAAAACCACTGCCCGCTGCCGGTCATCTTCATCACCGGTCACGGCGACATCCAGATGGCCGTTGGCGCGCTCAAGAAAGGCGCGTTCGATTTCATCGAAAAACCATTCAACCACAACGAACTGGCTGATCGCGTGCTCGCCGCCTTCGATGCCGACGACGAAAAGCGCCGCGTCATCGCTGACCGCGACACGGTTGAAGAACGCCTGGCGGCACTGACTTCGCGCGAAAAGGAAGTCATGAACCTGATCCTCGAAGGGCGCTACAACAAGGTGATCGCCAACCAGCTGGCAATTTCCATGCGCACCGTCGAGGCACACCGTTCGCACATCTTCAACAAGATGAAAGTGCGCTCCGCCGTGGAACTGGCGCAGCTACTCTCGGTGCTCAAAGACTTGGCCTGAAGCGTTTCCGCTCTCCAACCACACCCGCCCCCGGCGACTGCATAAGACGACATCGCCCAGCGGGAAACGCAAAGGCCGCTTCGAATCGCGCAACTGGCGCACCGCTTCCGCCAAACGCACCGCCGTCGGTGCATATGCGCCTTGCCGCCACGCCTCCCAGCGCAGGAGATTGGCCAGCCGCGCGGGGCTCAAGCCGAGCAAGGCGCCGCGTTCGAGCGCGCCATCCCCCCCTGCGCAGGACGTCGCATCGGCCGCGGCCAGTTCGTCGAGCAAACCGGACGCTTCGCGGAAATGCTTCGCGGCGCGGGCAAGCGTGACGCGAGCGGCGGGGAAGCGTTCCTCGATCGCGGGCAGGATGCGATGACGCAAATCGTTACGCGCGAATGCCAGATTGGCGTTGCTGGCATCCGTCACCCAAGCGAGGCCACGCGCGCGGGCATGAGCAACGATTTCGGCCCGCCCCGTCTCCAGCAGCGGCCGCAGGCGCCCCGCCCGGCCAGACACGCCGGAGGGCTCCACCGCCCCCATCGACGCCGCACCGCGCACCCCCGCGCCGCGCAGCAGGCGAAACAGCACGGTTTCGGCCTGATCGTCACGCTGATGCCCCAACACCAGCCAGTCGCAATCGACCTGCGCCAGCGCCGCATGGCGCGCCGCACGTGCCGAGGCTTCAAGCCCTTGGGGGAAATCGCGCGCCACATCGAGACGAAAAACGTGCAGGGCAACGTCGCGCCGATGGCACTCGTCCTCGCAAAAGGCTTGCCATGCGTCCGCCTCCGGGCTGAGTCCGTGATGAACGTGCGCCGCCTGCAAATCGAATTCGAAGCGCGCGCGCAGCACCGCGAGCGTATCGAGCAGCACCACGGAGTCGACACCGCCGGAGAGCGCACAGCACAGCCGGACGCCCGGCCCGACCCCCGCCGCCGTCAATGCCGTGGCGACGGCATCGCGCACGGTCATGACCGTTTCCGTTGTGCCAGCCCCCGCGCAGCGATCTCCCGGAGGCTCACCAACATGGCTGATTCGATTTGACATTCCAAGCGGCGCGCGCCCCCCATTTTGTCCCGACGTCCCGGTTTTCCGCTGTTTTTTTATATTCGTGACGTTAAAATAAATCAAAAAAAGTGCGTATTTTTATCGGACAATCAATATTGTCAGCATCTTTTATACAAGGCGAGACTCGTGACTACATCATCAAGCACACCGAGTCTATTTATTGATCCTTCCGACAGCAATCAATCACCGTTCTCGCCTGCATTTTTTATTTGTTCCTATATTTCAAGCTCCTTGAAGCGCCCGTAGCTCATCAGCTTGTCCATGCGTTGCGCCACGAGATCTTCGGGCGGCAGCGAATCGAACTGGCGCAAGGCGTCGGCCAGCACCCGTTTCAGGGTGGTGGCCATGAGACGGGGGTCGCGGTGTGCGCCGCCGACCGGCTCGTTGACCACTTTGTCGACGAGCCCGAACGATTTCAGGCGCGTGGCGGTAATGCCCATCGCCTCGGCGGCCAGCGCCGCCTTATCCGCGCTTTTCCACAAAATAGAGGCACAGCCCTCGGGCGAGATCACGGAATAGGTGGAGTATTGCAGCATGTTGATCTGGTCGCCCACAGCGATGGCGAGCGCGCCGCCGGAGCCTCCCTCACCGATGACGGTACAAATGAGCGGCGTGCGCAACTCCGCCATGGCATAGAGATTGTGTCCGATGGCTTCCGACTGGCCGCGTTCCTCGGCGCCGATGCCGGGATACGCGCCCGGTGTGTCGATGAAGGTCAACACGGGCAGTTGAAACTTCTCGGCCAGCTTCATCAGCCGCAGCGCCTTGCGGTAGCCCTCGGGGCGCGGCATGCCGAAATTGCGGGCGATCTTCTCCTTGGTGTCGCGCCCTTTTTGGTGGCCGATGAGCACGCAGCTCTTGCCATTGAAGCGCGCCAGCCCTCCCACGATGGCGGGATCGTCCGCATAGGCGCGATCACCGTGCAATTCGACGAAATCGGTGAAGATATGCTCCACGTAGTCCAGCGTGTAGGGACGTTGCGGATGACGTGCCACCTGCGCGATCTGCCAGGGCGCGAGCCTGGCGTAGATGTCGCGCGTCAAATCTTGAATTTTTCCTTCGAGACGGGAGATTTCCTCCGAGATGTCCACGGCGGAGTCATCCTGCACGAAGCGCAGTTGCTCGATCTTTTCTTCCAGTTCGGCGACCGGCTGCTCAAAATCGAGGAAAGTAGTTTTCATCGAAACATTCCATGCGGTGAGTTCCGCGCATTGTACCGCCGCGCCGCAGGACACGACGCGCCCAACCCCTACAGAACGTAGCGCGCGAGATCCTCTTTCCCGGCCACGCCTTCGAGCCGCGCATCGACGTAGGAGGCATCCACGGTCACGGAGTCGGCCTGACCGTTGCCGGCCTCGAAGGAGACGTCCTCCAACAGCTTTTCCATGACCGTGTAGAGGCGGCGCGCGCCGATGTTCTCGGTTTTTTCATTCACCCGAAACGCGATCTCGGCCAAGCGGCGAATGCCATCCTTGGTAAAGGAGAGGGAAACGCCATCGGTAGCCAGCAGCGCCTCGTACTGGCGGGTGAGGCAGGCGTCGGTCTGGGTGAGGATGCATTCGAAATCGTTGACCGAGAGCGAGTCGAGCTCGACGCGGATCGGAAAACGCCCCTGTAGCTCGGGGATCAGGTCGCTCGGCCGCGCGAGATGGAACGCGCCGCTGGCGATGAACAGGATGTGGTCGGTCTTGACCATGCCGTACTTGGTCGACACGGTCGCCCCTTCGACCAGCGGCAACAGGTCGCGCTGCACGCCTTGCCGGGAGATGTCCGCGCCCTGCGCTTCACCGCGCGCGGCGATCTTGTCGATTTCGTCGAGAAAGACGATGCCGTTTTGCTCCACGGCGCGCAGGGCGGCGGCCTTCACTTCCTCGTCGTTGATGAGCTTGGCGGCTTCCTCGTCGGAGAGCAGCCGCAACGCCTCCGCGATGCGCAGGCGGCGCGCCCTCTTTTGGCCGCTGCCAAGGTTCTGGAACATGCCCTGAATCTGCTGCGTCAGCTCTTCCATGCCCGGCGGGGCGAAAATCTCGGCGTGCATCGAGGAGGCGGCGACTTCGAGTTCGATTTCCTTGTCGTTCAGTTCGCCTTCGCGCAGCTTCTTGCGGAATTTCTGGCGCGTACCGTTGTCGGCGGCGCTTGCGTCCTCGCCAAAATCGCCACGCGCGGCGGGTAGCAGCGCGTCGAGCACACGATCCTCGGCAGCATCGAGCGCGCGGTCGCGCACCAGACGCATGGCGCATTCGCGCCCGTCCTTGATGGCGATCTCCACCAGATCGCGGATGATGGTGTCCACATCGCGCCCGACGTAGCCGACTTCGGTGAACTTGGTTGCTTCCACTTTGACGAACGGCGCTTGCGTGAGCCGCGCCAGCCGCCGCGCGATTTCGGTTTTACCCACGCCGGTCGGTCCGATCATCAGGATGTTCTTGGGCGTGATCTCGCTGCGCAACGGCTCGGCCACCTGCGCGCGCCGCCAGCGGCTGCGCAGGGCCACGGCCACCACACGCTTGGCCATGTGCTGGCCAACGATGTGCTTGTCGAGTTCAGAGACGATCTCCGCCGGAGTCATCCGGGCCTGAGAGGAGATGGCGGGTTCGTTCATTCGTCCAGCTCCTCGATGATGTGGTTCTGGTTGGTATAAATGCAGATATCGCCCGCGATCGCCAGGGATTTGGCGACGATCTCCTTCGGCGTGAGGGCGGTGTTCTCCAGCAGCGCGCGCGCGGCGGCCTGGGCATACGCGCCACCGCTGCCGATGGCGACGATGCCCTGTTCGGGTTCGAGCACATCGCCATTACCGGTGATGATGAGCGAGTGCTCACGGTCGGCCACCGCGAGCATGGCCTCCAGCCGCCGCAGCATGCGATCGGTGCGCCAGTCCTTGGCGAGTTCCACCGCGCTACGCAGCAGGTTGCCCTGATGTTTTTCGAGCTTGGCCTCGAAGCGTTCGAACAGGGTGAAGGCATCCGCCGTACCGCCCGCAAATCCGGCGAGGATGCGGCCCTCGTAGAGCGTGCGCACCTTGCGCGCCGTGGCCTTGATGACGACGTTGCCGAGCGTGACCTGTCCGTCGCCGCCGAGCGCGACCCGGTTGCCGCAACGAACCGACAGGATGGTCGTGCCGTGATACTGTTCCATGAATGTTCCCGGTAATGGGCAAAGGAGCGCGATGGTAATACAGACCGCGCGGAAATGCCGTGATATGGCCGGATGCCACCGCACGCTTCCGGCTGGGCGAACGCCCCGCTCAACGCCGGCTTGTGATCGCCCTCGTTCAGCCGCGCAACGTCACCATCGCCACCTGATCGATGCTCATCACCCGCATCAGCGCGCCAACCATGGCGTTGACCTTTTGTAGCTGTACGACCTTGCCCTTGGCCTGAAGCGAGGCAAGCGCGTTGAACAGCGTTCCCGCCGCCACGAAATCGACGCGGCGCAACTGGCTACAGTCGACCACCACCGTCTGACGCGCGGCGGCGAAATCGTCGAGCTTGCGAATCGCTTCGCTGCTCGATCCGGTCAATTCGCCGTCGAAATAGAATTCTTCCTCGCCGCGCGCGTGCGCGGCTTCCTCGGCGGCGGCTTGCTGCTCGCCCGGCGTGGGCACCCTCGATTCCCACGACGGCGGCGACTCCTCGAATGTCACCGCGTAATCGACCGCCAGATCCTCGAAACGCGCGCTCTCGCCGGTATACTTGAGCATCTCCAGCATCAGCATCCAGTAGCCGCGATTCCCCGCCTCGCCCGGCTTGACCTTGGGTGCGAGCAAATCCACCAGACGAGAGGCGTTGAGGATGGTGAGTTTGACGCGGTCAGCGGCCAACTGTGCCAACACCTGCTTCATCAACTGCACGCCATTGTCATCGAGCGAGCGCACGCGACCGAGGTCGACGCGCAACGACCCGCTCTTGCGCCCGATCACCCCCACCTGCTGCAACTGCTGCGCCACCTGCGCGTTCAGGGCAGCGGGCAGGTTGACCAGCGCCGCAGAGGTATCGGCGCGCCGTTTCGCGGGCTGGAGAGACAAATCTTCCCACGCCGGGGGCGAGCGTTCGAAGCGGCGTGCGTAGTCGATCACCCTGGACTCGAAGCGGTCACGCTGCCCGGTCAGGCGGTAGAGGTCGAGCAGCATCATCCACAAGCCTTCACCCACCGTGGCGGAAGGGTCATCGAACACGGCGGTGAGCAGATGTTCGGCATCGCGGTCGTTGCTATTGGCATACAGCACCGCCGCTTCCTCATAGACCACGCCGATGCCGGCAGTGACTTCTGTGACTTCGATCGCCCCTTGCTGGCTGGCGTGCGAGAAATCGAGCGCAGACAACTCGCTATGCTGCCGCGCATCGTCCGCAGCCGACGAAGAAGGCGCACCTCCCCGCGAAGCAGTGGGATTCGATTCGGGTTTCTTGAAAGGATTGAAACTGAAAGCCACGCTGCAACCAGTCGAAAAAATATGCCGTCGAACGGCAATCTGCCCAGGGTGGGAAGAATAGCACCGGGTTTGCGTTTTTGCAGCCCGCAAGCGTGTCATCCTGCCTGTTCCCCGGTCGTCAGCGAGACTTTTTCCATACCGGATACAATCGCCCTCCGCATCATCGACTACTATGCGAAGCGCAAGTTCGGCGTACAATGGCACGCTGCGAGCGAAATGTCATGTCGATATCATGAAAAAACAACCCATCTCCGATACAACCTCCGATACATCTTCCAGCAACGCTTCGAATCCACCCGCTTTCGTTCTGCCCGTGCGCATCTATTACGAGGACACCGATGCGGGAGGCGTCGTCTACTACGCCAACTATCTGCGCTACTGTGAGCGCGGCCGCTCCGAATGGTTGCGCGAACTCGGTTTCAGCCAGAAAGAATTGCTCGATTCCGGCGGCCCGCTTTTCGTCATCAGCAAAGTGCAGGCCGACTATCTCGCCTCCGGCCATCTCGACGACAGCCTGAAGGTCATCACCACCCTGCACGATCTGCACGGCGCAAGTGTATGGTTTAAGCAGCGTATCATGCGTGACAATGTTATATTGTTTGAGGCTAAAACCAAGGTCGCTTGCGTCAACCCCCTTACGGGCCGCCCCACCCCTTGGCCGGAGGCGGTTTTCAAACAGTTTCAAAATCAACTTTCTCTTTCTCAACTGTCTCTTTCTATTTCCTGACCGCGATGCCCACTGTCACCACCACGCATGACTTGTCCATCCTCAATCTGGTAGGGGAAGCCACAATCCCCGTCCAGCTCATCATCGGCTTGCTGTTATTGCTCTCCCTGCTGTCGTGGTACTGGATCTTCCGCAAATGGTTCCAGATCCGCTCGGCGCGCTCCAAGACCGACGTTTTCGAGCGCGATTTCTGGAGCGGCGGCGATCTCGATCTGATGTACCACGCCGCCGCAGGCGGGCGCTTTCGCAGCGGCGGCATGGAGCGCATTTTCGAGTCCGGTTATCGTGAATTCACCAAACTGCGCGACAGCAGCCACGACTCGGCCGCCACCATCGACGGCTCCCGGCGCGCGATGCGCGCCACTTTCCAGCGCGCAGTCGACGACCTCGACGCCCATCTCGCCTTCCTCGCCTCGGTCGGTTCGGTGTCGCCGTACATCGGTCTTTTGGGTACGGTCTGGGGGATCATGCATGCCTTCCTCGGCCTCCAGAACGTCGCCGCCGCCACCTTGACGAATGTCGCGCCCGGCATCGCGGAGGCGCTGATCGCCACCGCCGTCGGCCTGTTCGCGGCCATTCCCGCCGTGGTCGCCTACAACCGCTTCGCGCACGACATCGACCGCATCGGCATCCGTTTCGAGAGCTTCATGGAAGAGTTCTCCAACATCCTGCAACGCAACCTGCGCTGAACCCGTTCGGATACACCTCATGCGTCAACGCCGCCTCAAAAACGAAATCAACGTCGTCCCCTACATCGACGTGATGCTGGTGTTGCTGGTCATTTTCATGGTGACCGCCCCCATGATGCAATCCGGCAATATCGAAATTCCCTCGGCAGGGCCACTCGTCGCGCCGCCGCAAGAAGCCGCCGTGGTCGAAGTCGACCGGGACGGCAAATTCGCCGTGCGCCTGAACGCCAACGCCGCCGCCAGATCGGTCAGCGCGGTCGAGCTACAACGGGAAATCAAGCAACTGGTCGAAACGGGTCGCCCGCTCCTCGTCGCCGCACATAACGAGCTGCCGTACCAAAAAGTCATCGACGTGCTCGAAGCCGCGCGGGAGATGGGTGCAAAGAAGGTCAGCCTGCAAACGAAGAGCAGCGGGAGCAAATGAGAGATTTTCGGCCAGACCAACGCCCCGCCGAGGACAAGCCACGCAAATTCTTGTCACTCGCCCTCACCGTCGCTGTTCACTGCGGGCTGTTCATCTTCCTGTTTTTCGGTATCAACTGGAAAAGCCAACCGATCGGCACGCTCGAAGTCGGGCTCGTCGGCATGCCGCCAGCGCCGCCCGCCGTGCAGGCGCCGCCTGCGCCGCCAGTACCGCCACCGGAACCGGAACCGCCCAAGCCCGAGATCGAAAAGCCGCAGCCCATGCCTGAAATCGCCACGAAGAAAAAGGAAGAACCCAAGAAAAAAGAGGAGCCGAAGAAAAAAGAAGAGCCCAAGAAAAAGGAAGAACCCAAAAAGAAGGAAGAGCCGGAGAAACCGAAAGATCTCAAGCCGATCGAGCTCGTTCCCAAACAAAAGCTCAACAGCGCACTCGCGAACGCAGAGGACGCCCGGGAAGCCAGCGCACTGTTGGGCAACAGCCCGAAATCTGCTGGCGGCGGTTCGCCAGCCGGCCTGAGCGATGCTTACAAGGCGGCGATCAGAAACAAGGTAAGGGGCAATGTGATTCGGCCAGCCGGGGCGTCCGGTGACCCCACGGTCGTTTTCGAAATCGGCCAGCTGCCAAACGGCGAAGTAACGGAGGTTCGATTGAAAAGCTCTTCGGGCAACCCTGCTGTGGATAATGCGGCCGAGCGCGCCATCCGTAAATCCTCGCCGCTGCCGCAGCCCACGGATGGTAGCAAACCGCCGAGAACCCTGACGTTGGAGTTTCATCCGTTGAAAGAATGAAACAGATTTTTTGCTTCTTTCATCCTTTTCGCTGCCTTCTCCACCTCTTGTTACGCATTATGGTTATAATCCGCGAACTCAATACATCTCAGACCATGGTCAATACTTCTTCTGCTTCCGCTGCCGGTATTTTCGTCGGCACATTCCGACTGTTATGCGTCGTCCTTTTGAGCGCTCTGGCGCTCGTCGCACGCGCTCAGGATTCGCTTTCTATCGTCATCGAAGGCTCCGACGCAAAGCCCTTCCCGGTCGCCATTCCGGTTTTTGAAAACGAAGCCAGCCTGCCCCATTCCATCTCGGAGATCGTGCGCGCCGACCTCGAACGCAGCGGCAAATTCCAGATGATCGACCTCGGTTTGCTGTCCCTGCCGGAATCGCGGCCGCCCGATCTTCCCGCCCTGGCTTCGCGCGGTGCGGATGCGGCGCTCGCCGCCTCGGTACTGCCTTCATCGGGCGGGCAATCCGAGATTCGTTTCCGCCTGTTCGACACCCACAAGAGCAATAACGCCAGTCTGGGCGGCCTGTCGCTGCAAGCGACACCCGCGCAATACCGCCTTACCGCGCATCGCATCGCCGATTTCATCTACGAAAAACTCACCGGCATTGCGGGGTATTTCTCCAGCCGCATCGCCTACGTGGTCAAAACCGGCAGCCGCTACGAACTGCAAATCGCCGACGCGGACGGCATGAACGCGCAAACAGCGTTGCGTTCGCCCGAATCCATCATCTCTCCCGCATGGTCACCCGACGGCACACGCCTTGCCTACGTATCGTTCGAGGCCAAAAAGCCGATCGTCTACGTGCATACGCTCGCCACTGGACAGCGCAAGGTGCTGGCAAACTTCAAAGGCTCGAACTCGGCCCCCGCCTGGGCGCCGGACGGCAAGCGCCTTGCGGTCGTGCTGACCAAGGATGGCCTCTCGCAAGTCTATACGATCAACGCCGACGGCTCCGGCGCACGGCGGCTGGTCACTTCCTCCGGCATCGACACTGAACCGGCGTGGTCGCCCGACGGACAGTGGATCTATTTCACTTCCGATCGCAGCGGCGGGCCGCAAATCTACCGTACCAGCGCAAGCGGCGGCGGCGTCGAGCGCATCACGTTCCAGAATTCCTACAACGTCACGCCACGCCCCTCTGCCGACGGCAAGAAGCTGGTGTTCGTCACCCGCTCCGACGCGGGCTTTCAGGTGGCGGTCATGGAACTCGCCAGTCGCCAGGTCACGATTCTCACCAGTTCGGCGCGTGACGAATCGCCCAGTTTCGCCCCCAACAGCAACATGATTCTCTATGCCACCGACATTGGCGGACGAGGCATGCTGTCCGCAGTCTCTGCCGACGGCGGCATCAGGCAACGCATTACGATTCAGGCCAGCGATGTCCGGGAACCCGCCTGGAGTCCAGCGCAATAGCCACTCTCACCCCTTTTTCACTCAACCACCGGAGATTTACCATGAAAAAACTGCTTCTTCCTTCCTTGTTGGTGTTCGTGCTCGCCGCTTGCGAAAGCGATCCCGCCACCGACACCGCCGCAGTTCAAGAGGACAACACCGCGCAAAACAGCGTGCGCACCGTAGATGTCGGCAACAGGCAAAATGCCGGAGTACTGCCCCCTTGGGCGGTCGATCCGCTCAAGAACAGCGTGTACTTCGACTACGACAGCTACGCCATCCGTGGCGACGCGCGTCCGTTGATCACGGCCCATGCCAAATTGCTGGCGGACCGGCCGGCGACCAAGGTCACCGTCCAGGGCAGCGCCGACGAACGCGGCAGCCGCGAATACAATCTTGCCCTGGGCCAAAAGCGCGCCGAAGCCGTGCGTCAGGCGCTGCGTCTGCAAGGCGCGAAAGATGTGCAAATCGAAGCGGTCAGTCTGGGCGAAGAAGCGCCGAGATGCACCTCTTCCACGGAATCGTGCTACGCTCAGAATCGCCGTGGTGATTTCGTTTATTTAGGTAGATGATGAAACGTTTCCTACCCTTGGCGGCGTGCGCCGCTTTATTTCTGGCCGGGCCCGCGCAGGCGGGCCTGTTCGATGACGCGCAAGCCCGCCAGCAGATCGAAAATCTGCAGCAGGAGATCAATGGCCGGTTCGAAACCGTAAATAACGGACAAATCGAACTGGCCAATCAAAACGAGCAGTTACGTGCCGAGCTCGCCCGCTTGCGCGGCCAGCTTGAGGTGTTGCTCAACGAAGTCGAGTCGCTCAAAACACGGCAGCACGATTTTTACGTCGATCTCGACAACCGGCTGCGCCAATTCGAAGCGGGCGCCTCAACTCAGGCGTCCGCCGCGCAGCCCACTGCCAGCGAACCCAAGGGCAGCTACGAAACCGGACTCAGCTACCTGAAGGATGGCCACGCCGCCAATGCCTTGGGCGAGTTCGACACCTTCATCGCCAACAATCCCGACAGCGCCAATCTGCCTGATGCTTATTTCTGGGCTGGCACCGCTGCCCTGCAAACCAAGGATGTCGCGGGCGCGAGCAAGCGTTTCAACACCGTGCTTGCCCGCTGGCCCAAGAGTTCCGTCGCCCCCGATGCCATGCTTGGACTTGCCAACGGCCAAATCGCCACCGGCGATCAGAGAAAAGCGCGCGCCACCCTGAATTCGCTGGTCGATCGCTACCCCTCGTCTACCGCCGCCAAGACTGCCAAACAGCACCTCTCGGCACGGTAAACCGATGTCCTCCGGGCCGACGCCCACGCTGCGTGTCTCCGAGATTTTTGCCTCGCTGCAAGGTGAATCGACACGAATCGGGCGGCCCACCGTCTTCATCCGCCTGACCGGCTGCCCGCTGCGTTGCGTGTGGTGCGATACCCAATATGCGTTTCGCGGCGGTGAAACGCTTGATCTGCCCGCCGTGCTCGACGACGTCGCGGCGCACGCGCTGCACGATGTCTGCGTCACCGGCGGCGAACCACTCGCGCAGCCCGCCTGTCTCGCGCTGCTCACCGCGCTGTGCGATGCCGGTTACTCGGTGTCGTTGGAAACCAGCGGCGCGCTCGACATCAGCGGCGTCGATGCCAGAGTCTCGCGCGTCGTCGACCTGAAAGCGCCCGCCTCCGGCGAGGCCGCACGCAACCGCTACGAAAACGCCGCCCTCTTGACCGCGCACGACGAAGTGAAGATCGTCCTCGCGGACGAGGCCGATTATCAATGGGCACGAGAGCAGATCGCCGCCCATAACCTGATTGGACGCTGCCCGGTGTTGCTCTCGCCCGCGGCCGGGCTGCTCGACCCCGCACAACTGGCGGCGTGGATCGTGCGCGACCGCCTGCCGGTGCGCTTTCAACTTCAATTACACAAAATCCTGTGGAACGGCGCCAGAGGCCGCTGATCGCTTTGGCTCAAAACGTGCGCCCCCCTTTTCATTTGCCGCTGCCATGCCAAGCTCACCGCGCGCTGTCGTCCTGCTTTCGGGCGGACTCGATTCTTCCACCTGTCTCGCCATTGCGCGTGATCAAGGCTTCGAGGCATATGCCCTGTCCGTCGCCTATGGACAACGGCACGCCGCCGAACTTGCCGCCGCGCGCCGCGTGGCGGCCGTACTGGGGGTGCGTGAGTACCGCATCGCACAAGTCGGGCTTGGGCAATTCGGCGGCTCGGCGCTCACCGACCCCGGCATCGCCGTGCCCATCGACCGCGAAGGCGACGACATCCCCGTCACCTACGTCCCCGCACGCAACACCGTGATGCTGTCGATGGCGCTGGCGTGGGCCGAAGTGCTTGGTTCGAGCGACATCTTCATCGGCGTCAACGCCGTCGATTACTCCGGCTACCCCGATTGCCGCCCGGCGTACATCGCCGCGTTCGAGGCCATGGCGCGCCTCGCCACCAAAGCGGGCATCGAAGGCCGTCCGCTGGCCATCCACACGCCACTCATCGATCTTTCCAAAGCTGAAATCATCCGCCTCGGCACGCGCCTTGGCATCGATTACGGCCTGACCGTCTCGTGTTATCAAGCCGACGGCACGGGCCGCGCCTGTGGTCACTGCGACGCCTGCCGCCTGCGCCGCGCCGGGTTCGAAGCCGCCAACGTACCCGATCCGACGCCCTATCGCTGATTCCCCGCCGACGCGCGCATCTGCGCGAAATCCTTCCGGCAGCTTGTCACATCTCACGCTGTAAGCGTGGGGCGCATACGAACAAATGTGCCTCCAGCGAGCACCTCGCCACAACAAGACAGGGCGGGAAAGGGGAGACTGGCTGCAACGCGTCACAAGCACTTTTATGACGAAAACCATTCGAACCTGACGTTGCCTCCAGACGCCGGGCCCCAGTATGGAAAGCAAGGCAGCAGCGGACCCCTCGGCTCAAATCCTCGAACAGGCGACCCATGCCATCGTAGTGGTCGATGGTGACGATAATGTCGCTCTGTTCAACACGGCCGCCGAACAATTGTGGGGGCGCAGCCGCGACGCGGTGATCGGCGGCGGCATCTCTCGCCTGCTGCCGCCGCTGCGCGGCGGCCAACATCCCCGTGCGCCCGGACAATCCGAAATCGACCTGTTGGTGGGCCACAACGTCGAGTTGCCGATCGAGCGCCCCAACAAAACGCGGGTGTGGGCGGAAATTTCCGTGTCGCGCATCGAGCTTTCCGGCCAGCTCATGCGCCTGGTGACCGCGCGCAACATCACCCTCACCAAGATGCACAAATCCCTGCGCTATCAAGTGCTCAAGGCGATGGCGGAAACCGAATCGCTCACCGGGGTGCTGGACCTGCTGTGCCGCGAAATCCAGCGCATCGCCCCCGAAATTTCCGCCACCATCGTACGCATCGACAAGGAAGACTGTCTGCACACCCTGTCCGCGCCCGATTTCCCGCCCGAATTCCCGCGCCTGATCGATGGCACCGGCGTCGGCCCCAAGACCACGGTACAAGCCATCGCCGCTTTTCGCGGCGAGCCTGTTCTCATCCGCGACATCGAACATGAAACCGGCTGGACGCTCGGGCAGCGCGAGACGCTGGCGCTCGGCTACAAGTCCTGCTGGACGGTGCCGGTGAAAGCACGCGACGTTCGCACCATCGGCGTGCTCGCGTTCTATTACCGCACCTGTCGCCTCCCCAACAGACTGCACGCGCAGCTTGCCGAAATCGCCGTCCCGCTGTGTACGCTGGCGATGGAGCGGGCGGAATCGCGTGCGCGCATTCATCACCTGGCCTTCTTCGATGAACTCACCGACCTGCCCAACCGCAGCCTGTTGCACGTTCAAGCCAATCAAGCGATTGCGCTGGCGACCCGCGACAATCAACAACTCGCGGTGCTGTTCGTCGACGTCGACCGCTTCAAGCAGGTCAACGACTCCCTCGGCCATCCCGCCGGCGATGCCTTATTGCGCATCGTCGCCACCCGGCTGCGCGAGGCGATCCGCGAGATCGACATCCTCGGGCGCTATTCGGGCGACGAGTTCGTCATTGTGCTGACGCAGTGTGACGCCGTGCGCGCCACCGATCTCGCGGGGCGGATTCTGTCGAAGCTCTCAAGCCCGTGCCGCGTCGGTGAGGTCACGCTCTCCCCGGCAGCCAGCATCGGCATTAGCCTTTTCCCGGACAATGGGTGCGATATGGAAACCCTGATCCATCAAGCCGACATGGCGATGTATCAGGCCAAGCAAAAAGGGCGCGGCCGTTTCGGCTTCTTCAGCGGCCAGTTGAACCAGCAGGCCAAGGAGCGCCTCACCATCGAAACCGCGTTGCGCGATGCGTTGATCAGCAACAAGCTCAAAATCCATTACCAGCCGCAGGTCAACATCGAAACCCACCAGCTACACGGCGTCGAGGCGCTCGTCAGATGGACGGACGCCGATTTCGGCAAGATGCCGCCCTCCCGTTTCATTCCGTTGGCCGAAGAAAGCGGCCTCATCAGTTTGCTCAGCCAATGGGTGCTGAACGAAGCCTGTCGCCAACTCTCGGAGTGGCGGCGGCGCGGTCTGCAAATCCCCTCGATCTCGGTCAACCTCTCCCCCACCGATTTCCATAACCTGAAACTGCCGCAATACCTCGAAACCGTCCTGAGCTCGCACGGCCTGCGCCCCAGCGACCTGCTGGTGGAGATCACCGAAGGCGTGCTGATGGATTCCAACCCCAGTACGATGCGCACCCTGCAAGACATCCACGCCCTCGGCGTACGCCTGTCGATCGATGATTTCGGCACCGGCTATTCCAGCCTCGGCTATCTGCGTCAAATGCCCGTGAATGAACTGAAGCTCGATCAATCTTTCGTGCGCGACCTCGAATGCGACCGCTCCACCCGCGCCCTCACCAATGCCGTGATGCACATCGGTGACAGCATGGAGCTCACCGTCGTGGCCGAAGGCGTCGAACACCCCATGCAGCGCAATCTGCTCAAAGCGCAGGGCTACCAGATCATCCAGGGCTTCCTGTTCTCCCCGCCGCTGCCCCCCACGGCGCTGGAGCGCTGGCTTGACGAAAACCTGTCTTTTACGCAATGGGAATGATTTCCACGCGCGTGCCACGATACGTTTGATGGGTGCCCCCCTTACCCATTCCTCACCACGATATTCGGGAACTTGTGGCTCATGTCCCGTGGTGTGCCGGCAATGGCGATGGCGACTTTACGGGCAATCTCAAGGTAGATGCCGGCGATGCGGCTCGATGGGTCGGCGACGACCGTGGGGGCGCCGGCGTCGGCTTCTTCGCGGATTTTGAGATCGAGGGGCAGCGCACCGAGGAAGGGAACGTCGTAGTCGGCGCAGATTTTTTGGCCGCCGTCCGCGCCGAAGATGTGTTCTTCATGGCCGCAGTTCGAGCAGATGTGGATGCTCATGTTTTCGACCACGCCGAGGATGGGAACGTTTACCTTCTCGAACATCTTCAAGCCCTTTCTGGCGTCGATGAGCGCGATGTCCTGCGGCGTGGTCACGATGATCGCGCCGGTGACCGGGACACTTTGCGCCAGGGTGAGCTGAATGTCGCCGGTGCCGGGCGGCAGGTCGATGACGAGGTAATCGAGCCCGTCCCAGTGCGTTTCCGTCACCAATTGGGTGAGCGCGCGCGTGGCGAGCGGGCCACGCCAAACCATCGGAGTGTCCTCGTCGATGAGCAGCCCAATGGACATCACCTGCAAGCCATGCGCTTCGATGGGCTCCATCGTCTTGCCGTCGAGCGAACTCGGGTGTTGCGCGGCGATGCCGAGCATTTGCGGTTGCGAGGGGCCATAGATGTCGGCGTCCAGCACGCCGACGCGCGCGCCTTCTGCCACGAGCGCCAGAGCGAGATTGGCCGCCGTGGTGCTTTTGCCGACACCGCCTTTGCCGGAGGCCACGGCAATGATGTTCTTGATGCCCGGCAGGAGCTTGACGCCGTTTTTGACCGCATGCGCGACGATTTTCGCACCGACGTCGATTTCCACATGCTCGACGCCCGGCAGCGCACAAACGGCGCGGGCGAGCAGATCGCGGATGGCCTCACCGCGACTCGCCACCGGGTAGCCGGGTTCAACCTTGAAGCGCACCGCGCCGCCGTCGACCGTCAGATTGCGCAGGCAACGGGTGGTGACGAAATCCTTACCGGTGTCGGGGTCGGGCACAGCTTGCAGCGCCTCGGTCACAGCGCGCTCGGTCAGGGTGCTCATGGCGGTTGATATGAACGCCTCCCGTTTGGGCAGGCTTTTGCCTGCGCAACCTTTCAGCGATCACCCTTTCAGTAAAAGTTGATGACGACGGGTCTGCCTTCACTCATGGCTGTTTCAGATGCATCCACATCTTGCCGCCAGTACGCGCGATGCGCCTGCCGTTTACATGGACACTCGCTATATGGACACTCGCGCGATTATCGAGTGCAAGGGAGACGTTCGTTTTTCGTTCGTTCTGGCGGGCCCGGACGGAGGCAGAAATCATACCGGACATGCCGCAACTATATGCCGGACTGTGACAAAAGTACGATGGCGCGGCAGCTTTACCTATTGCCTTGTTCAAAATGATCGTTAACATGCTCACCCGTGATGAATCCCGCAGTGACAGACAAAACCATGACGATCTCCCCCAACGCCCAATGCCACCCGCTCCGCGCGCTCGCGCCGCTCGCCGCCGTGCTGATGCTCACCGCATGCGCGCAAACGACCCCGGTGGCGGTAGAGGAATCCGCCGCGCCCACGGTTGCGGCCACGATGCAACATCCGCCGTCTGCTGCGGTGGATTGGCCGGTTTTGCAAAAGGAATTGAAAACCGCCCTGCTCGATGTGCCCGACAATCACATCGCCCACCTGCCCGCGGGCTTGCGCGTCTCTCTGCCCGCCTGCGATGGATTCGCGCCGGGACGGGTCGATGTGCGCGCGCCGCTGGCGACGCTGCTCACCCGCGTCGCGCCGGTGCTGCAACGTTATCCGGGCGCGAGCATTCAGGTGATCGGCCACACCGATGGCGTCGGCAGCGAGATGAACAATCTGCGCCTGTCCATCGAACGCGCCGAAGCCGTGGTCGATTACCTGCGCACACAAGGCGTCGATCTCGGCCGCATGGTCGCCGACGGCAAGGGCGAGAACGAACCCATCGCCGATAACACCAAGCCGGACGGCCGCGCCCGCAATCAGCGGGTGGAGATTTTTCTGAAGTCGTGAGGCCGCCGCCGCGGTGGGCGCGCGCGATGCCTTCCGCTGGGAGGGGAGCTATGCCTCCCGATGCGCCAGCCACCACGCCAGACCCTGCGCGTTCAGGTCGAGATCGACCTCCAGCACTGGCCCGAGCCAGGCCGCGTCGACTTTTTCCGCCGCCGGAGATTCGGCCATGAAGTAATTCTGCAAAGCGGCCTGTATCGCCTGTTTGCGCGCCACGCCTTCGCCCGGCGCGGCTTCGGCCAATGCAACGAAATCGTCGATGCGCCGCAGGAGGAGCGCGCCTTGCCGGTCGATGTCGTCGATGCGGCTGAAATGGGTGAGGTACATCGCCTGCGGCCGCAGCGCGAGCAGCAGCCGCACCGAGGTTTTCATCGCCTCCGGGTCGAACTGGATCGGGGTCGTGGCCGGAAAGAGGAAGGGCTGCCCGTCGATGGTCATCTCACGGTAGGCCGCGCCGAAAGCATCGCCGGTGAAGCAGACGCGGGCGCGTTCGTCCCAGATGCACTGGTGATGCCTGGCATGGCCAGGCGTGTGCAGACAGTGCAGGGGGCGGCCCGCGAGTGTAAAGATTTGTCCGTCCGCCGCTTCGATGACCCGTGCGGCGGGCACCGGCACCGGCGCGCCGTAGATCTGGCGGGTGTTCTCCGCGCCATAGACGGCGCTCGCGCCGGCGAACAGCTGCGTCGGGTCGATCATGTGGCGCGCGCCGCGTGGATGGACGACGAGTTTCGCATGCGGCAGTTTTTCCATGTACGCGCCTGCGCCGCCCGCGTGATCGAGATGGACGTGGGTGAGAAAAACATAATCGACCGCTTCCAGCCCCAGACCCAGAGAGTCCAGCGCGCCGAGAAAGTGCGGCAACGAGGCGTTATGGGCGGTATCGACCACGGCGACGCGACCGTGCTCGACGATCAGATGCACCGCCGCCAGCCCCGGCCGCATGTATCGGGCGTCGAATGCATAGACGGCGTCGGGGTAGCGGATCAGTTCGGCAAGCATGAGCGTTGCGAGCGGAGGCCCGGTTTTTGGAAACCAGCAACGATACTCCCACTTCTCACAGGCGCATGCGGCGAGTTTGCTAGAATTCGCATTTCGCCCTCCGCACTTCGCCCTCCAGAACGAAACTTTTCGCCATGCCCCGCAAGATTCTCGTCACCAGCGCCCTGCCGTACGCCAACGGCGATATCCATCTCGGCCATCTGGTGGGCTACATTCAGGCCGACATCTGGGTACGCTTCCAGCGCATGCGGGGCAACATCGTGCATTACGTGTGCGCCGACGACACGCACGGCACGCCGGTGATGCTCCGCGCCGAGAAGGAAGGCGTCAGCCCCGAGGCGTTGATCGCCCGCGTCCATGACGAGCATTTGCGCGACTTCACCGCTTTCGGCATCGCCTTCGACAACTACTACTCCACGCACAGCCCGGAGACACGCGCTTACTGCGAGGATTTCTACGCCCGCCTCCAAGCGGCGGGGATGATCGAAACCCGCGCCATCGAACAGTTCTACGATCCGGTCAAAGAGATATTCCTGCCCGACCGCTTCATCAAGGGCGACTGCCCGCGTTGCGGCGCGGCGGATCAATACGGCGACAACTGCGAGGCGTGCGGCGCTGCCTACGCCCCCGCCGAGCTGAAGAACCCGCGCTCCGCCGTCTCCGGCGCAACGCCGGTGCTGCGCGCTTCCGAACATTATTTTTTCCGCCTGTCGGACAAGCGCGCCGTCGCTTTCCTGCGCGAATGGACGCGCGGCACGGAGACGCGCGACGGGGTGAGTGTGCGCCACCTGCCGCCGGAGGCGGCCAACAAGATGCAGGAATGGCTCGGCGCGGAGGGCGAAAACAAGCTCTCCGACTGGGACATCTCGCGCGATGCGCCCTATTTCGGCTTCGAGATTCCCGGCGCGCCGGGCAAATATTTCTACGTCTGGCTCGATGCCCCCATCGGCTATCTGGCGAGCTTCAAGCATTACGCGCAAGGCAAGGACATCGCCCTGGAAGATTACACCGACGAGGCCCGCGCCCACGCCGTCGGCACCGAGATGGCGCACTTCATCGGCAAGGACATCCTCTATTTCCACGCCCTGTTCTGGCCCGCGATGCTGAAGTTCGCCCGTTATCGCACGCCGAGCCAGTTGTGCGTCAACGGCTACCTCACCGTAGATGGCGCGAAGATGAGCAAGAGCCGCGGCACCTTCATCACCGCGCGCTCCTGGCTCGACGGCACGCTCGACCCGGAGGCGCTGCGCTACTACTTCGCCAGCAAATCCAACGGCACGGTGGAAGACCTCGATTTGAATCTCAATGACATGATCGCCAAGGTGAATGCCGATCTCGTCGGCAAGTTCGTCAACATCGCCAGCCGCTGCGCCGGGTTCGTCACCAAACGCTTCGCGGGCAAGCTGGGCGACATCGACGCTGATGCGGCGCGGCCTTTCGCACAAGCCTGGACGACAGGCGAGATCGCCGCCGCGTTCGAGGCGCGCGACGATGCGCGGGCCTTGCGCGAAATCATGCGTCTGGCCGATGTCGCCAACGAATACATCGCCACGCGCAGGCCGTGGGAACTAGCCCGGCAGGACGGCAAAGAGGCTGAACTGCACGTCGCGTGCAGCACCGCGATCACCCTGTTCCGCGACCTCGCGCGCTACCTGAAGCCGGTGCTCCCGGCGATGGTGGCGAAGATCGAAACCTTCCTCGCCATCGCGCCGCTCGACTGGCAGGGCGACTGGCAGCCGTTGCCCGCCGGACATTGCATCGCGCCATACAAGCATCTGGCGACGCGGATCGAGCCGGCGCAGACCGAGGCGCTGATCGAGGCAAACCGGGAGACGTTGCAGGCGCCGCCGCCGCTGGCGACCCCCTCGAAAGAGGCGCTCCGCCACGCCTCGCGCGCCGCCGCCTCCGGAGAGGACGGCTTACGGAACAAGCCCGGGGGGCAGGCCATGCCCACCCTTTCCATTGAAGATTTCGCCAAAGTCGATCTACGCGTCGCCAAGATCGTCGCAGCCGATTTCGTCGACGGCGCGGACAAGTTGCTACGTCTGTCGCTCGACATCGGCGAAGACAAACCGCGTCAGGTGTTCGCGGGCATCAAATCCGCCTATGCGCCGGAAGCGCTCATCGGGCGGCTGACGGTGATGGTGGCGAACCTGGCGCCGCGCAAGATGAAGTTCGGGCTCTCCGAAGGCATGGTGCTCGCCGCCTCCGACCCCGAAGGCACGACGCCCGGCATCCATCTGCTCACACCCGATTCCGGTGCGGCACCCGGCATGAAAATCAAATAACGCCGGGCGCATTCGCGCACGGCGGCAGGCAGGTTTCAAAATGGATTTCCACTTTCGTCCCAAACTGCTCGACACCCTGCCCGGCTACAGCCGGGGCGCGTTCCTGCAAGACTTCTCGGCGGGGATCACCGTCGGCGTGCTGGCGTTACCGCTGGCGATGGCTTTCGCCATTGCCAGCGGCATGTCCCCGGCCTCGGGCATCTGGACGGCCATCGTCGCCGGGTTGCTCATCTCGCTGCTCGGCGGCTCGCGCGTGCAGATCGGCGGACCGACCGGCGCGTTCATCCCCATCATCTACGGCATCGTCGCCACCCACAGCGTCGACGACCTGCTGCTGGCAACGACGATGTCCGGCATCTTGCTGTTCGCGCTCGGCGCGTTCCGGCTCGGCAACATGATCCGTTTCATTCCGCGCGCTGTGATCACGGGCTTCACCAGCGGCATCGCGGTGGTGATTTTTCTGTCGCAGATCAACGATTTTCTCGGCCTGCGCATCGACAGCCTCCCCGGCGAATTTTTCGGCAAGATGAAAGCCCTCTGGGCGGCCCTGCCCAACCTCGACCTCGCCACGGTGTTCGTTTCCGTCGCTTCGCTCGTCGTGCTCGTGCTCTGGAACCGCAAGGCGTACCGGGTGCGCTGGATGCGGCGGCTGCCGGGGCCCCTGGCGGTACTCATCATCTTCACCCTGCTGAACGCCCTCGGCCTGTTGCCGACGACCGATACCATCGGCTCGCCGCGCTTCGGCGGCATTCCGCAGGAATTGCCGCGTTTCGGACTCGGCCGCTTCAATCTGGAGACGGTGCGCCAGCTGATTTCCCCCGCCATCGCCATCGCACTGTTGGGCGCCATCGAATCGCTGCTCTCGGCGCGCGTCGCGGACGCGCAGATCGATGACCGCCACGACCCCAACCAGGAGCTGATGGCGCAAGGCATCGCCAACGTGGTCGCGCCGCTGTTCGGCGGCTTCGCGGCGACCGGAGCCATCGCGCGCACCGCCACCAATATCCGCAGCGGCGGCCTCACCCCCATCGCGGGTGTCATCCATGCGCTGACGCTGCTCGCCATCGTCCTCCTCCTCGCACCGCTGGCGAGCAACATTCCGCTGTCTACCCTATCGGCCATCGTCGTCGTCGTGGCGCTCAACATGGGCGACTGGCACGCGCTGAAGCCGCGCGAGCTGGCGCGCTATTCCAACAACTATCGCGGCATCCTGCTCGGCACGTTTTTCGTCACCATCGTCTTCGGACTCACGCTCGCGGTGGAACTCGGCATGGTGCTGGCGAGCCTGTTCTTCATCTACCGCATCTCTGATCTGACCCGTATCGAAGCCATCGGATTACCGCCCGAAGACAGCGGCGTCGATGCCGTCGGCGGACATGCGCGGGTGCAGGCATGGAAGCTCTCCGGGAGCCTGTTCTTCGGTGCGGCCAACAAGCTCGAAACCGCGTTGCTGGAGCAGAAAGAGCGCCCCGATGTGACGATTCTCGACATCGACCGCATCATCAGCATCGACACCACCGGGCTGGACATCCTGCAAACCCTGCATCGCAGCCTGCAAAAATACGGCGGCACGCTGATCCTGTGTCACGCCGGGAAACAGCCCGCCTCGCTCATCCGCCGCTCCGGTTTCCTGGCTGTCCTCGGCGCGGAAAACCTGTGCACCACCTTCGGCGCGGCGCTGGAGCGGGCAGCGCAGGTGCGGGCGGCCGGGACGAATGCGCCGATCGCGTGAGGGGGATTTTCCCCACCCCACATCAAATGAGACAGGCGGCATGAAAACGAACGGGCGCTCACGGGTGCCTGTGTTTCGCCCGTGTTCCTTATGCAGGAAATCTTCTATTGACATGCGTTTCTATTCTTAGTTTTCATAAGTCGGGCCGCTAGACTGCTTGGCACTCCGTTCAGCCAGACCGTGCCGCCATGTCCAAGAAAGACGCCAGGAAACAGAAGTCCGCCAAAAAAGCCGCCTCCAAGGTTGCCGCCGCGCGCTCGTTCGATACGCTGTGCATTCAGGGCGGCTACGAACCGCAATTCGGCGAGCCGCGCGTGCTGCCGATCGTACAGAGCACGACCTACAAGTACGACGACATCGACCACGTCAATCGCATCATGACCTTGCAGGCGTTCGGCCATAAGTACAGCCGGACGAGCAACCCGACGGTCGCCGGGTTCGAGAACCGGATGAATGCGCTCGAAGGCGGTACGGCGGCGGTGGCGACCTCCTCGGGACAGGCGGCGAACCTGCTGGCAATCCTCACCATCGTCAAGGCGGGCGACCATATTCTTGCGACAAGCCAGCTCTACGGCGGCACGTTTACGCTGCTCCATGCGGTGCTCAACAACTTCGGCATCGAGACGGATTTCTTCGACCCGGACGCCTCCAGGGCGGAAATCGAAAAGCGCGTGCGACCCAATACCAAACTCATCTTTGGGGAAACCATCGGCAATCCGGGACTGTCGATTCTCGATTTCGGCAAGATCGCCGCCATTGCCCAAAAGCACGGCATACCGTTCATCGTCGACAACTCGCTCGCCACGCCCTGGTTGTGCAAACCGTTCGAGCACGGCGCGAACATCGTCACCTATTCGGCCACCAAGTACATCGATGGACACGCCACCAGCGTGGGCGGCGTAGTGATCGACGGCGGCAATTTCGACTGGACGAACGGCAAGTTTCCAAATTTCACCTCACCCGACCCGACCTACAACGACATCGTCTACACCAAGGCTTTTCCGAAAACGGCTTTTCTCATCAAGGCGCGTGCCCAGATCCTGCGCGATTTCGGCGGCTGCCTCAGCCCGATGAATGCGTTTTTGTTCGCCATCGGGCTGGAGACGCTGCACCTCAGAATGCCGCGCCACGGCGAAAATGCACTGGCGCTGGCGCGCTTTCTGGCGCAACACAAGAAAGTGGCGTGGGTCAATTACCCAGGGCTGGACGCGACGGGCAGCAAGCGGATCAAGAAGTATTTCCGCCACGCGAACGGCAGCGGCATCCTCACCTTCGGCATCAAGGGCGATCTCGATGCCGTGCGCCGCTTCGTGAAGGCGCTGAAGGTGGCGGCGTTGGTCGTGCATCTGGCCGACGCCCGCACCGGCGTGCTGCATCCGGCCTCCTCGACGCACGCGCAGATGACCGAAGAACAGTTGCGCGCGGCGGGCATCTCTCCGGACATGATCCGCGTCTCCGTCGGACTCGAAGACATCGGCGACCTGATCGCGGACTTCGATCAGGCGCTGGATTGAGCCAAACGCCCCCCTCCCGCCCACTCTCTTCCTGCCCCTCCCACTCCCCCTGCCCGCTCTCCCATGCAAATCAGCACCGCGCAATATCTGAGACTCCCCGCCGCGCCCGAGCGGCTGCTCGACACACTGGACATCCAGGTGACCGAACACGCGTTCCTGCCGAGCGCCGACGAAATCCTCGCCGACTGGGTGGCGACCATCGCCACCCCTGCCTTTCAGCTGATCCGCCGCACGCAGGGCGTGCAGGCAAGCTTTTGCAGCATCGGCACCGGCACCGGACTGGATGCGCTCGCCGCCATCGAAACGCTTGGCGCCACCACGGTCGGCGTCACCGATGTCCATGAGGATGTCGTCGCCGCCGCACGCGCCAACATCCTGCGCAATCTCAAGGCGCCGAACAGCATCAAACTGGAAGCCGGTTACGGCGACCTGCTGGAGCCGCTCGATGCCGCCACGAAATACGATCTGATCTACGAGAACCTGCCCAACATCCCGGTGGCGGATGTGGAGGAAGCGACGCTGGCGCGCAAAAGCTCGTTCAACGTCCCGCCGCGCAGGGAAGCCGTGCCCGAACGCCTGCGCCGCAATCTGCTGGCGCTGCATTACGTGGCGCTGGTGAAAGCGAAAGATCGGCTCAAACCCGGCGGCGCGGTGATCTCCATGCTCGGCGGACGCATTCCGCTCGCCGTGTATGCGCAAATGGGCAAACTCGCCGGATATATTTCGGAGATTTTCACCTACGGCTGGAAAATCCAGAGCGCCCCGGAGGAATCCATCGGCGGACACGTCAAACAGGAACAAGACGGCCTGGGGCCGTATCACTTCTACCGTGCATCGCGGCTGGAAGCCGTCTTTCGCGATGTCAGTCTGGAGGATTCGGGCAAACAGGCATTCGCGCTGGAAGAAAAGCTCCGCCCGGACGAACTCTCCCCCGCCGACGCTTTCGTGGCGTGGAAACGGGGCGAAGTCATCGGGCACACGGTCGTGGCGTTGCGCTCGACGCGCTGATCATGCTCTCGCCCACCGCCGCCCTTGCCGCCATCGACGCGGTGCGCCAGCACTTCGCCGCGCGGTTCGCCGCCGGGCTCGAACCCCCCGCCGTCGCCGCCGAACTCGCCAAGGTGCTGACGCTGCTTGCTGAAGTCGACTTCTCCCGCGCCGATGAACAGCATCTGCGCGCGAGCGGTCATCCGGTGGTGACGCGCCTGCGGAGCGCGGGCGTGGCAAGCGGCGGCGCGGCCACGGAAGCGGTGTTCCGCGCCTTCCTGCCGCATCTGGATGCGCTACCCTGGCGCTTTAGCTACGAACCGCGCGAGGATGCGCCGGACATTGGGGAACGCATGGCGTGGGCGGAACTGGTCGGCCCCATCGCGCCCTTCCACAGCCACAAGGTTTGCCTGGGACTGACCGCCATCGGCCCGGATCTGCTCTACCCCACGCACCGCCATCCGGCCGTGGAAACCTATCTGGTGCTTTCCGGCACCGCGGCATGGACGGCAGCGGGCGTCACGCGCGATCAGCCGCCGGGAACCTTGATCCTGCATCCGTCAAACATCGTGCACGCCATGCGCACGACCGCAGCGCCGCTGCTCGCGGCCTATGCGTGGACGGGGGAGGTCGAGACGCTATCGGAGTATGTCGACGCGTAATGGGCGAATAATATTTGCCCCCGCGTCGCGGCCCCATCCGCTTGGGCCACTGCCCCACCCCCCTGGGCTGCGGCCCGTCCCCTCTCCTAGGCCGCCATCTGCGCCGCAGCGCGGTAATGACGCTGAGCGTCGTCGAGGCGCTCCAGCTGTTCGAACAGCCTTGCCAGCGCGAGGTGGGTTTTGATGGCGGGTTTCTGGCCGAGCGAGGCATTGAAATAGCTTTCGGCCTTGCCCCACAGCTGCGTGACGAAACAGAGCCGCCCGAGCGCGAACAGCAGGCCGGGGTCGCGCGGGTGCGCTTTCAGCCAGTCTTCGCCCTTGGCGAGGCAGGCGTTTTCTTCGCCGCCGCAGGCGCCGTAGAGACTGACGAGGTCGCTGTCCCATTCGTTGTCGAGCAGGCGCTCCAGTGTGCGGCGCATGAGCCGCCCTTTACCGGCCTGGGCGAACAGGGAAATCGCCTGCGCCACCAGATCGTGATCGTCGCGCTCGGCGGTGGGGATGCCGTCCCAGATTTCGACCAGCGCATCGCCATCGTCAGCGTGCTCACGCAGGCGTTCGAGGTTGGCCAGCCGCAGCAGCGGTTGCGCCTGCTCCTCGGTGAGCGCCTTGTGCTTGCGCAGCTGGCGGGTAAACCTGATCACATCCTCCCAATGTTTCAGGGCGGAGGCGACGCGCAACGACAGGCGCAACGCCGCGATGTGGCGGCCGTCCCTGCCCAGGGCGTTCAGTCTGGCGGCGGCTTCGTCGAAATCGCGCGAATCGATCGCCAGTTCCGCCTCGGTCATCAGACGCGCCACGCGCGCCGAATCGCCTTCCTCGGCCAGACGCTCGATCCAGCGCCGGTAACGGTCGTCATCGCGCAGGGCGTGCGCGGCGCGGGCGGCCAGCAGCACGGCGGCCACGGGATGATCGCTCGCGGCGTAGGCTTTTTCGGCAAACTTCAGCGCCTGCGCGTAACGGCCCTCGTGGAACGTGAGCAAGGCTTGGCGCAGGGACTTGTCGGCGCGCTGGCGGCGGCGGCGTTCGCGCCATTGACCGACCACTTCGGGCAGCGCGACGGCGCTGCGCACGATGCGGATGAGGAAATAGGCCACCACGAATGTACCGAGCATCAGCGCCAGGAAAGTCTCAAGCAACATCTGCACGCGATACCTGCCGGCATCGGTCAGCACGAGAAATTCCACATAGCCCCAGTTGAAGCGGAAAAGCAGCGCCACCAGCACGGCGAGGAAAAACAGGACGACGATCCAGATCAGGGTGCGCATCGCTCGACTCTCAAGGTTGCGGCTGCGCGGGAGCGGACGCCGCCGCTTCCGGGGTTGCGCCCGGAATCGTTTCGGCCCCGGGAAGGTTGCGTGCCTGCACGCGGCGCAGGGCGGCGAAAACGTCGTTCAGTTCGTCGTAGCGTTTGACGCCGACCGAGAGGACTTCGAGCGCGCGCAGATCGTCGATGACCGTTTGCACGCGGTCGTTCTTGGTGTCGAAAAAGCGTTCGATCCAGTTGCGCGCCTGCCCCAGGTCGGTGGCGTAGGTGTGGCCGTCGCGCGCCAGGAGCGCCAGACGCGCGGTGAGCAGGCGGATTTTCAGGTTTTCGCGCAGGAAAGTGCTTTGTTCGGGCGCGAGCAGTACGGGATCGGCGGTGGTGTCGAGGCGCTCGACCTTCACCAGCGAACGCAGCTCCGTCCATACTTCGTAAGCAAGCTCGCGCGCGAACGCGGCGGCGCCCGTGCCTTGCGGCGCCGCTGCGGCCGTCGGCGCTTCCTCGTTGGGATGCATCTCGCCGGAATAGAGCAGCGGCAGGCCGTCGACCTTCGCCAGCAGTTGTTCGAGACGCAATGATGTGCCGGGAATATCGAGCGTGTCTTGCGTGGCGAGCTTGTCGATGGCCGCCGCGAGGCTGCGGCGTAAATCTTCCAGTTGCCGGTAAGCGCTCTCATCGAGCCGCGATCGCGCGCCGCGCAGGGCGATCAATGCCGTGTCGACGCTGCCCGCGTAACGCAACTGCTGATCCGCGATCGTCACCGCGTGCTCGACCTCGGCAACGAGCTGGTATTCCTGCGAGCGCGAGAATTGCTGATAAAGACTTTCCAGCGCCGCCGCCTGTCCCTCGCCGCGTTCGAGCTTGTCCTCCACCGCGCCGAGTTTGCCTTGCAGGGACGCGAGGCTTTCGTGTTCCTGCCGCATCAGGGCGCGCACCTCGGTGGCGGCGGTGGCGCTTTCCTCCAGCTTGCCCGCGAGCTCCTTGCCCACATCGCCGGTTTGCGCGCGCCATGCGTGGGCCTGCCAGACGGAATAAGCGGCCCCGGCGAGGGCCAGCAGCGCCAGCAGCAGCGCCCAGCCCGCCGCCCAACCCCGCGGCGCGGGCGCGGCAGGGCGAGCTTCGGGAGGCGCCGCGACGGGCGCGGGGACCTTGGCAGCGGACGCCTTGGCTGCAGATGCTTTGGCTGCGGACGCCTTTGCTGCGGGTGCTTTGACTGCGGGAGCCTTGGCAGCGGGCGCGGGGGCCGTGGCAGCCGACGCGGGGGCGGGGGCGGATTCAGGCGCGACGGGTTCAGAGGCGGCGAGTGGCCCGGAGGCGGCGGCGAGCGATGCGTCGTCGGAGGAAGATGCAGACGTGTTCATGTCACGAGTTTACCCAAAGAATGCAATCAGCGCGCGCAGCAATGCTTCGTCGCCGCTCCCGGTGGCGATGATACGCCCCAGACCGTGCATGCGGCAGCGCGCGGCAATACGCGGATGCGGCGCGAAAACCGGCGTCGCGGCCAAGCGCCCGATATTGCCGACGCCCACGATCCGTACGAGGTTGTCGACCCCCTCGCTGCTGGTGATCGACAACGCATCGGCGCCACCGCGCGCGGCCAGCTCCAACAGGGGCGAGGCATCGGCCTGCGGGCAGCGTCTATGATAGCAGGATAATACATCGACCTTGGCCCCGCGTGTGACAAGCGTCTCACCCAATAGCTCGCGCCCGCCATTGCCGCGCACGATCAGTACCGAGCGCCCACGCACCGCGCCGGGCGCGAATTCGGGCAGCGCCAATACCGCCTCGCTGTCGCCGCCGTCCGCTGGCACGACCAGCTCATTGAACCCGTGTTCGCGCAAGCTGCGCGCGCTGCCCTGCCCGACCGTCGCCACGCGCAGGCCCACAGGCCACGCCCGCGCCGCGCACAGCCCGGCCACGCCATATTCAACCGCGTTGGGGCTGACGAAGAATGCGAAATCGAATTCATCCAGGCGCGCCGCGACCGGCGCAAAAACGGCAGGATCTGTGACCGGAACGATTTCCAGCAACGGAAAGCGGAAAGCGCGTCCGCCCGCATCCTCGATGGCGCGGCACAGCGCCGCCGCCTGCGCCAGCGGGCGGGTGACGATCACCGTGCGCCCCGCGAGCGGGATGCCCGCGTTTGCGCCGTTCATCCCAGCGCGGCGAGGATATCGCCCGCGCCCTGCGCGAGCAGATCGCCCGCGAGCGCCTTGCCGATGGCCTCGGCATCGAGCGGCGCGCCTTCGCGTTCGCCGCGCACGATGCGCGCGCCGTCGGGCCGCGCCACGAAACCGCGCAGCCACACGCGCCCGGCGCGCATCTCGGCGTAGGCGCCGAGCGGCACTTCGCAGCTGCCCGCCAGGGCGCGCGAAAACGCCCGTTCCGCACCGACGCAGGCGGCGGTGTCGGCGTCGTTCAGGGCTTGCAGACAGGCGATGAGCTCGGCGCGCGCGGCGAGGCATTCGATGCCGAGCGCCCCCTGCCCCGCCGCCGGCAGCGAAACGTCCGCTGGCAGAACGGCGCGGATGCGCTCCCCCAGTCCCAGGCGGCGCAGCCCGGCAGCGGCCAGCACGATGGCATCGTACTGGCCTTCGTCCAGTTTGCGCAGCCGCGTATCCAGATTGCCGCGCAGGCTGGAGACGGCCAGTTGCGGATAGCGGGCGTGGATTTGCGATTCACGCCGCAGCGAGGAGGTGCCCACGACCGCCCCCGGCGGCAGATCGTCGAGCGCGGCGTAGCGCGTCGACACGAAGGCATCGAGCGGTGTTTCGCGCTCAGTGATGCAGGCGAGCGCGAATTCCTCGCCCATCGCCATCGGCACATCCTTCATCGAATGCACGGCGATGTCGGCACGGCCGTCGAGCAGCGCCGCTTCCAGCTCCTTGACGAACAACCCCTTGCCACCGACCTTCGCCAGTGGGCGGTCGAGGATTTTGTCACCGCGCGTGGTCATGCCGAGCAGCTCGACACGGCAGCCCGGATAAAGGCTTTCCAGCCGCGCCTCGATGTGCCCGGCCTGCCACAGGGCCAGGCGGCTTTCGCGGGTGGCGATGACGATATGATCGGGAACGGGGAGAAGAAGGCTCACGGCAGGGCTCACGGCAAGGCTCACGGCAGGGCTCACGGCAGCCCGCTCGCGTGCAAAATGACGGGAAATAGCGGCGATTCTATGGAAAAACGGCGCAGCCGTCATTCCCGGTTCGCTTTTCGGCGCGGAAACGATTACAGTGCGCGCCCGCCCAACCGGCTTTTCATGCATGAACAACGACAAAACGGACGCCCACGCCAATTTCGCCACCCTCGGTCTTGCCGCGCCCTTTCTCGCCGCCATCGCCGATGCTGGCTACACCGTGCCGACGCCCATCCAGCAGCAGGCCATCCCGCTGGTCCTCGCCGGACGCGACCTGCTCGCCGCCGCGCAGACCGGGACCGGCAAAACCGCTGCCTTCACCCTGCCCGCCCTGCAATTATTGAGCGCTCGCGCCGCGCATCCCCACAAAGCGGGCCGACCGCGCGCCCTCGTGCTGACGCCGACGCGCGAACTTGCCGCGCAAGTGGCCGAGTCGGTGCACACCTACGGCCATCACACGCCGCTCGTCCCGGTCGTGGTCTTTGGCGGGGTCAACATCAATCCACAGATCGCCGCGTTCAAAAAGCGCGTCGATATCCTCGTCGCCACGCCGGGACGCTTGCTCGATCATGTGCGGCAACGCACCGTCGATCTGTCCGGCGTGGAAATCCTGGTCCTCGATGAAGCCGACCGCATGCTGGACATGGGCTTCATCCACGACATCCGCAAGATTCTCGCCCTGCTCCCCAAGGTGCGGCAAAACCTGCTCTTTTCGGCCACTTTTTCGGACGACATCCGCACGCTCGCGGCGGGCCTGCTGCACGACCCGGCGCAAGTCGAGGTCGCGCCGCGCAACACCGCCGCCGAACTCGTCGAGCAAAGCGTCTATCTGATCGGCCAGAAGCAGAAGCGCGAACTGCTCGCGTGGCTCATCCAGGAGCGGCAGTGGTTTCAGGCGCTCGTCTTTACCCGCACCAAGCACGGCGCGAACAAGCTCGCGGAATACCTGGCTCGCCACGGCATCGAAGCCGTCGCCATCCACGGCAACAAGAGCCAGTCGGCGCGCACGCGGGCGCTCACCAGCTTCAAGGACGGATCGCTCCCGGTGCTGGTGGCCACCGATATCGCCGCGCGCGGGCTGGACATCGAACAATTGCCGCAAGTGGTCAATTTCGAGCTGCCCAACGTGCCGGAGGACTACGTTCACCGCATCGGCCGCACCGGACGCGCGGGCGCGGCGGGACACGCAATCTCCCTGGTCGATCCCGAAGAAATAAAGCTCCTCGCCGCCATCGAACGCCTCATCCGCCGCAAAATCGCGCGCGCCGAAGCGCAGGGCTTCGTGCCGAGCGCGGCCGACCCCTCACCCGCGCCAGCCGTGACACATCCTCCCACGAGCAAGCGGGGAGACGGCAGACGGCGGGAACAGGCCGGGCGTTCGGGGCGTGGACGTCCGGCGCGCAAAAACGCGCCGCGGTGACAAACTGGTCGCCCCCTTGTCCGTCATGGGCGAAGGGTGCGTGCGGACGATGGAACACTCGCCGTTCGCCGAACAGGCGCACGCCTGCGGCTTACGGTTTCACGTTCGAGGGCGTATCGAAACACCGCGTGATGAATTGACCCGGAACGGGAAAGCTCGATTCAGTGACTTCACAGCGCGCCGCTTTTCCTGGCACCTTTTGCGCGACCGTGGCGGAAGTTTGGACGTATCCACAAACAAGCCAAGCGGAAGGGCCGACGTTATACGTTATTTTCCAGTTCCCATGCTTGAGTTTTTTCCTTTCGATGGGAACGTCACAGCAGGACTCGGACGGGTAGCCGTCTGGCGAAAGGGAGACCCCGGCCAAAAAATGCTTCCTGTCCGATGCGAACGGCTGCCAGTCGCCGGAAGCAGGCGATTTAACGTCCTGCCGCACAACAATTTCGGGCGGACACTGCGGGGCCGGTATTTCACTCGCAACCGCGAGAAAAGGCAGCGCAAGCGCCGCACTGATGACGAAATGCTTGTACGTGCTCATAGGATCACCGAAAACTTTGTGCCAATGTTGGATATCCCGCGATAGTGCCCGGCTTCGTCGTTTTCGGTACTGTGTAAGAGTCGCTTCTGTATACCGCCGGTGGGTGGGTGCAAATATTGCTCAACAATATAAATACGAATCCCCTCCTTCGGATCGTTAACATGACCAGCATAAAATCCCGCATGTCCATTTCCGCTTTGGAATCGCCCATCGATAAATGTTGCAATTGCGGTTCCCATAAAAAACGTCCCGCCATTCTTTATGGTCTCGATTACGTCCTGGCCCTTGATCCACGTTGTAGTGCGGAGATTCGCCAATCCTGGTATGTAATGTTTGACCAGCGAAACACATTCGCCGACGTTGTTCCCGGCAACGTCGCCAACGTAAGGTTGGTGGACCAAGGATTCAACATGAACATAAAAGTACGGCCCCATGATCGTTTTCCCTTGACAGTTATCACGCTGGCAATTTAAACCATTTCATGCCGTGCGGCGCATCAAACGCGCATATTGCGTCTGGTGGGTGTTGCTGCCGTGGCTGAACAGCACACCGTCGTTGCTGTCGATGCTCTCAAGGCGCATCATGTTGATTCGCGCTCTGCCTGCTGCTTTGCTGGCGACAGCAAGCTCGCTTGCAGCGAATGTGAGCACACGCTTTCCATTAGTTGCAGATCATTCGAGCCTGAAACGGCGTCGATTGCGAGTCAGGGCGCTTTCAAACGCGAGCCGCTACAGCCAAGGACGCAGAGACCCGCCAGCCAAAATGTCAGCGGGCGCCGCATGATCCCCTGCGGACGGCTTCCCAGATTTTTCCCGTCAGCCGGGAAGCACTCGCGGGCGTGGCCCCCGCTTTTCAATCCGCATCGATTTTGTTGTCGTGCAGGTTGAAGTACGACTCCCGGAACAACATGTTGGTTTTGTCGGCGTCGGGTTGCGGCGTGAAGCGGCTCACCAGCGGCACGATGCCCAGCCCAGCGAGCATCGCCAGCGCCCCGGCGTTGATCGGGGAGGCGATGTATTCCCATATCATGTTGGAGCACACCAGCAGGATGGCGAAGGCAAAGCAGACCCACACGCTCGCCGTCGTCACGCCGCGCCAATACAGGCCGTAGAGGAAAGGCGCGAGGAACGCACCCGCCAGCGCGCCCCAACTGATTGCCATCAGCTGTGCGATGAACGTTACCGGCGAGTCGTAATGCACCAGCGCGATGACGGCCGAAATCAACACGAACACGACGATCAGCACACGAATGACGATCAGCTGGGCGCGCGTGTTCAAATCCGCAATGAAATTGCCCTTGAGGAAATCGAGCGTGAGCGTCGAGCTGGAAGTGAGCACCAGCGAGCTCAAGGTCGACATCGAGGCGCTCAGCACCAGCACCACGGCCAGACCGATCAAGAGATCGGGCATGCTCGCCAGCATCGCGGGCACCACCGAGTCGTACACCGGCTTCCCGGCCGCGGTGTAGGCGATGTCCGCCGCCGCCAGCCGTCCGAAGCCCCCCAGAAAATAGCTGCCGCCCGCCACCACCAGTGCGAACACCGTGGAGATGATCGCGCCGCGCTTGATCGCGTTGACGCTGTGGATGGCGTAGAACTTCTGCACCATCTGCGGCAAACCCCACGTGCCCAGCGAGGTGAGCACGAATACCCCGGCGAGGTTGAGCAAATCCGGCCCGAAAATCGATATGAACACGCCCTGCATGCCGTCCATGCCCGGCACATCGCCCGGCACCTGGGAGAGCGAGATCAGCGCGTTGGTGTAGCCGCCGTAGCCGTTGAGCACCGCGACGATCACCGCGACGATGCCAAACAGCATGATGAGCCCCTGCACGAAGTCATTGACCGCCGTCGCCATGTAGCCGCCGAGCACCACATAGACGCAGGTGAGCGCCGCCATGCCGGCGATGCACCACTCGTAGGGCACGCCGAAGGCCATGTCGAACAGGCGCGACAGCCCGTTGTAGGCACTGGCCGTGTAAGGAATGAGAAAAACGAAGATGATCGCCGCCGCCGCGACGCGCAGCCCGTGGCTGCCGAAGCGCGCCCCGAAGAATTCCGGCATCGTCCGGGCCCGCAGGTGGTGCGTCATCGCCCGCGTGCGCGCGCCGAGCACGTACCACGCCAGCAGGCTCCCGACGAAGGCATTGCCCAAGCCGATCCACAGCGCCGACATGCCGTATTTCCAGCCGAACTGTCCCGCGTAGCCGATGAACACCACCGCCGAGAAATACGAGGTGCCATAGGCGAATGCCGACAGCCACGGCCCCACCTTGCGCCCGCCGAGCACGAACCCGTCGATGTCGGTGGCGCTCTTGCGGGCAAGAAAGCCGATGTAGATCGTGACGGCGAAAAACGCCGCCATCATGAGGAGTTTGGGGGTCATATTCGACGGTGGTTCGCGTGAAAAGCGTTCATGAGACAGGCACAAAGCCCGGAAAAGGATTGCAATGAACGGGAGTGCAATAATCTGGATTGCAACAGTCGGGACTGCAATGATCGCATTGCCCGGAAACCTGAAAAAACCGTGCGCACAGCAGCGGCGCTTCGCGCCAAGGGGTGAATCACCGGGAAGCGCCGCGTCGGCGCCACGTCTCGCGGAAGTCTTCCATGAACCGCACCAGCGCCTGCACCGCTTCCAGCGGCACGGCGTTGTAGAGCGAAGCACGGATGCCGCCCACGGATTTGTGCCCCTTGAGGCCGATGAACCCCGCCGCTTCGGATGCCTGCACGAACTGTGCTTCCAACGCCACGCTCGGTAATGTGAAGGGGACGTTCATGCTGGAGCGGCAGGCGACATCGACCGGGTTTTTGTAGAAGCCCTCGCTGTTGTCGATGGCCGCGTACAGCCGCTTCGCTTTTTCCCGGTTGATGGCGGCCATCGCATCGAGCCCGCCCTGCGCTTTCAGCCATTGGAACACCAGCCCGGCGACGTAGATGGCGAAGGCCGGCGGTGTGTTGAGCATAGAGCCGTTATCGGCCTGATTGCGATAGTCGAGAATCGTGGGCGTGCCCGCCGCCGCGCGGCCGAGCAACGCTTTGCGCACAATGACGAGCGTCATGCCCGAGGGGCCGATGTTTTTTTGCGCCCCGGCGCTGAGGAGTCCGTAGCGGCGCACGTCCAGCGGACGGGAAAGGATGTGCGAACTCATGTCGGCGACCAGCGACACGCCGGGCGCCGCTGCCGAAATGGCCTCGAAAAGCTTTGCTTCGTATGCCTCATGCACTTCCACGCCATGAATGGTTTCGTTGGTGCACAAGTGGCAATAGGCCGCGTTTTCGTCGAACTTCAGCGCATCGATGTCGGGCAGGCGCAGGAATTTGCCGTTTTCTTCCGTGGAGGCCACCAGGCGCGCCTTGCCGATCCGCGCCGCTTCCCGGTGCGCTTTCTGCGACCATGCGCCGGTGACGAGGTAGTCCGCGCTCCGGCCCGCCAGGAGGTTCATCGGCACTTGCGCGAATTGCAGCGTCTGCCCGCCTTGCAGAAACAAGACTTCGTAGTCTTCCGGAATGGCGAGCAGTTCACGCAGATCGGCTTGCGCCGCTTCGATCACGCCGGAAAACGCCTTGCCGCGATGGCTCACTTCCATGATGCTGGCGCCGATGCCGTGCCACTCGGGCAAGTCTTCCCGCACCTGTTGCAGCACTTCGAGCGGCAGCGTCGCCGGGCCGGCGGAAAAATTCCACGCCCTCGTCATTGCCCCGCTTCCTCGCCGCCGTCGTCCGCCGCCGGGGGCGCGCCATCCAGGCCGTCCACGCCGCCCGTGTCCGCGCCCTCGCCCTCGCCCTCGCCCGCGCCCTCACTTTCGCCCTCCAGCTCCACATCCACATCCGACTCCGCCACTTTTTCGATGCCGGCGAGCGCCGCGCCCTCGTCGATGTTGATGAGGGTCACGCCCTGGGTGGAGCGGCCCATTTCGCGAATGCTCTCGACCTTGGTGCGGATCAGCACGCCAGCGGTGGAGATCAGCATCACTTCGTCCTTGGGCTCGACCAGCGCCGCGCCGACGAGCATGCCATTGCGTTCGCTGGTCTGGATGGCGATCATGCCTTTGGTGCCGCGCCCGTGCCGGGTGTATTCGGCCACGGGGGTGCGCTTGCCGTAGCCATTTTCGGTGGCGGTGAGCACCGAGCACGCTTCGTCTTTCGCCACCAGCATGGCAATGACGCACTGGCCATCTTCCAGCGACATGCCGCGCACGCCGCGCGCGCCGCGCCCCATCGGGCGCACGTCGGTTTCGGCAAAGCGCACCGCCTTGCCCGCGTCGGAGAAGAGCATCACGTCGCTGCCGCCGTCGGTGATCGCCACGCCGATCAGGTGATCGCCGTCATCGAGGTCGACGGCGATGATCCCGGCCTTGCGTGGGTTGGCGAAGGCCGCGAGCGCCGTTTTCTTGACCGTGCCCGCGCCCGTCGCCATGAAGACGAAGTGTTCTTCGTCGAAGGTTTTCACCGGCAGGACGGCGGTGATTTTCTCGCCTTCGAGGAGCGGAAACAGGTTGACGATGGGCTTGCCGCGCGAGGTGCGCGTGCCTTCGGGCACTTCGTAGACGCGCAGCCAGTAGCAGCGGCCCCGGTTGGAGAAGCACAGCACCGTGTCGTGGGTGTTGGCGACGAAAAGTTGGTCGACGAAGTCTTCGTCCTTCATCGCCGTGGCCTGCTTGCCGCGCCCGCCGCGCCGCTGGGCGCGATAGTCCGCGAGCGGCTGGCGCTTGAAGTAGCCGGTGTGCGAGAGCGTCACCACCATATCTTCCGGCGTGATCAAGTCTTCGAGGTTGATTTCGGCGGTGTTGAGCACGACTTCGGCGCGGCGCGGGTCGCCATACTGGTTCTTGATCGCCTTCAGTTCGTCGCCGATGATGGTGGTGATGCGTTCGGGACGGGCGAGGATGTCGAGCAGATCGGTGATGATGTCCATCACTTCGCGGTATTCCCCGACGATCTTGTCCTGTTCCAGCCCGGTGAGCCGTTGCAGGCGCAATTCGAGGATCGCCTGCGCCTGCGCCTCCGAGAGGCGATACCCCTGCGCGGACAAGCCGAATTCGGCGGGCAGCCCTTCGGGGCGATAGCGGTCGGCCAGCGCGCGGGCGAGCATCTCCTCCACCAGCGCGGAGCGCCACAGGCGCGCCATCAATTCGCGCTTGGCCTCCGGCGGCGTCGGCGCGGCCTTGATGAGCGCGATGATTTCATCCACGTTGGAGAGCGCCACCGCCAGCCCTTCGAGCACATGGCCACGGTCGCGCGCCTTCCTCAACTCGAAGACGGTGCGCCGGGTGACGACCTCGCGCCGGTGTTCGAGGAAGCACACCAGCATTTCCTTGAGATTCAGGAGCCTCGGCCTGCCATCGACCAGCGCCACCATGTTCATGCCGAAGGTGTCTTGCAGCTGGGTGTGCTTGAACAGGTTGTTCAGCACCACTTCGGGCATTTCGCCGCGCTTGAGTTCGATCACCAGCCGCATCCCGGACTTGTCGGATTCGTCCTGAATGTGGGAGATGCCCTCGATGCGCTTGTCGTTGACGAGCTCGGCGATCTTTTCTTGCAGCGTCTTTTTATTGACCTGATACGGAATTTCGTCGACGACGATCGCCTGCCGGTCGCTGTCGCCGATCGGCTCGAAGTGGGTACGCGCCCGCATGATGACTTTGCCGCGCCCGGTGCGATACCCCTCGTGCGCTCCCGCGAGGCCATAAATGAGCCCGGCGGTGGGGAAATCCGGCGCCTTGACAATGCCGATCAGCGTGTCGATGGAGGTTTCCGGCTCGGCCAGCAGTTGCAGACAGGCATCGATCACTTCGCCCAGATTGTGCGGCGGAATGTTGGTCGCCATCCCCACCGCGATCCCCGCCGAGCCGTTGATGAGCAGGTTGGGAATGCGCGCCGGGAGAATCAGCGGTTCCTGCTCGGAGCCATCGTAATTGGGGCCGAAATCCACCGTTTCCTTGTCGATGTCGGCCAGCAGTTCGTGCCCGATGCGCGCCATGCGGATTTCGGTGTAACGCATCGCGGCGGGGCTGTCGCCATCGACCGAGCCGAAATTGCCCTGCCCGTCGACCAGCATGTAGCGCAGCGAGAAGTTCTGTGCCATGCGAACGGTGGTGTCATAGACGGCGGTATCGCCATGCGGGTGATATTTACCGATCACGTCACCGACGATACGGGCCGATTTCTTGTAGGCGCGGTTCCAGTCGTTGGAGAGTTCGTGCATCGCGTAGAGCACGCGCCGATGCACGGGCTTCAAGCCATCGCGCGCATCCGGCAACGCCCGCCCGACGATAACGCTCATCGCGTAGTCGAGGTACGCGTGGCGCATTTCCTCTTCGAGGCTGATCGGCAGCGTTTCCTTGGCGAACTGTGTCATGAGCGTTAAAAAAACCCGGGAACGAAACGGGCGATTCTATCACGCGAGAGGGGGGCGCCCGAAGGGTTCCGCGCCGCCGCAGGGCAATCGCATACCCCCCCTTGCCGCGACAACCTCCATACCGAACATGAGTCGGCGCCCCTTGATCCCATCCCGCGCACCCGCGAGTTGATCGACGGGATGAGCTTGAAGTACTGGGCCAGAAGATGGGCTGGCAGCGCACCAGCACCCGCCAAGGAAGCCGCCGACGTCAGATGAGCGAAGGGGCCGCTACACGCGACCCTTCAATCTTCAGCAGCTACCGCGCAAAGCGCGGGAGGTGAGGGGTTTTGTTTCTCAGGAAGGAGTGAGTATTTCCTCAACCTATGCCTCTAAACCAACCAGCTTTTCAGCGATGCTCAAAGTACGTTGATAATCAACGGTAAGCCCCATATGCTCTGCTTCAAGCCACACAAGATATTTAAACACTTCGTTAACCGGCCTGCGCGAAATCAGCATTGAGTAGAGTGTAGGAACGTAGCTATCATATTCATCCTCCGCACCGGATATTGCTTGAACTCCAATCGGATCCCAATCTTGCATCAGCACATTTTTTATGCTTTGATGCAAAAAACGTGCTCGCCCTATCATATTGTTCATTTATGGTGCTCCTGGAATTACTGTCACTACCCGACCGGTTACAGAATTCACGATAACCCGCAAATTATTGACAGCATCGTAAAAACCGGTCGTCCCCGCCCGTGTCGTGAATTGCGTTCCTGTGTCGATGGTGTTTTCAATGGTAGATGGCATCAAACCACGCTCTTGCATACGATCCAACGCATGACCGGAATACTCGCGATCATTAATAACAGTAGGCTCATTACGTGAGTTTCTGCCGTATTCATCGCATGTTTCGCACACACATCCATAAATGGTAAGTGGAAAGGTTGCCGCTACTCCACAGTCTGTAGCTATTTTACCATCCATCTCACATTTTTTTGCGCATGATGCCCAACCAGCAGGTGGACATGGCGGCAATGATAGTGCGAGCCCCAACGGATCGGTATACGAAACCGGATTTCCCCCCGCGGAGGCGTGGGGGTTGAGCGCCCCCGGTTGCCCGGTCGGATCTGGCTGTTGGTGGCGGTACGTTATTGAGCGGAGTGATAATTAAGACGGATAAGTTGGGCTTCCTGCACTATCCAGAAGAAGATGAAGATATCTGTTTTGATGATAACAGAATCTGGCTGTCTG
>JAIRXQ010000003.1 GCA_031268195.1 Azoarcus sp. | reverse complement strand
GCCGCGGAGATCATACAGGTGACGGGACTGCCGCCGAAGGCGGTTCAATCCTTGATGCATTGACAGAGATAGGCGGGAGAGGGATCCGCCGCCGCGTCGGTCAGGACAGGAATTTCGCGCCGCAGATCATTTGGCATCCGGATGCGTGGCAGGTGCGTCGGGCCATGCCGTAGGGGCTGGTTTGAAACCTGCCCTTTGCGCTGTCTGGCGGCGTTACGTTGGCAGCGGGCGGCGGCGGTTTATTTGATCCAGCCGCTGACGCTGGCCAGTGCCTGCGGTAGTTTTTCCGGTTCGGTTCCCCCCGCTTGCGCCATTTCCGGGCGGCCGCCGCCTTTGCCGCCAATTTGCTGGGCGACGAAGTTGACCAGTTTTCCGGCGTTGACCCTTGCCGTCAAATTGGGGGTGACGCCCGCGATCAGGCTGACTTTTCCTTCGTGTACGGTGGCGAGCACGATGGCCGCCGAGGCGAGTTTGTCTTTGAGTTTGTCCAGGGTTTCGCGCAGGCTGGCGGGATCGACGCCGTCGAGGCTGGCGGTGAGGAGTTTGGCGCCGCCGCCGAGTTCGGTGGCTTGGGCGGCCAGCGCGTCGATCTGGCTGCCCGCGAGTCTGGATTTCAGGCGAAGGAGGTCTTTTTCCAGGCCGCGCATGTGTTCGAGCAGGGCGCCGAGGCGTTCGGCGGCGTCTTCGGGGGAGGATTTCAGTTGCGCGGCGATTTCAGCGAGGCGCTGTTGCTGCGTTTGGGCGTCGTCGAGGGCGTTGAGGCCGGTGATGGCTTCGATGCGGCGGATGCCCGCGGCAACGCCGGATTCGGTCAGCACTTTGAACTGGCCGATGTCGCCGGTGCGCGTGACGTGCGTGCCGCCGCAGAGTTCTTTGGAGGCGCCGATGCTGAGGACGCGCACGGTGTCGCCGTATTTTTCGCCGAACAACATCATCGCGCCGGTTTTCTGCGCGGCTTCGAGCGTCATGATGCGGGCTTCGGTGGCGGTGTTCTGGAGGATGTCGGTGTTGACGAGTGTTTCGAGGGCGCGGATTTCCGCGGCGCTCATCGGGGTGCCGTGGGAGAAGTCGAAGCGGATTTTGTCGGGGCCGACCTGCGAGCCTTTTTGTTGGACGTGCGCGCCTAGTAGTTCGCGCAGTGCTTTGTGCATCAGGTGCGTGGCGGAGTGGTTGCGTGCGGTGGCGGCGCGGGCGCGGGCATCGACCTGGGCGGTGAGTGTTTGTCCGAGCGCGAGCGTGCCGGTGGTGACGATGCCGTAGTGCCCGAAGACGGCGGCTTGTATTTTTTGGGTGTCTTCGACGGCGAAGCGGCCTGCCGTGTTTTGCAGTTCGCCACGATCACCGCTCTGGCCGCCGGATTGGGCGTAGAACGGGGTGTTGTCGAGTACGACGACGCCCATTTCGGCTTCGTGCAGTCGTTCGACCGGCACGCCGTCTTTGTAGAGCGCGAGAATCGTGCCGCTCGCTGCCAGTGTTTCGTAGCCTTTGAAGGCGGTGGCCGCGCCGGTGTAGTCGAGCTGGGCGTTCATTTTGAATTTGCCCGCGGCGCGGGCGCGTGCTTTTTGCCGCGTCATGGCGGTTTCGAAGGCGGCGGCATCGACCGTGACGGCGTGTTCGCGGCATACGTCGGCGGTGAGATCGAGCGGGAAGCCGTAGGTGTCGTGCAGTTTGAAGGCGGTTTCGCCGTCGAAAACCGTGGCCTGTCTGGCCCGCAGCGCGGCCAGTTCTGCTTCCAGTATCGCCATGCCGTTTTCGATGGTGGTGAAGAAGCGTTCTTCTTCCGCTCTGAGCACTGCGATGATGTCGGCTTGCGCGTGCCGCAGCCGCGGGTAGGCGTCGCCCATTTCTTCGACCAGATCGGGCACGAGTTTGTGGAAGAAGGCGGTGCGGGCGCCGAGTTTGTAGCCGTGGCGGATGGCGCGGCGGATGATGCGGCGCTGTACGTAGCCGCGCCCTTCGTTGCCGGGGATGACGCCGTCGGCGATGAGGAAGGCGCAGGCGCGGATGTGGTCGGCGATGGCTTTCAGGCTGGGGCTGTCCAGGTCGGCGGCGGCGGTTTCGCGCGCGGCGGCCCGGATCAGGCGGCGGAAGAGGTCGATGTCGTAGTTGCTGTGTACGTGCTGCAAGATGGCCGCGAGCCGCTCCAGGCCCATGCCGGTATCCACGCAGGGGGCGGGCAGGCGGGTGAGGCTGCCGTTTGCGTGCATTTCGAATTGCATGAAGACGTGGTTCCAGATTTCGATGAAGCGGTCGCCGTCTTCATCGGGGCTGCCCGGCGGGCCGCCGGGGATGTCGGGGCCGTGGTCGTAGAAGATTTCGGTGCAGGGGCCGCAGGGGCCGGTGTCGGCCATCATCCAGAAGTTGTCCGATTTGTATTTGCCGCCTTTGTTGTCGCCGATGCGGATGATGCGCGCTGGCGGCAGGCCGATGAGGTTTGCCCAGATGTCGTAGGCTTCGTCGTCTTCGTGGTAGACGGTGACCAGTAGTTTTTCGGGCGGCAGGCCATAGACTTGCGTCAGCAGTTCCCAGCCCCAGGTGATGCTTTCGCGCTTGAAATAGTCGCCGAAGCTCCAGTTGCCGAGCATTTCGAAAAAGGTGTGGTGCCGCGCGGTGTAGCCGACGTTTTCCAGGTCGTTGTGCTTGCCGCCGGCGCGCAGACAGGCTTGTACGCTGGCGGCGCGCACGTAGGGGCGTTTGTCGAAGCCGAGAAAGACGTCCTTGAATTGCACCATGCCGCTGTTGGTAAACATCAGCGTCGGGTCATTGGCGGGAACGAGCGGGCTGGAGGCGACGATCTGATGCCCTTTTGATTCGAAGAATTTCAGGAATTTTTCGCGTATTTCGGCGGATTTCATGTTCGATGCTCTGGCGGGGAAAGGCGCCCGTTGCGGCGGACGCAAGCGTGCCAGTTTATCATGCGGGCTGGCTGCGACTACGAACGGGAATCCGCATGGGACACCGCCTCTCGAAGATCTACACCCGCTCCGGCGATACGGGCACGACCGGTTTGGGCGACGGTTCGCGCGTCTCGAAGGGCGATGTCCGCATTGCGCTCATCGGCGAGATCGACGAGACCAATGCGGCGCTCGGGCTGGTGCTTGCGGAGGAGCTGCCCGATGAGGTGCGCGCGCTGTTGACTGGTGTGCAGCATGATCTGTTCGATCTGGGCGGCGAGGCGTGCCTCCCCGGGGCGCGCGTGGTCGGTACGCCGCATGTGCAGCGGCTGGAGGCGGCCATCGAGCGCTATAACGCGACGCTGGCGCCGGCGCGGGATTTCATTCTCCCGGGCGGGACGCGCGCCGCCGCGCACGCGCATCTCGCCCGCACGGTTTGCCGCCGCGCCGAGCGCACGCTGGCGCAGCTCTCCGCGCAGGCGGTGGGCGAGGGGGCGCGGCAGTACCTGAACCGGCTCTCCGATCTGTTGTTCGTGCTGGCGCGCGTGCTCAACCGCGCGGGCGGGCGCAGCGAGGTGTTCTGGGAGAAGCGCGGGAGCGCGTGACATGCAACATGGAACAGGTTCGTCCGCCGCCGCCGCGCGCGGCGGGCGGTGATAGACTCGGTTATTCGTTTATCGTGGAGTTGGCGTGGTGTTCGTCAAATTGATCCTCATCGTGCTGCTCATCGGGTTGCTGGTCGGTTTTGGCATCTTCGGGCTGATTTTGCGCAGCGTGTTCGCCGCGTTGACTCATTTGCGGGGAGATGTGCGGCGTGCCGGGGAGCCGTCCGGGCCGGGTTGGCCGCCGCGCGCGGGAGGCGCTCGCCCGGCAGTGGACGGGGGCGGCGAGGCCGAACGCATGCTCGCCTGCGAGCTGTGCGGCGTGCATGTGCCGGAGAGCGAGGGCGTGCGCGCGGGGGGCGGGTTTTATTGTTGCGAGGCGCATCGTTTGCTCCGTGAGGGTACGGAGGGGTCATGAGCGCCGGGGTTGCGAATTTGAAAAGCGATCCCGCGCGGCGCAAGGCGCTGCGCTATTTCAATGTTTTTCGCCTGACGATCGCGGTGGTGTTTGCGGTTGCCGGGGCGCAGATCGGGCTGGGGTTCGAGTCGCCGCACCTGTTCCGGGTGGCGGCGTTCGCTTATGTGCTGGTCGTGCTTGCGCTCGGCTTTCCCGACGTGGAGGGGCGCATCGGCTTCGGCCGTTTGATGACGCTGCAAAGTTTGGCCGATGTGGCGATTTTGTCCGTTGCGCTGTGGACGAGCGCGGGTTATCACGGCGGCATTCTTGTGTTGATGATGATCATGCTCGCGGGCGCCGGACTGGTGGCCGAAGGGCGCATCGTGTTGTTCATGGCGTCGCTGGCGACGATTTCGGTGCTGACCGAGAATGTCTGGCGCACCTATGCGGGTGGCAAGACAGAGGCGGGGGATTTTTTTCAGGTGGCGCTCACCTGCATTTCGTTTTTCGGCATCGCGGTCGTGGCGCGGATGCTGGCGCAGCGGGCGCATGCCAATGCGAGTCTGGCGGCGGTGCGCGGCGAGGCGCTGGCGCGGCAGGAGGCGATCAATGCCCAGATCATCCGCGATATGCGCGACGGGGTGATCGTGGTGCGCGCCGATGGCGTGGTGCGGCACGCCAATCCGTCGGCCAGCGCGCTGCTCGGTTGTGCGCGCATCGAGGCGCGCGCGCTGGCGGAAATCGATCCGGCGCTGGCCAGGTTCTGTCAGGCGGATTCGAACGAGTTCGGCCAGATGATGACGCTCGGCGCGGCGCGGCGGCTGTTGCGCTGCCGGGTGGCGGGCGGTGGCGGCGGCATCGGCGTCGAGGGCGACAAGTTGATCTATCTTACCGATCTGGAGGATATCGAGCGCCACATGCAGCAATTGAAGCTGGCTTCGCTCGGCCGGCTGACCGCGAGCATGGCGCACGAGATTCGCAATCCGCTCTCGGCGGTGACGCAGGCCGCCGAGCTGCTGCGCGAGGAAAAGCGCAGTGACATGCAGGCGCGGCTGGCGCGCATCATCAATGACAATGCAAGACGCATCGAGCGCATGATCCGCGATGTGCTCGCGCTCGGGCGGCGTGAGCGTACGCAGCCGGAGGCTTTGCCGCTGGCCGAATTCATCGCCGAGTTGTTCGAGGCGCGGGGTCTGGGCGATGAGGTCGAGCGCGCGATTTTTACCGCCGCCATCGACCCGGCGCTCACCCTGGGCATCGATCGCGCTCATCTGCACCAGATTCTCGATAATCTGCTCGTCAACGCGCGCCGGTATTGCAGTGGCCAGCCCGGCGCGGTGCGCGTGGAGGCCGAGGATGCGGGCGAGGGGCGCGTGCGGCTGCATGTGATGGACGACGGGCCGGGCGTCGGCATGGAGGCGCGGGCGCATCTGTTCGAGCCGTTTTTCACCTCGCATGTCAAGGGCACCGGGCTTGGGCTGTATATCGCGCGCGAACTGGCCGAGGCCAACGGCATCAGCCTCGATTTGCGCGAGGATGATCCGGCGCGGCCCGGCGCACATTTCATCCTGACCGGACGCAGTTTGCCATGATTGCCCCCGAGCGCCGTGGACAGGCTGCCGCGACTGCGGTGCTCATCGTCGATGACGAGGAGGATATCCGCGAGCTGCTGGAGCTGTCGTTGCTGCGCATGGGGCTTGGCGCCGATACGGTGGGCTCGCTCGCGGAGGCGCGCGAGCGCATCGAGCGCGTGCGCTACCGCCTCTGCCTCACCGACATGCGCTTGCCCGATGGCGACGGGCTGGAGCTGGTCGAGTTCATCCAGCACCAGCAGCCTGCCTTGCCCGTCGCGGTGATTACCGCCTATGGCAGCATCGAGACGGCGATTCGTGCCTTGAAGCTCGGCGCGTTCGATTTCGTCACCAAGCCGATTGAGTTGCAGGTGCTGCGCGGTCTGGTGCTGCACGCGCTTAGGCTGCCCGGTCAGGTGGCGGCCAGCGGCGCGGCGGGCGAGGGGGATGCGGCGGTCTGGCGCGATCTGGTCGGCCATACGCCGGCGATGGTGCAGTTGCGCGGCCAGATCGAAAAACTCGCGCGCAATCAGGCGCCGGTTTTCATTTATGGCGAGTCCGGCACCGGCAAGGAGGTCATTGCCCGGCTCATTCACCGCCTCGGCGTGCGCGCGGCCGGGCCGTTCGTTCCGGTCAATTGCGGCGCGATTCCGCCCGAGCTGATGGAGAGCGAGTTCTTTGGCTATCTCAAGGGCAGTTTCTCCGGGGCGGTCGCGGACAAGGACGGTTTGTTCCAGGCCGCGAGCGGCGGCACGTTGTTTCTCGATGAGGTGGCCGATCTGCCGCTTTCCATGCAGGTCAAGCTTTTGCGCGCCATCCAGGAGCGCGCCGTGCGGCCCGTGGGCGGGCAGAACGAAGATCCGATCGATGTGCGCATCCTCTCCGCCTCGCACCGCGACCTCGCGCAGCTGGTGGCGGAAAACCGCTTCCGGCAGGATTTGTACTTTCGCATCAATGTCATCGCCCTGCATGTGCCGCCCCTGCGCGCCCGCCTCGAGGATATTCCGGAGCTTGCCGCGCATGTGCTCGCCCGTCTGGCCGAGCGCGATGGCGGCCCGGTGCGCGCCCTCTCGCCCGAAGCGCTCGCCGCGCTCGCGCAATATGCGTTTCCCGGAAATGTGCGGGAGCTCGAAAACCTGCTGGAGCGCGCCTGCGCCTTGTGCGAGGGCGAGGCCATCGCCGCCGATGATCTCGGCCTGAGCCGCGCGACGATCAGTAACTTGCCGCTCATGCCCGCGCCGGCCGAGGCGGGCGAGGCTGCGGTGAGAGAGGTCGAAGTGAAAGAGACTGCGGCGCGGGCGGGCGAGGCAGACGAGGGTGAGGTGGCTGAGGGCGAGGCAAGTGAGAGCGAGGCGAAAAACGGGCTGGCCGAAGCCTCCGGTGACGAGCGCGCGCTGATCCTGCGCACGCTCGATGAAACGCGCTGGAACCGCTCGGCGGCGGCGCGCAAGCTTGGCATGACTTTGCGGCAGTTGCGCTACCGGTTGCAGAAGTGGGGGATGGAGTAAGGCCGCCCCGTCTTATTTGATGATCGCCGGTTTGCCCCGCATCTTCACGACATAGCCATTGGGTTCTTCGTGGCACCAGAACCGGGCGTTGTCCGCGTGGTGCTCTTGTCCGTGGAAGCTCACCATGTCGACGACGGCGTTCGCGCCGTATTTTTTCGCATAATCTTCGAACGAAGCCAGCACCCGGCGCAGGGCCGTGGCGCAGCCTCTCGCCACGGAGGCATTGACGACTTGCGTGCCCGCCGGTTTGTCATAGACCGCTTCCGGGAATGTTTCCGTGATGTTTCCGGGGGGCTTTTGGCCGCGCAGGTAGAACTGAACCTTGCCGCTCAATTGTCCATCGGTGACGGCGACGGCGACGATGGGTTGGAAACTCAGGTATGTGTCGCCTTGTTGAGCGATGGCGCTGGCGGACAAAGCGGCGAGCAGCGCGAATGCAAGCGTCTTTTTCATGAGGAATCTCCTGCGCGGGATGGACCCGGGGATGATAGCTGCAAAAACAGGGGTGTTGCATGCCCGGATACGGCGTTATTTTTCCGGCAGCATCACTGTTGCGACCGCGCCGAGAATGCAGGCCATGCCGACCCATTCGGCCGTGTCGGGCTGTTCTCCGAGCAGGAGCATGCCGCCTGCGACGCCGACCAGCGGCACGGCGAGCGAGGAGAGTGAGGAGACGGCCACCGGCAGGCGGCGTGCGAGGGTGTTCCATGCCCAGTTGCAGAACATCAGCGAGATGAAGACGTTGTAGAACACCGCGAAGAGCGGCCAGAAGCTCAGATGCCGCCACGCCGGCGCGCGTTCGAAGGCCAGCGCGAAGGGCAGCGAGAGCGCGCCGCCGATCAACATCGTCCAGCCGGAGAAGGTCAGCGTCGGCATGGCGACCGGGAAGCGTTTGATCGACACCAGCCCCACGGCCCACACGAAGGCTGCGCCGACCATCGACAGGGCGCCCCACGGCGCGCCCGCGATGCTCGCCAGTTCCGTGCCCATCATGGCGAAAACGCCCGCCGCGCCGAGCAGCATGCCGGCCGTTCGCCGGACGGTGAGCGGATTGCCGAGCCAGATGACCGAGAGCAGGATGCTCCACACCGGCATGGTGTAGGCCAGCAGCGCGGCGCGGCCCGAGGGCAGCAGCGCGATGCCGTGGATCGAGAGCAGATTCCAGGCCGCGATGTTGGTGGCGGCGAGCCACGCCAGCGTCGGCCACTTGCCTTTGGGCGGCATCAGCGGCTGGCGCGTGAGCCGGGCGATCAGCAACAGCCCTGTGCCGCCGAGCAGCACGGTGAAGGTGCGAAAGCTCATCGGCGCAATCTCGCGCAGCGCGACTTTCATCACTTGCCAGTTCAGCCCCCAGAACAGGGCCACGCCCACGAGCAGCAGCAGCAGGTGACGGGAAAATCCAGCGCGCTCGCGGTTCATGGTCGTGTGGTTTTTTTGGAGGGGGGAGGGTGGGACAGAGCCGGGTCTGAGTTAAGGAAAGAGGTTTGGATGAGATATATGAAGCTCTTTGTAGATTCTCAACGCATCTGCCTGCGCATCCTCAGACACGCATAGCATAGGGTGACGAACATAACCTGTTACACGTCTCGTAAGGCTGAACTGATCAAGTTCATGACAAACGATATAGCCTTTAGCTTCGATTCGTTCAGCAATATAAGCAGGGATTATAAATGCTATTGCAACCGTTATAATTGCAGTATATCCCCAAATTTTGATATATAACCTAAATTGTTTCTGATGATGAGAAAAATCTATTTTGAGACCATTTCGTAAAAAACCGATTACCAAGATGGGCAAAGTCATAATAACGACTGGCAAACCACATAACCAAAAAATACCACTACTTATACGTAAAATAACAGGGCCACTATTGATATAAGGAAGGTAAAATTTCTCATATAATTCTCCAAATACAATTGGAGTTAGCCATAGAACAGCAGCCAACAATCCAAAAAAAACTAGTGGCGTTCCAAGATATAGTTCTAAACGAGTAAGAACAATATCATTAAAAGTTATTTTTTTACTCACTCCTCCCTCTCCTAGCGAGGACCTAGGAAGTAATCTATGTTACGACGAATATAACTTACTGTTGCGCTTGTTCCCTCACGAATTAACCATGCTGCCGCAACCTCAAAGGCTGAATATGCCATATGTTGGAACTTGTGTCCCAATGAATCTCGTTGATTCGCGGCTCTTCTAGCAATATCTTCTAGCATTTGATCGATTGCATTGGACATCTTTACAGTAAGACCAAAATGATTATCGACTGCATCAAACGCTAATGATGCTATCACGCCTACGAATATAACAGCAACTAAAGGGCCAAGAGCTACGGCTGTCTTTGTATCCAACACGCCGCTTTCTATATGGTGGGAAAGACTGACCGCAAGAACTTCGCTTGCTTCTAATACATATATGTCATGTTCTTCCTGAGATAATGCATTGAATGCACCGGATGTCTTAGACGCGGAGGCAGAGCTAACCCCTCTCATGATGTACTCGGAAGTCATGACTTATTTTCCCAGATAGATTATCGGGAATATTACACAGTTTTGAGAGGGCAGAAAAGTGGCCCAAAAAAAGAGAGGCTTCCTTGGAAACCCGTGCGTGCCGCTCAATTGGGCCGCGACACAAAACAACCTCGGAAACGTGCTCAGCATCCTTGGCAAACGCCGAGGCGATGAAACGCAACTGCAAGACTCCGTGACCGCCTACCGGGAGGCTTTGAAGGAATACGCGCGAATACATTCGGCTCCGGGTGATCTGTCTCCGAATGACTTCGCCAGAAAACTCAGGCAGAACGTTTGACCCGTCTCTTTCTGGCGTACGTTTTCACGAAGCAAACCCGATCCCCGGCGGTTGCCGTCGGCGCCGCATATCCATAGAATCCATCCCTTGGCCGAAAGGCGTTGCGGTCCGGCCCGGCGAATGGTTGAAACGGTGCTCGCGAACCATGCGGTTCGCCGCGCCGTTTGTGTTTTCGGGGCGCGGTGGCTTTTTTTGAACAAGGAGGCTGGCAAAATGCAGCCCGAGCGCACATCCGAACTTCGTCAGCAACTCGCCCGCCGCATTCTGGTGCTCGACGGGGCGATGGGCACGATGATCCAGCGCCACGGCCTCACCGAGGACGATTATCGCGGCGCGCGCTTCAAGGATCACCCGCAGGAGATCGCGGGCGACAATGATGTGCTCGTGCTGACGCGGCCCGATGTGGTGGGCGGCATTCATCGCGCTTATCTTGAGGCGGGGGCGGATATCGTCGAGACGTGCTCGTTCAATGCCACGCGCGTCGCGCAGGCCGATTACGGGCTCTCCGGGATCGCGTATGAATTGAATGTGGCTGCCGCGCGGCTGGCGCGCGGGCTGTGCGATGAATTTACCGCCCGAAGCCCGGAGAAGCCGCGCTATTGCGCGGGCGTGCTGGGGCCGAGCTCGCGCACGCTGTCGATTTCGCCGGACGTAGACGACCCCGGTTATCGCAATATCGAATTTACGGCGTTGCTCGAAGATTATTTCGAGGCGGCGCGCGGTCTGGCGGACGGCGGCGCGGATTTGCTGCTGGTCGAAACCATTTTCGATACGCTGAACGCAAAGGCGGCGGTCTGCGCCATCGAACGGTTGTTCGCGGCGCGCGGCCAGCGCTTGCCGGTGATGATCTCCGGCACGATCACCGATGCTTCGGGGCGCACGCTGTCGGGGCAGACTTCGGCGGCGTTCTGGAATTCGCTCGCGCATGCGCGGCCGCTTTCGTTCGGGCTCAATTGCGCCCTGGGCGCGAAGGATTTGCGCCCGCATGTGGCCGATCTCGCGGCGCGCTGCGATACGTTCATCTCCGCGCATCCCAACGCCGGGCTGCCCAATCCGCTCGCGCCCACCGGCTACGACGAGACGCCGGAGCAACTCGCCGCCGAGATCGGGCGCTGGGCGCGCGCCGGGCTGGTCAATATCGTCGGCGGTTGCTGCGGCACCACGCCCGCGCATATTGCGGCCATTGCGCAGGCGGTGGCGGGGGTGGCGCCCCGGCGTGTGCCGGTGTTGCCACGTCGTTTGCGGCTCGCGGGGCTGGAGGCATGCGAGATTGGGCCGGAGAGTCTGTTCGTCAACGTGGGCGAGCGCACCAACGTCGCCGGTTCGCGCGCTTTCGCGCGCATGATCGCCGAGGGGCGCTTCGAGGAGGCGCTCTCTGTCGCGCGCCAGCAGGTCGAGAACGGCGCGCAGATCATCGATGTCAATATGGACGATGCGATGCTCGATGCGCCGGCGGCGATGGCGCGTTTCCTCAAGCTTGCCGCCTCCGAGCCCGAGATCGCGCGCGTGCCGGTGATGATCGACTCCTCGCGCTGGGAGGTGATCGAAGCCGGTTTGCAGTGCATTCAGGGCAAGGGCATCGTCAATTCGATCTCGCTCAAGAACGGCGAGGCGGAGTTTGTGGACAAGGCGCGGCTGGCGCGGCGCTACGGCGCGGCCATCGTGGTGATGGCGTTCGACGAGCAGGGGCAGGCGGATAGCTTCGCGCGCAAGATCGCGATTTGCCAGCGCGCCCACGATCTGCTGGTGAAGCCGGAGGATGCGGGCGGCGCGGGTCTGGCGCCGGAAGACATCATCTTCGATGCGGCGATTTTGGCGATCGGCACCGGGATCGAAGCGCACGACAACTATGCGGTCGATTTCATCGACGCGGTGCGCTGGATCAAGGACAACCTGCCGCACACCTGGAGCTCGGGCGGCGTCTCCAACGTCTCGTTTGCTTTTCGCGGCAATGATGCGGTGCGCGAGGCGATCCACACCGTTTTCCTCTACCACGCTATCCGCGCCGGAATGACGATGGGGATCGTCAACGCGGGGATGCTTGGCCTCTACGACGGGTTGGCGCCGGATCTGCGCGCGAAGGTGGAGGATGTGGTGCTCAACCGTCACGCGGGCGCGGGCGAGGCGCTGGTCGAATTCGCTCATACGGTGGGGGCGGGCGCGGCACGGGAGCGCGCGGGCCCCGATCTTGCGTGGCGCGCCGCGCCGCTCGAAGAACGCTTGAAATATGCGTTGGTGAAAGGCATCACGGATTTCGTTGCCGCCGATGTCGAGGCGTTGCGCGCCCGGCTGCAAGCCGAGGGCAAGCCGCCGCTGGCGGTGATCGAAGGCCCGCTGATGGCGGGCATGGAGGCCGTGGGAGATCTTTTCGGCGCGGGCAAGATGTTTCTGCCGCAGGTGGTGAAGTCGGCGCGGGTGATGCGGCAGGCGGTCGCGCATCTGGTGCCTTACATCGAGGCGGAAAAAGCGCGTGGCGGCGCCGCGAGCAAGGGCCGTATCGTGCTGGCGACGGTCAAGGGCGATGTCCATGACATCGGCAAAAATATCGTCTCCGTGGTGCTGGCCTGCAATGGTTTCGAGGTGATCGATCTGGGCGTGATGGTGCCGGCGGGAAAAATCCTTACGGCCGCCGAAGAACACGCGGCGGACGCCATCGGCCTGTCGGGGCTGATTACGCCGTCGCTCGAAGAGATGAGCTTCGTTGCCGCCGAGATGCAGCGGCAGGGCTTGACGATACCGCTGCTGATCGGCGGCGCGACCACGAGCCGCGCTCACACCGCGATCAAGATCGCGCCCCACTACGCGCAGCCCGTGGTGCATGTGCCCGACGCGTCGCGCGCCGCGGGCGTTGCCAGCGCCCTGCTCTCCGCGAGCGGCGCGGAGGCGTTTCGCGCCAAACTCGCCGCCGATGATGCGCAAATCCGCGCCAGTTACGCGGCGCGGGAGCCGCGTGTCCTGCTCCCGCTGGCTGCCGCGCGCGCCAACGCGCTCGGTACGCTTTGGGCGGCGGAAGGCCGCCCATCCGCCGCCTGCGCTTGCGGCGGCGGGCAGCATGCCAGGCCCTACCGGCCGCCGCCGCCGCGCGCGCCGGGCGTGACCGTGCTCGAAGTCGATCTTGCCGCGCTCGTCGCTTATATCGACTGGACGCCGTTTTTCCAGACATGGGACCTGGCGGGGCGCTTTCCGGCCATCCTCGATGATGCCAAGGTGGGCGAGGCGGCGCGCGGCGTGTATCACGACGCTCAGGCGATGCTCGATGAGCTCGTCGCCGGAAAATGGCTCACCGCGCGCGCCGTGCTCGGGCTTTTTGCGGCCAACGCCGTGGGCGACGACATCGAGTTCTACGCCGATTGCCACCGCGCCGCGCCGATTTTCGTCTGGCACGGCCTGCGCGAGCAGCGCCAGCACGCGCCGGGCAAACCCAATCTGTGCCTGTCCGATTTTGTCGCGCCGAAAGCTTCCGGCCTGCAAGACTGGTGCGGCGCGTTCGCGGTCACCGCCGGGCTGGGCATCGAAGCGAAGCTCGCCGAATTTGCCGCCGCGCACGACGATTACCGCGCCATTTTGTTGAAGTCCTTGGCCGATCGCCTCGCGGAAGCGTGCGCCGAGTGGCTGCATGAGCGTGTGCGCAAAGATTTCTGGGGCTATGCCGCATCTGAATCGCTCGACCGCGAGGCGCTCATCCGTGAGGGCTATCGCGGCATTCGTCCCGCCCCAGGCTATCCCGCCTGCCCCGACCACACCGCCAAGCGTGGCCTGTTCGACTTGCTCGATGCACCGAAAAACGCCGGAATGGGACTCACCGAGGCGATGGCGATGACGCCTGCGGCCAGCGTCGCGGGTTTTTACTTCTCGCACCCTGAGGCGCGCTACTTCGCGGTCGGCAAAATCGGCCGCGACCAGTTGGCGGATTGGGCGGCGCGCAGCGGGATGAGCGTGGAGGAGGCGGGGCGCTGGCTGGCGCCGCTGCTGTGAAATCCGCGCAGCGCAACAAAGCGAGTGTTTCCCCCTAAACCCGCCTTGCGCCGTTCCCGCTACAATTCGCGCATGTCTTTCGCCTTGCCCAATGCCCCCCTTTTTAGCTACCTGCGCCGCCGCCGGCGCGGGGTTGCCTGGGCGGCGGTCTGGGTGGTTTGTCTGCAACTGCTGGCCGGGGGCATCGCCAGTGTGCATGCGGCGCAGCAGGCGCTCGGCGGCTTCGAGCTTGCGCTGTCGGATGTCTGCCACGGCACGGCGAGTGGAGGGTCGGCCGGTACGGCCGATGGCGCGCCGGCCGATACGGACGACGGCCTGCCTCCGGTGTGGCGGATGGGGGGCGGGCATTGCCCGTTTTGCCATCTCGCCGCGAGCCTTGCGCTGCCTTCGGATGCGGCGCTGTCCTTTCCGCCGCCGGAGCCCGCCACGTTTTTCGTTCCGGCGCGCGATGCGCGCTTGCAGCCGAGCGCGCCGGATTCTTGCCATGCGCCCAAGCGGGCGCCGCCTTTTTCCTTCGCCTGACCCCCGCGCTGCGATGCGCTGAACCGCCACTTTCGCCCGTGTTGCGGCGTGGACGTGCGCTGGTGTGCATCGCGTTCCATTGAGTCGTTTTGCGAAGGAATTTTCATGTCGAAGTATGATTCGGGCCCGCGCGCTGCGCAGGCCGCGTTGGCGGTTTTCGCCGTTCTCGCCTCTGGCGCGCTGTTCGCGCAGCAGGCCCACGAGGGTCACGAAGGTCACGAAGGTCGCGCAGGTCAGGGCGCCGCGCCGCCGACGCTCGATACCGTGGTGGTTACCGCGTCCGCGATGGATGCGCCGTTGGAAGTGAATTTCGATCCCAAGGCGCCGCAGCAGCCGTTGCCCGCCAATGATGGCGCTTCTTTTCTCAAAACCGTGCCTGGCATGAGCGTCGTGCGCAAGGGCGGTACGGGCGGCGATCCGATGTTTCGCGGCATGGCCGCTTCGCGCCTGAACATTTTGCTCGACGGCGAGCAAATTCTCGGCGGGTGCGGCGGGCGCATGGACCCGCCGACCGCCTATATTTTCCCGGATGCCTATGATCGCGTCACCTTGCTCAAGGGGCCGCAGAGCGTTGTTTATGGCCCTGCCTCGGCCGGGACAGTGCTGTTCGAGCGCGTGCACAAGCGCTATGAGCAGCCGGACTGGCGTTTGAACGCGGCGGCAACGGGCGCGAGCGCCGGGCGCTTCGACGGCTATCTTGATGTCAAAGGCGGCAATGCCGCTGTTTATGGTGAAGGTATTTTGACCCGCTCCCGCTCCGACGATTACCGGGATGGCGGCGGCAAGAAGGTGCATGCGCGCTACGAGCGCCAGAGTCTCACCGGCATCGTCGGCCTGACGCCGGATGAAGCGACCCGGCTGGAGCTGTCCGCCATCAAGAGCGACGGCGAAGCCGCCTATGCCGACCGGGGCATGGACGGTAGCCAGTTCGAGCGCGAGAACGTGGCGCTGAAGTTCGAAAAACGCCATCTGGCTTCGTGGCTCGACAAGGTGCAGGCGCAGGCGTATTACAACTACATCGATCACGTCATGGACAACTACAGCCTGCGCACGCCTGTGGGCATGGCGATGGCGAGCAATCCCGACCGCAAGAGCACGGGCGGACGCTTCGCGGCGACGCTGCTGCCCGGCGGCGATACGATATTGACGTTGGGCGTGGATCGGCAAGAGAACATCCACACCGCGCGCAGCGGCGGCCCACGCGGTTCGGCCAATGACTACCACAACCAGAAGCGCCGACAAGATTTTCGCTTTGCCAGCAACGGCTTTTTTGGGGAATTGCGCTGGCAGGCGAGCGCCGCCGACAGCGTGATCGCCGGGCTGCGCAACGATCAGTGGCAGGCGAAGGACAGCCGCGCGGGCACCGCCAGCGCCACCTCCGGCGCGCACCGCCGCGAAAGTCTGTGGAGCGGTTTCATGCGCTATGAGCGCGAATGGGCGCAGCACGGCATCGCTTACCTCGGCGTGGGGCGTAGCGCGCGCGCGCCGGATTACTGGGAAATCGGCAAGGCGTCGGAGAGCGGCAATTCCGTGTTCGACCGTATCGAGCCGGAAATCACCCATCAGCTCGACCTCGGCCTGACCTGGCAATCCGGCGCTGTGCAGGGATTCGTGTCGGCGTTCTACGGCAAGCTCGACGACTATATTTTGATCGAGAGCCGTTATCCCAACGGGACAGGCACCCAGACCATCGCCCGCAATGTCGATGCGACCCTATGGGGCGGTGAAGCGGGCGCTTCCTACCGCTTTGCGCCGCAATGGAAAGGCAGCGCGAGCCTTGCCTACACACACGGCGAAAACGACAGCGATCACCACGCCCTGGGCCAGATCCCGCCGCTGGAAGGGCGGCTCGGGCTCGACTGGCAACGCGGCGCGTATTCGGCGGGTGCGCTGTTGCGTCTGGTGGTGGCGCAGAACCGTTACGCGCGCAACGAAGGCAATATCGTCGGACAAGACCTGGGGCGCAACGGCGGTTTTGCCGTGTTTTCGTTGAACGGCAGTTATCGGTTGAACAAGTCCGCGTCGTTCAGCGTGGGCGTCGATAACCTGTTCGACCGCAAGTACGCCGAATTCATCAGCAAGAGCGGCGCGGACGTGACGGGTTACGAGCAGACGGCGCGCGTCAACGAACCGGGGCGCACGTTCTGGTTGCGGGCGCAGGTGGATCTGGATTGAGCGCCGCTTTCGGGAGAAAGCGGCGAAGTCTGTCACGAGCTTTTGCAGTCAGTCCTGAACAATCCTGAATCGTTTGGGACTGACTTGCTGATAAAAGCTTATTCGCTCATTTTTCAACTTGGCCGTCCCCGGCCTGATTATCTTCAGTCTTGTCGTCCTCACCCAAGTCGTCACGAATAACGATTTTAACACCGGAAGCAAATTCCTGTCGTGCACGAAGATATTCTTCCTCCGACCTGGAACGGTCTTCCTGCGCATTGTCACGGTTTATGACGGCCTTCGTGAGTTGTGAGAGTATATCATCACCATCATCCGTGTCTTTGAAATGGATTTCCGCAACTTTTTTATTTGGGAATAATATTATTTTTATAGGAGATTTTATCTTCGTATCAACTTCAGCTTCAGTTGAAGCTATATTCGTTGCTCCAATTGAGTGCTGCTTAGATAAACCACAACGATCAAACACTGGTTTTTCATCATACACAGCAAGAAAAGTTTCTTTCTCGTGAAAGCCAGAAATTTGCAGGTACAGATAATATGTGCTCTGGTCGATGCGCTCTACCTTGACTTCATAATTTTGATCCGCAACAAAACAGAAATCTTCCCTCGCGGGAGCAATCATCAAAAACACCGCTAGCAAAAGTGCCAGCACCAGCGGCACTGCAAGCAGGAAAATCAGCAATTTTGTTGACTTCTTCATTTCCACCATTCATCCCACGACGCAACATGATTGAAAGCCTTCGCCACGCCAATTTCTGTCATATATTGTGATAAGCCATCCGGGAGATTCAATTCTTTATGTCCAAGTGGAAGATGCGTTATATGACGTTTATTTTCTTCCTCGTTGTTTGAAAATGGCTGAAAATCATACAGGCTTTCTACTTTCCATGTTGAATAAAACTTGTCAGATGCCTTGGAGGTGCTCACACTAAGATGAAATCGATGGTCAGCAAATTTCAGCCTTGTATTGGATTGTTCTGCTATGAGAACGCCGTCTTCCAACAAACTACCCTGCATATTTACATTCCTCCCGGACCTCAATTTTCGCGCAAATTCCGATTGAAGAAAAAGAGTATCATTACTTCTCAAATGCGCAAATGATCTAGATTGTTTACCTTCTGCTAGCTTCCGAATATATGCCTTGAGCGCATCCATCGTGTCCTTGACAATGACAGATGTCTTGTACACGTCCGCGTCGATCTGTATATCCGCGCCATGGCCGTTAACATAATGATTTGAAAGCTTCCCTGCTTCCTTGTAGCCTTTGTAAAGCCCTCCCCACCAGCTTGCTTCGAAGAGCTCTTTCATGAACTCTTTTTCGTCCTCCTCAAACGGCATCTTTGCCCTGGCTTTGCATTCAAGGTATTTGACCGTGTTATCAAGGAGCTTGAAACTCTCATCGGATTCAAACACATACACCTTGCCCATGTGCCACAAAGGCGCACCCGGGATGTCAACCCTTTTTGCAAGACATTTGTTTGCTGCCTCAAGCATCTTGACCTGATCTGCTGTTGCCATGATATTCCATTTCTCCACGAAGACCGTTCTAGCCGAAAAACAGCAAAACTGCGTACACAGACGGAAAAACCCACAGTGGCGCATCCGGGCGGGATTTTATCACGACATAAACAGCATCACGTGCAGCGTTATGACATCATATGCCGTTGCGCTGCATGACGATAAGCTCCTGTTTACTTACAATATCTTCTTGTTTGTTGGCGGTCTCCTGCCGTTTCCTGTTTATCGTTTGCGTGGCGGGGAGCAGAAACGGCTGGAAGCGCCCACGCCGCAAAATCGGGTCGCTTGAAAGTTCGCGGCAAGAACGCGCCGAAGTCCGGCCGTATTACGATCCATCCGCTATAATCCAAACCCTTTTACCGCCATCCTGTGCCATGAGCGCCGACCCCAAGATTCTCCTGACCAGACTCATCCGCGATGCCCTGAAAAGCGTGGCGCCCGCGCATGCCGCCGTCGACATTTTGCTCGAACGGCCGAGGCAGGCCGGGCACGGCGATTTTGCCACCAACGTCGCCATGCAGCTTGCCAAGACGCTGAAGCGCAATCCGCGCGAGCTGGCGGCGCTGCTGGTGGCCGAGCTGCCTACCTCCGCGCTGCTGGAGAAGGTGGAGGTGGCGGGCGCCGGGTTCATCAACTTCACGCTGGCCGCCGCCGCGAAAACGGCCGTGGTGGGCGAGGCGCTCGCGCAGGGCAAGGATTGGGGGCGCGGCGCGGCGAAGGGCGTGAAGGTGCAGGTGGAATTCGTCTCGGCCAATCCGACCGGGCCGCTGCACGTCGGGCACGGGCGCGTCGCGGCCTACGGCGCATCGCTCGCGGAGGTGCTCGCTTTTGCCGGGTTCGAGGTGAGCCGCGAGTATTACGTCAACGATGCCGGGCGGCAGATGGATATCCTCGCGCTGTCGACGTGGCTGCGTTATCTGGCGCTGTTCGGGGTCGAAGTCGAATTTCCGCCCAACGCTTATCAGGGCGATTACGTGGTGACGATGGCCTGGGAGCTGCGCGATACGCATGGCGATCGTTTTGCCCATCTGAGCGCGGCCGACGTGCTCGCGGGCACGCCCGGCCTGCCGCCGTCCGTGCGCGATGACGACAAGGAGGCCAAGGCGCAGCGCGAACAGCACCTCGATGTCTTGATTGCCAACGCCAAGCGCCTGTTGGGGGAGGACTATCCGTTCGTGCATGGCTTCGCGCTCAATCAGCAGCTGGGCGATTGCCGCGATGATTTGCAGGAATTCGGCGTGCGCTTCGACAAGTGGTTTCCAGAGAAAAGCCTGTTTGATACCGGCATGGTGGAACGCGCCGTCGCCCGCCTCGAAGCGGCGGGGCACGTCTATGTGCAAAACGGCGCGAAATGGTTCCGTTCCTCCAGCTTCGGGGACGAGAAAGATCGCGTCGTGCAGCGCGAGAACGGTATCTATACTTATTTCGCCTCCGACATCGCTTATCACCTCAACAAATACGAGCGCGGCTTCGATCGCATGATCGATATCTGGGGCGCGGATCACCACGGCTACGTGCCGCGCGTGAAGGGCGCGGTGGCAGCGCTCGGCTTCGACCCGAAACGGCTCGACGTGGCGCTGGTGCAGTTCGCGGTGCTCTACCGCGACGGGCAGAAAACTTCGATGTCGACGCGCGCGGGCGAGTTCGTCACGCTGCGCCAGTTGCGCGGCGAAGTCGGCAACGATGCCTGCCGTTTTTTCTACGTGTTGAGAAAAAGCGACCAGCACCTCGATTTCGACCTCGATCTCGCCAAGCGTCAGAACAACGACAATCCGGTCTATTACGTGCAATATGCCCATGCCCGCGCTTCGTCCGCTTTACGAAAATGGGGCGGCATGGAGAGCGAGCTGACCGGCATCGACGCCGGCGTCCTGCAAAGCGAGCACGAGCTGGGCCTTGCCGCGCGGCTGTCGGCGTTCCCCGAAGTCGTGCAGGGCGCGGCGCAAGACTACGCGCCGCACCAGATCGCGTTCTACCTGCGGGAGCTGGCGGCCGATTTCCATAGCTGGTACAACGTCGAACGGATGCTGGTCGAAGATGAGGCCGTGAAGCTGGCGCGGTTGGCGCTGGCCGCCGCCGTTCGCCGGACGCTGGCCAACGGGCTGGCGCTGCTGGGCGTTTCGGCGCCCGAATCAATGTAAATGGAGTTTTATTCGTGAGTCGCCATCGCCGCTCTTCCAGAGAACGAAAACTGCCGTCGCAAGTACGCGGCGGCACCCTGCTCGGCGTGTTCGTGGGCATGATTTTGGGCGCGCTCATCGTCGCCGCCGCAGTGTTCGTGTTTACCCGCAACGCGCCGTTCAGCCAGCCCGCTTCGCCGACGCAAACGACGGCAGTGGAACCCGCCGTCGTGGCCTTGCCGGGGAAGCCGGGTGACAGTCCGGTCAAGGAGCCGGATTTCACCTTCTTCAGCACGCTGCCGCAGGGCGAAAACGCGCCGGTGGCGACCCCCGCCCCGAATTCCGCGGCCGTGCCGCCGCCGCCCGCGCCGCCTTCGCGCCCCCCTGCGGAGTCGTCCGCGGCAAAGCCGATCTATCTGCAACTGGCTTCGTTCGAGAACGCCGAGCAGGCCGACGACCTCATGGCGCGGCTGGTGCTGATGGGGCTGGAACCCGTGACGCAGCGGGCGCAATTGCCGGACGACCGGGTCGTGCATCGCATCCGCATCGGCCCGTTCTCCGACCCGGAGGACGTGAAGGCCGTGCGCGCCCGCTTGTCGCGGGACGGCTTCAATCCGGTGGAAGTGCCCGCCAACTAGCGCCGGACGTTTTCCGGGCGCATCTTGCTGCTCATTTCATCTTGCAGGGAGATTTTCAATATGAACCGTCGTGACGCTCTCCAACGGCTTGGCGCGCTGGGTCTGCTGGCTGCGCCAGCGGGGCTTGCGCTGGCGCAGCAGACTGGCAAGGGCCGCTATCTCGTGCTGGACCCCCCAGTGGCTTCCGATACGCCGGGCAAGATCGAGGTGGTCGAGTTCTTCTACTATGGCTGCCCGCATTGCCGGGAGTTCGATCCGACGCTCAGGGAATGGCTCAAAAAGCTGCCCGCCGATGTCGTTTTCAACCGGGTGCCCGCAACGTGGGGCGGCAGCAATTCCCGGCGCGTGGGCGAGGCGCGCTTGTACTACGCGCTGCTGGCGCTGAAACTCGTGGATCGCCTGCACGAGAAAGTGTTCGTCGCCATTCAGGACGAACGCCTCGACCCCCGCGACAGCGACGAAGTGGGCGAGTGGGCCAGCAAACAGGGCGTAGACGCCAAGGCGTTCGTGGGGGCTTTCAAGTCCTTCGGCGTCGAAACACAGGTGCGCCGCGCCGGGCAGCTCGATACCATGTACAAGATCGACGGCGTGCCCACGATGGCGGTGGGCGGGCGTTACGTAACTTCGGCCTCACTGCTTGGCGGCAGCCATCAGGAAACGCTCAAGGAGGTCGATCTGCTCATTGCAAAGGTGCGGAATGGCTGACGATGGCGGCGAGCGGCGCATTCACCAACGCTTTGTGGCGCGGCTCAATGGCGAGCCGTGTTTTTGGGCGCTGATCGGGCCGGAGCGCCTGCCGCTCAATGACCTTTCCCTGCAAGGCTTGTCCTTTCCCGCGCAATCGGGGTTCGACCAAGGCGTGCAATTCGATTTCACCTTGCAGCGCGAAAGCGTGCCCGATGCCGTGCGCGGCCACGCCGAAGTCGCCGGCCTGTTCGGAGGCTTTGTCGGATGCCGCATCCTCAGATTCGAGAGCGATGGGGCCGAGCGGCTGCATGAGTGGCTGGTGACGCATGTCATCCGCTGCGCCACCGTGCGCATCACTGAAAAAGACGCTTCCGCCATCGTCGCCGGACATTCGCTGGTTTGAGGCAGTGCGACATTCCCCTCATCGCAAGACGTGATTTCATTTCGGCTTGCGGGAGGTGTCGAAGCATTTGATCGTCGCGCTGACGGGAGCAGGGTGGTTGTTGAGCGCAGTGAACTCACAGCGTGTCACTTGTTCTGGAATCTTTTGGGTCAGTTCAATTGAGGTATCGTAATAACGGCATACCACCCAGTAGTCGTGAATACCGCGAGAATTAGGGATGAGTTCATCAAAATAGACAACCACATCCCCATTAGGCATTTTTTTCTCTCCGGAGGGTACATCAAACCCTGTTTGCTTCACTGGGTATTCACCGGACGCAAGGGAGATATAAGCCAGCGATGCCGACGGGTTTCGATCAACAGCTTTCCAACCCGCTCCTACGGCCGATTCAAGATTTTGGTGAACGAATAATTTTTCCGGACATTGCGGGAACGGCACTTCTCCGGCATTTGCATCCGAAAATACAAGGCACATTCCCGCCAATATAAGTGCCACCGCCAGTGGATATATACGATTGTTTTTCATAGTATCACCGAGAACGCCCTTCCATTGACAACGTTGCCGCCGTGCGCATAGCCGCAGCGTGGTTTTATTTTGTTTTGCGGGGAGTGTCGAAGCATTTGACCTCTTCAGCAATAGGGCCGCCATTCTTGAAGATCTGGACCGTGCAATAGCTGACATTTTCTGGTAATTTACGGGTCAATATCGCTGATGAACCCCTGTATTTGCATGTCGCCCAAAAAATGAATTCTTTAGGCTTGCTGCCCCCGCCAATGTCCCAAAAAACTGAAATATCGCCATTTTTTCGGTTTTTCTCTTTTGATGGTTTAAAATAACCAGTATTTTTGTCGGAATAATCGCCAAGCGAAATGTACATGCCATCTAACGCGTGCTCTTCCTTGCCGTTTGTCGTTTCCCATTCGTTATTGGCAAACGATTGAATCTCTTGTTTGATGACTAGATTGTTGGGGCATTGTGGAAAAGGTATTTCCCCGGCGTTTGCATGAGAAAACGCCACAGAAAGTCCCAGACAGGCGAAAGCTAAGGTTTTGGAATGTTTTTTCATTTTAGCTTTCGGGGCGTGTCGAAGCATTTGATCGTTACTCGGTCGGGGGCAGTAACGTCGTTACGATACGTAACTTCGCAATGTTTCGCATTCTCCGGTATTTTTTGGACTAGTACAATGGATGTGGCGTGGTAGCCACATACTGCCCAATAATCATGTATGTCCCCCAAAGCGGGGCCAGTTTCGTAATAAACGATCACATCTCCACGGTCGCCTTTTTTCTCCCCTGCTGGAATATTAAATCCAGTTTGCTTAACCGGATACTCGCCCGCTGCGATAGCAATGTACTCCAAAGCATTGGGGGGAGCGGCATCTGCGACTTTCCAGCCATCACCAACGGTTGATTGGTTTTCCTGCCGAACGGTTAGCTTCTGCGGGCATTGTGGGACAACGACTTCCGCAGCATTTACATGACCCGCAAAGCCTAGCACTGCGAGTGTAACCGCCATAGGTGCCAAGGTTTTGGAATAGGGTTTCATAATATCACCGAGAACACCCTGCCATTGTTACTCCTACGATCCCAAGTGCCGTCAGGCAATCTCCCATCGGCCTGCCGGTAAAGCTTGCTCGTGCACGCTGGTCGCCCGCCGTGCGCATTGCCGCAGCATGGTTTTATTTTGTTTTGCGAGGCGTGTCGAAGCATTTGACCTCTTCAGCAATAGGGCCGCCATTCTTGAAAACTTGGACCGTGCAATAGCTGACATTTTCCGGTAATTTACGGGTCAATATCGCCGATGAATTCTTGTATTTGCATGTCGCCCAAAAATTGAATCCTTTATGCCTGCTGCTATCGCCAATGTCCCAAAAAATTGAAAGATCGCCATTTTTTCGTCTTTTCTCTTCTGATGGTTTAACGTGACCAGTATTTTTGTCGGAATAATCGCCAAACGAAATGTACATGCCCTCTAGCGCGTGTTCTTCCTTGCCGTTTGTCGTTTCCCATTCGTCATTGACAAACGATTGAATCTCATGTTTGATGATGAGCTTGTTGGGGCATTGTGGAAAAGGTATTTCCCCGGCGTTTGCATGGGAAAACGCCACGGACAGCCCCAAACAGGCGAAAACCAATGTTTTGGAATGTTTTTTCATAATATCACCGAAAACGCCCTTCCATTGTTGCTTCGATCATGCCAAGTGCCATCCGGGTTTTTCCCGGAATTCGGTAGAAGACGCTCCTGGATGCCGGTACTGGGTCTTCCCCCTAAATACTGCTCTATCACATAGATAACTATTTCACCATTTTCATCACGAGTATAACGAGAAAAGAGCGCCGCATGACCATGACCGCTGATGAATCGCCCATTTATAAAAGTCGCAATCGCGGTTCCTTCCGCGATTGATTCGCCTCTTTCGATCGCTTCTATTACATTTCTGCCTTCCATCCACAGGGTTGTTTTGCGATTTTGCAGGTCGTGGATATAATACTTGAGCAAAGAAACACATTCCCCCACATAGTTTCCTGCTACATCGCCAACCCGTTTTTGGGGGTCTATGAGCGATCGTGGGTTGGAATAAATGTAAGGGCCAGACATCGTATTTTGCTCCTTCTCGAAACGCTCCCGCAGGGGCCGAACAGGATTGAAATATCAAATTTACACAGTGCACTTGTTTTCCGTCAAGTCCTCTCTCGCGACAACGTTGCCGCCGCGCGCGCGGAAAAGCTGAGCGATGACTTCTTTCAGATGCCTGCCGATAAAGTTTGCTTCAAGCCGCTTGGGCGAGGCTGTTTCCAGCCGCGCGGCGATGGCGTAGGCGTTGTGGGCCGCAGTGTGCGCGCGGGCGCATGGCGGGCAGCTTCGGTATGGCCAGCCGCTATTTCAGCCCGAACAGCCGCGTTGCGTTGTCGTGAAGCACTTTGTCGAGCACATCGCCGTGGAAGCCGAGGTGCAGAAAGTCTTCGATGCTTTGCGCAATGGGCCGGAACGGGTAGGACGATCCGAACAGGAATTGTTCGCGCAGAAAAGAATTGGCCGCGGCGACGTAGACTTCCGTGCCGGGCTGGAACAGATACATGTCGGGCACGAGAAATACATTCTCGTAACGGAAGGCCAGCCCCACCGCCTCGTGCACGCGCGGCCATCCGCCGTGGTAGATCACGATCGGCAATTGCGGAAAGGCGTGCGCGACTTTGGCGACCGGGGAGAGATCGTTGAAGCGCGGATCGGGCGTGGTCGGGCCGCTCATCAGGAAAACCGGGACGCCATGCCGGCTCGCCAGTTCGTAGATGGGCCAATAGATGGGATCGTCCGGGTAGCGCGCCGGTTCGGCAAAGCCCGGCTCCAGGTCGATGCCGGCCAGACCCAGGTCGCGCAGGGCGCGTTCGGCCTCGGCTACGGCAAGGGTTTCGCCCTGCAAGGCCGGATCGACCGCGCCGATGCCAAGCAGTTTGTCATGGCCCTGCACGATGCCGTGGATGGTGTCGTTGGGCAGGTGCTGCGAAGGTGTGTGGCGGCCGACGACGACTGCTTTGGCAAGCCTGCTCCGTTCGATTTCGGCGAGAAAGCCTTCCTGGGTGAGTGATGCTTCGAAATGGCGATCGTCGCCCCGCGTTCCGACGCGGCGGTTCAGCCAGCGTGCGGCAGCATGTGCGGCGTTGCCGGGCGTGGCACCGAAAAAGTCATGCAGAAATGCCGGGCGGCAACGCATGTCAATGATTTTGTGCGGCATGGCGGTCGAGGAATGGCGGCAAAAGCGCAGGAGGTCGGATGCTATGCGGCGGTGTATTGCCTTGCCAAGCAATAATCGGTGCATTCGTTATTCGATGCGCGCCGATAAGCATATTCGCGCTGCCCTTTCCGGCCGGGCGGGGTTCGATGCAAACGGGGGTATTTGTGCGGCTGTTTTCGCCAGCCTGCGGGTCGGCTTTATAGCCGCATGGCGCTCAATGCCGATCCGGGCGGACGGCTTGGCGCATTTGCCCGTACATTTGGTGCGGGGCGTTTCTTTTGCTGTTTGCCGCCACGCCCGGATCGATATCCGGGCGTGGCGGGCGCGGGCAATTAGGCCGACTTCTTGGAGGCGGCCTTGCTCGTGGTGCTTACGGCTTTGACGGTGGCGTTGGTCGCGGCGGCGACGTTCGCTTCGGCAATTTCGGTCGCTTGCTTGACGGCCTTCGAGAAGTTGTCGTAGGCGCTGTTGGCGGCGGCGATGGCCGATTTGACAGCGGCGACGGCGACGTCGGAGCCGGCAGGCGCGGACTTGGCGGCTTTGTCGAGCGCGGAAGATACGTTCTTGTTCAGCTCGGCGAGTTGGGTTTCGAGAACCTTCGCCAGTTCTTCCTGGCCTTGCGAGGCGATTTCATAGACGCTACGGGCGTAGGCAACCGACTTTTCCAGCAGCGGTTGAACCAGCGAGGCTTGCAGGGAGACGAGCTCTTGCACGTCTTTGGTGCCGAGCAGAGCCTTGGTGCTGGAGACGCTGTCTTCGAGCACGGAGCGGGCGGTATTGAGGTTGAGGGCCGCCAGCCGTTCGGCATTGGCGAAAGCGCTATTGGTAAGGCTCAACAGGGTTTCGATGTTGGCCTTGTTGGTCGCGGCGAATTGTTCAGGGTTGAACGTCGACATGTGGATCTCCTAAGAACGAAAGGCGTGGACTCTGCGAATGCAGATGAAAACTGCAAGGTGCTACAGGAGGTTGGGGATGATGCTGTCCAAGAATTGCTGCACAGCACCAATATTTTTTCTCGATTATATGTTGAATTTTCAGGCTGTCAAGAATTTTTTGTGCGCTGCACAAATTTCTCTCTGCCGCGGTCCGCGCATTATGGGACAGCTCGCGGCGTAAAAAGGCGCACTATTTCACACTTCGTGGCATATCCTTTTCATGCTGATCGTTTTTCGCCGGGCTTCCGGCTTCCCGCCCGGGAAATGCAACGACGATCAACGCTCAATGACCGATGGATCAACGGGGCTTGTTCGCGTTCGTGCTGCGCTTGTCGTTGCCCTTGTCGCTGCGCTTGGGCTGGATGGTGACGTGCACTTGCTGTGCGGGTGGCGCGTCGCTGCCATGCGAGGCCGTGTTGGTGACGAGGTAGTTCTCGGTGACGGCGTCGTATTCGATGAACGGACCGCTGACTTTGTCGCCGCCGCTCAGCACGCGGGCGCGGTTGAACAGGCGGGCTTTCTCACTGCGGCTGCTGTATTCGATGCGCTCGGCCTCGCCGTAGACATCGGCGCCGTCGCGCGCCCGCTTCTGGTTGAACGAGGCCAGCCCGCCGCTGCCGCCGGTGGCGACGCCGGTGTGGAAGCCGTCGGCGTCCTGGGTGACGACCAGCTTTTCGCTCTTGATCGTCAGTGTGCCCTGGGTGAGTTTGACGCCGCCCTCGAAGGTGTGGATTTTGTTGCGATCGTCCACAGTGACTTTGTTGGCGTCGATGTCGACCGGCAGATCGCGGTTGCTGGCGGGGGGCTCCTGTGCGCGGGCGGGCAGGACGGCCAGCGCGAGCGCAATGAGGACGGCAGCGGGGGCGGCGGGAGCGCGCATCAGGAATTCCTCTTTTTACGGGGGAGGGTCATGTGTACCTTCCCGGAGAGCTTCATGAGGCCGAACACATTGTCGGCGGAAAACGTGTTGGCGGTGATGGTGGAGACGTCTTTGACGAGTTTCACCGGCGCATTGCTCATGGCGCGCTGTTCGTCCGGCCACACCGTGAGCTGCGCCGAGAAAAAGTTCAATGCGCTTTCCCGCGCGCTCGTGCCGTCGCGCCCCGCTTTTACGTTGCCGTGGAAATCCACGCGCGTGCCCTTGGCGCCGACGATGCCGCTGTCGGCACTGACCCAGACGCGGCGGCCCTGGGTGAACAATTGCAGGCGCGGCTGTTCGAGCTGCGTTTGGTCGGCATCCGGCACGTGCGTCATGTGCGGCGAGACGAGGGTGTAGCGCAACGCGCCATCTTCGGCAAAGCCGGTGACATGTACGCCATCCGCGGTGAAATCGGGCGTGCTGCCGTCCACGTCGGTGCGTGTAGCGTCCTCTTCGTGGGTCAGGCGTTCGAGCCAGATCGAGCCGAGCGCGAGCAGGGCCGCGATCACCACGGGATAAAGGCGGTAGGCGAGCTGCGTGCCGGGCATCAGATGACCTTGGCCTGCATGAGATCGTGCGTATCGAGCGTGCCCACGAGCACGCCCGCGCCATCGATTACCAGTAGTTGATTGACGCGCAGGCGTTCCATCATTTCGGCGGCTTCCACCGCGAGCGCGGCGGGCGAGATGCCGCCGCGCGGATTGCGTGTGAGCACATCCGACAGGCGCGCCGTGCGCACATCGAGGCCGCTCTCCAGGGCGCGGCGCAGGTCGCCGTCGGTGAAGATGCCCGCCGGTTTGCCGTCCGGGCCGACGGCCACGGTCATGCCCATGCCGCCGTGCGTCATCGTAAGCAGGGCTTCGGTGAGTGTGGCATCGCCCGCGACCACTGGCGACCGGGCAAGCGGGCGCATCACATCGCGGACGTGCGTGAGCAGGCGCCGTCCGAGACGGCCGCCCGGATGCGAGCGCGCGAAATCTTCCTCTCCGAAGCCGCGCGCATCGAGCAAGGCCACCGCAAGCGCATCGGAGAGCGCCAGCTCTGCCGTGGTGCTGGCGGTGGGCGCGAGGTTGAGCGGGCAGGCTTCCTCGCTCACGGCGGCATCGAGGTGGATGTCCGCTTCGCACGCGAGCGGCGAATCGGCGTTGCCGGTCATGGCGATCAGGCGCGCGCCGCGCCGTTTCACCTGGGGCACGATGGCCAGCAGTTCGCTGCTCGCGCCGGAATTGGAGAGGGCGATCACGATGTCTTCGGGGGCGATCATGCCGAGATCGCCGTGCGCCGCTTCCGCCGCGTGTACAAAGTAGGCGGGGGTGCCGGTGCTTGCCAGCGTCGCCGCGAACTTGCGTGCGATGTGGCCGGATTTGCCGATGCCGCTGACGATGATGCGCCCTTTGCAGGTCAGGATCAGCTCGACGGCGCGCTCGAAGGCTTCGTCCAGGCGCCCGGCAAGCGCCGCCACCGCCGCTGCCTCGATTTCGAGCACGCGACGGCCAAGCGCGATGGCGCGGGGGGCAGACGGCGGAGGGGTTGGTTTCGTGCGCATGACGGATGAGCGGAAATGCCGCCGATTGTACACTCAACTGCCGCCGGCGATGATTTCCCTCCTTTCTCTCTCCAACCCTCCCCTTGCCGGAGGAGGGCGTGCTTCGGTTGATGAATCGATCGAGGCGCGCATATCTGCTTCGTACACATCCGCTTCGTACTTTGACCCGTGTGCGAAACCAAGTGGCGTGCGCCGACGGCACGATCTTTCGGCTCATTGCGAGCGCCAACGACGCCGCCTACACACCGAGGCAGACGACGTAAGCCGCGCCGTCGACGAGGCTGGCCTCGGCCACCGGCGCGCCAGTGGCGCTCGTGCCTGCCCGCATCGTGCCGGTTTCGGGGTTGCCGTCATCGAACGTCGTGTCGAGTTGGCGGACGAACTTGCCCGCGATGCCCGCCGAGCACATTGCGTAGCTGCCGGGCACACCGAACGGCGGGGTCGTGCCTGCCGACTGGATGCCGATGCGCCCGCCCTCGCTGTTGACGGGCAAAAAACCGGCGGCGGTGATCTGGGTCGGGCCGCTGGCGAGGTTGGCCAGCCGAATGTGTTGCCAGAACAGGGTGGATTCGTCGCCGGCGGCGCTGGAATCCCAGGTGCCGTCGATGGCGCCGTTGGCGTTGCCGGCGGCGGTACAGCCCGGCGCGGCGGCGCAAAGATGGGAGACGGCGCGGGAGTCGTCCCCCGGCAGGGCGCGGAATTTGTCCTGATAGGCGTAGATGAATGCCGGAACGGTGCGGAAGTCCTGCGCCAGACTCTTTACCTTGGCGCTGTTGATGAGTTCTTGCCCTTTGAGGACGCCGCTCAGCAGCAGTCCGATGATGACGAGGACGATGGCAATTTCGACGAGGGTGAAACCGGCTGCTTTCCTGTGCATGGGAATCTCCTTGCGTGTGGTGCGATGAAAAGGTCGTGGCGGTTACAGTCGTCCGCTCTGGGCGAGGCGGGCGACGAGGGTGTAATGGCCGAGCCAGCGCAGGCGGTCATCGAATGTGGCCGCCGGTTCTCCCCCCTCGAAGGTGGGCGCGCTCGCGGCGGCGCTGGCGTTGCCTCCATCGGCGTGGCGGTTGGGACCGAAAGAATAGATGATGGCGACGACGCGGGAATGGCTCGTGGTCAACAGTGTTCCGGCGTGATCCGCGACTTTGATGGCGCTGCCGGGTTCGGTGGTGAGCGTGATCGTGGCGGCGCTGAAATTGCCGTCGGGCCGATAGCGCCAAGGCGTGCCCCACGGGTCACTTTGCGGCAGGCCGAGCGTGCGCCAGGGCAGCAGGTTGTCTGCCGCAAACGCGCACGGCGGCGGTTGTTCGAGCCCCTCTCCGGCGCTTGGGCAGGGTAGGCGGCGATGCAACAGGGCGAAGCCGACAAGCGCATTTGCAATGTCATCGAGCATGGCGTCGGCTTCGCGGCGCTGGCTGGCTTCGATGCGCGCCGCCAGCGGGGCGACGAGCGCGCTGCTGAGCAGACCGAGTATGGCGAGGACGAGCGCCAGCTCGATGAGCGAGAAGCCGCGCCCGCGGGCGATATTCTTCATGGAACGCATCGCAGCAGGTCTTCGTGGGCGGGGGCATCGGGCGCGGCGATGGCGTAATGGCGAAAGCCCGCGTAGTCGCCCGCACCGTGGGTGAAGCTCGCCAGGTTGCCGCCTTCGAGGTATTGCGCCGGATCGGCGCGCTCGGCTTCGCTGCGACGGCGCTGCGGGCGCTCACCGCGTAAGCGTTCGCCGCCGAACAGCACGAGGGCGCGGCAGTGCTCCGGCGCGGCGAGGGCAGGGGAGACGGAGGACTCGGCCAGTGTCGCCGTCAGGCAGGCATGGCCGTCGGCACAGGCAACGAAACGCAACTGGTCGCGCCAGTTGTCGTAAATCGCTTGCCATGCCGGTTCGATGCCGAGTTCGGCGGCGGCGGGCAGGCGTCCCTGGGCGCGGTTGGCGAAAGTGGTTTCGGCGTAGATATCGAGAAAGGTGGGCGAGCCGTCGGGAGGCGGCGGCGCATCGAGCTGCGCGCGCAGCGCGGTGGCGGCGGCATCGAGCACGCCATCGAGCCGGGCGGAAAAATCGGGCCGTTGCCGGATGGCGGTGAACACTTCGTCGACGGTGAGCCATGCGGCGATGTCGTTGACGCCTGATCCCGGCAGGCCGTGGATGATGCTTACCTCGCCCACGAGATCGATGCCGTAAGGCGGTTCGAGAAAGGCGGGCAGGTCGGCGGCGGCGCTGGCACTGCCCGGACAGCGTTGCGCGCCCACGGTATCGGCGGCGGGCGGGCGGTTTTGTCCAGGCGAGGCCGCGCCCGGCGCGAACAGCGCCACGACGGCGGAGTGTCCGTCACCGCCCAGCACGCGGCCGGCGCTGTCGATGATTTCGAACTGTCCGGGGCTGTCCCAGTTGAGCGTCTGCGCTTTGGGATTGTGTTTGAAGCTGCCGGATACCGCGTACCACAGGCAGGGGTTGGCGCCATCGCCCGGGATCGGCAAGCCCAGCGTGCGATAGGGCAAGCGGCCGAGCGCGCCGTGGCCGCGCTCATGACAGGCGCCGATGGCCGTCGAGCCGGTGTTGGCGGTGTCGGGGCACGGCAGGTAGCCTGCGTCGTGGCCGGGATGTGTTTCCGGGTAGGCGACGGCGTAGCCGATGAGTGCGGTTTTGGCGGCGGCGAGCAGGGCGGCGGCGTCTGTTTCCGCGTGGCGATGGGCTCGTTGTGCGAGATGAGCGGCGCTGGCGAGCGCGGCGGCGGATGCGAGCAACAACAGTACGATGATGGCCAGCAGTGTGCTGCCACGGGTGCGGCGCGGGTGAGCGCGACAGCGCCTCATGGCCGTGTTCCGCGCGCGGCTGGCGGCCATGAGGCGCCAGGGAGCAACGGTTCGCTACGTCCGCCGTGCGCCGTGGCGGGTCTGTCGCCGTGCAGGCGGATCGCCGGGACGCGGGCGGGCCGGGTTTCGGTACCGTCGAACCAGAGCGCGACGATGCGCCCGTCGCGCCACAGCGCGCCGTCGTACCGGCGCGGCGCGGCGGCGGCGAATGTGAGCATTTTCGGCGCGGGTTTGGGCGGCGCTTCCATCTCCCGGCGCTCGGCGGCGGAGAAGAACAGCCGTCCGCTGAGCGTGGCAGGTGGCGCGGCGGATGCCGCATCCAGCGTCAGCGCCGCCAGCAACGGGAAAAGAAACCGGCGCGCTTTCATGGCGCGGCCTCCGTATCGGGGGTGAACGCGATCCAGTCGTACTCGCAATGCGCGCGCAGATGCAGGGGTGCGGCCCCGGCATCGCGGCGTAGCGCGCATCCGGCGGGGATGACGCGTTCGGATGTGTCCATGAGCGCGGCATCGAGCGCCAGCAGGGTTTCTTCGTGCAACAAATGGGCGTCGATCTGTAGATGCTGGATGTCGAGTCCCGGCAGCTGCGCGGGTGGGGGACGTGCTGTCGGGCTGTCTTGTGCGTGCAAGGTCACTTTGGCGATGCGTGTGTCCGCTGCCAGCCGGTTGGCCAGACCTTCCCAGTTGCGGGCGGCGGCGGAGCGCGGCGGCAGCGCGGCGCGGAGATCGGCAAGGCGTTGCATGAGCGCCTGGTGTGCGTTCGCGGCGCTGCGCAGGGCGCTCAGTTGCGCTGAGGTTTTTTGCGCCGCCGTGCGCGCGGCGTGCAAGGCGATCTCGGCGGCGGTCCATTGCGTGGCGGCGGCGAGCCAGAGGCAAAGCGTGCCGGCGAGTGCGAGGGCGCACACCCGGAGCGGACGGCGGAGCGGCACGGGCACAGCGGCGAAGGCGCATCGGGGCCGCGTCATGGCGCATCCTTGCGCGGTAGCGTGGCCGTGGCGAGCGTTGCGGTGAAAAACAGGCGGTTCGCGGCGGAGTCGGTCCGGGTGCGCGGCGTTGTGTCGTGCTGTTGCCGCCAGTGTGCGGCCAGCATGTCGGCGGCGGTTTGCGGCGCGGGGGCGTCGGGGCCGAAGCCGATTTCCAGTTCGATCTCGACGGCGGCTTCCGGCGTGGGCGACCATGCGAGCGCATCGAGCCGTGCCCACGGCGTCGCGGCCAGGGCATCGGCGATTGCCTGTAGCACGGCTGCGGGCGCGATGGCCGGGGCGTGGGCGAGGTGTTCGGCCGCCGGGAGCTCGCGTGCGAGCATGGCCGCGTCCGGCGCGGCGCGGGCGCTTGCTGCCAGGGCGGCGATTTCGCTTTGTTGCGCACGTTGCCGGGTTTCGAGCTGGACGAGCTTGCCGTGCATCTCGTTGGCGTCGATCAGATCGCATGCGCTTGCCGCGAGAGCCGCGCCGGAGAGGACGACGGTGGCGGCGATGATCGCCTGCCGGGCGCGGACGAGGCGGCGCGCGGATTGCAGTGGCGGGCAGGCGTATTGCCCGAGCGTGCCGTGCCGCCGCGCTTCGCGCAGCGCCAGCGGCAGGATGTCCGGCGCCGTGCCGTGGACTGCCGGCAGATGCGGGGCGAGGTCGATGAAGTCGATGTCGCCGCCATGCGGATCGAGGCTCAATTCGCGCAACGATGGCAGCTCGGCGGCTCCGGCCAGGACGCGGATGGGGGGCGGCCCGTTGCACAGGCGTTGTGCGGCGAGCCACGCCAGGGTTTGTGCGAGTTCGTCGCGGTAGGCTGGCAGGTTTGCGGCCAGCGTCTTCTCGCGCGCCGGGATGATGCGCGAGAAGACGAGTCGGCGTTGGCGGAAAAAAGCCAGCCGCATCCCGCCCGCGCCGGGCGCGAGCAGCAAGGCGTGCGCGGGCAGCGTGCGCTGGCGGCGATACCAGCGTTCGAGCAAAAAAGGCACGCTGGTGAGGCAACGCACCTCGATGTGGCCGTGCGCGCCCGCTTCGGCAAGGGCTTCCAGCCAGGGCGCGATTTGCCGCGGCCGGGTGAGCGCCGCGAGCAGTACGGGCCGGAACGGGCCGTCTGCCGCACTGGCAGGCAGCGGGCGGGCGCTGGTCAGGGCGCTGTCCGGGAAGTGTTCGTTCAGGCGGCGGCGGATCAACAGGCGGCGGTCGGCGGGCGAGATGCGCGGCAGGCGTTCGAGCGCGTGGCGCTCGTCGGCGAGATCCGCGATCAGCGTGCAGCGGCGTCGCGCGGCGCGGGCCCAATGCACGAGCCTGGCGGGCGCTTCGCCATCATCGGCGGCAAGCTGGCATTCGCGCGCGAGGTCCTCGCGAGCATGTCGCCAGATGGCGAGTCCGTGGCGGTCGATGACGAGGGCGTGTTCCATCGTGCGCTTCAGAGTGGCAGGCTGGTGATGATGTCATAAATCGGGCAGAGTACGGCGAGCGCGATCCACAGCATCAACAAGCCCATGAGCACGGTGAGCGCAGGCTCGATGCTCGCTTGCAGGCGTTCGATGGCGTCGCGCGCGTCGCGCTCGTAGAAGTAGGCGAGCTGGCCGAGGGCGTGGTCGAGCCGCCCGGTTTGCTCGCCGACTTTCAGCATGCGCGTGACGAGGGGTGGGAACAGTCCCGTAGACTCGAAGGCGTTGGCGATGCCTTGCCCGGCGGCGATGTGCGCGCCGGCAGCTTCGATGCCGGTGCGAATGAGCAGATTCGGCGTGGCGCGCGCGGCGCTGGCGAGCGCGTCGATCACCGTGATGCCGCTGGCGTAGAGCATGGCAAAAAGGCTCGCGGTGCGGGCGAGCGCGAGCCGGCGGCGAATCGGCCCGACGAGCGGCAGACGCAGTGACAGGGCGTGCAGGCGCAGGCGAAACCCTTCGTGTCGCGCCGCTGCCGTGGCGATGCTCGCGGCGCTGGCCGCGTACGCCAGAGGCAGCGACCAACCATAGGCGGCGAGCCAATCGGCGGTCGCGATCAAGGCGCGCGTCGAGTGCGGCAGGGTTGCGCCGTTGCCGCGAAAGAGCGTGGCGACTTGCGGCACGACTTGTGTGAGCGCCACGGCGACCGCGATGCTCAACACCGCGCCGACGGCGAGCGGATAGATGGCGGCTTTGCGCGCCTGTGCCCGCAGTTCGTCGGCGCGGGTGAGATCGGCGGCGATCTGGCGCAGCGCCGGGGCGAGGTCGCCGGTTGCTTCGCCCGCGCGCAGCAGGCCGCGAAACACCTCATCGAAGGTGCGCGGATGTGCGTTCATGGCCTCCGAGAGCGGCTGTCCGCGCTCGATCCCGGCGCGCAGATCGGCGGCGATGGCGCGCATGCCCGCGTGCGCTTCGGGCGCGGCGGCAAAGTCGGCCAATGCATCGAGAATCGGCACGCCGGCGCTGAACATTTGTTCGAGGTGAAAACAAAAGTGGATCAATTCCCGTCGCGGCATGCGGCCCGCGCCCGGCCAGACGCGCACCCGCGCCGGGCGCGCCTCGATGTGCAGCGCTTCCAGCCCGCGTGTGCGCAAGTGCGCTTCGAGTTCGGCCGCGTGTTCGGCATCGAGCTCGCCGCGCACGATGTGGCCGTGCGCGTCACAGGCGCGATAACGGAAGCGGCTGCTCATGCGGCCCCCGGCGCGGCGGGGGCGAGCGGGCCGAGGACGCGCAGCAACTCGGCGGGCGAGGTGTCGCCGGCGAGCGCCTTGCGCCGTCCGTCGCTGGCCAGGGTGAGATGGCCGCACGCGCGAACGGCTTCGGCCAGCGCGGTGTGTTCGGCGCCAGCGGCGATCTTTGCGTCGAGCGCCGCATCGATGCGCAGCGTCTCGAAGATCGGCAGCCGTCCGCGATAGCCGCGCCCGCCGCAGGCCGGGCAGCCGACGGGGTGGGCGAGCATGACGGGCGGCGCCTCCGTGTGCGCATCGCTGACGGGCAAGCCCAGATCGCGCTGCTCTTCCATGTTTGCGAGGACGAGGCGGCGACAGTGTGGGCATAGACGGCGCACGAGGCGTTGCGCAAGCACGCCGCAGAGGTTTCCGGCAAGCAGCGCCGGGCGCAGGCCGAGCTCGATGAGGCGCGGAATCGCGCCGAGGGCATCGTTGGTGTGCAAGGTGGCGAAAACGCGATGCCCGGTCATCGCGGCGCGTAGCGCCATCGTCGCGGTTTCGGCGTCGCGGATCTCTCCGATGAGCAGGATGTCCGGGTCCTGCCGCAGCATGGCGCGCACGCCGGAGGCGAAATCGACGCGCAGCGTTTCGCTGACCGGCGTCTGGCGGATGCGCGGCATCGGGTATTCCACCGGGTCTTCGAGGGTCATGATGTTGACCGCTTCGTCGTCGAGGTGATCGAGCATGGCGTAGAGCGTGGTCGTCTTGCCGCTGCCGGTCGGCCCGGTGACGAGGATCAGCCCTTCCGGGCGCGCCAGCATGTGCCGGACGAGGGCGATGCGCGGCGCATCGAACCCGATGGCGTCGAGCGCGACGATGCCGCGCCGGCGTTCGAGGATGCGCAGCACGGCGTTCTCGCCATGCAGCGTCGGCAGGGTGGAGATGCGGAAATCCACGGGCCGCCCCGCGACGGTGAGCGAAAAGCGGCCGTCCTGCGGCGCGCGTGTCTCCTCGATTTTGAGCCTGGCCATCGCCTTGATGCGCACGGCCATCGGCGGCCAGTGTTCGAGGTGCAGGGCGCGCACCTGTTGCAGGATGCCGTCGATGCGGTAGCGGATGCGCAAAAAGCCGGCTTCCGGCTCGAAATGGATGTCGGAAGCATCGGCCTTCACCGCGTCGACGAGTAGCGCATCGACGAGCCGTTTCAGCGGATGCTCGTCCGACTGGATGACGGTGGCGTTGGCGGGGAGCGCGGTTTCGAGTTCGCGCAGGATGCCGTCGATGGCGATCCGGTAGCCGTACAGACGGTCGATGGCGGCATGGATTTCGGACTCGGCGGCCAGCGCGGGCAGCGGCTGGAGGCCGCAGGCGCGCAGGGCATCGAGCGCCACGATGTCCTGCGCATCGGCCATCGCCACGGTGAGCGTGCCCGCCGCTTCGTCGTGGGCGATGGGCAGAATGGTGTGGCGGCGGGCGAGCGTCTCTGGCACCCGCGCCAGCGTCGCCGGGTCGACCACGATCCCGTCCAGCGATACCGCCCGCCGCCCGAGCCGCCGCGAGAGCGCATCGCGCAGCATGGCCTCGTCGATGAAGCCCAGCTCCACGCAGACCTGCCCGAGCGGGCGGCGGGCCCGGCTTTGCTCGTGCAGGGCGATGTGCAGCTGGTCGTGGCCGAGCAGTCCGGCGGCGAGCAGCGTTTGTCCGATGGGGACGGTGGCGCGCTGAGGTGTGTTCATGGCGTGTCGGGACGAATGAGGTGCGGCGCGGCGGGGATGCCGTTCGCGCTCCGAAAGTTGCGCTCGCCCGGTGCGGGCGCAACGCGCAGGAAATCGGCCTGCGGCAGCGCCGCGCGTTCGGCGGCATAATCGCCGGCGATGCCCGGATGCCGGATCAGGCGCGGACGCAGGAAGATCACCAGTTCGGTGCGCCGCACGCTGTTCTCGCGCCGGGTAAACAATTCACCCAGTACCGGCAGCGCGCCCAAGAGCGGAATACGGCCCGTGTCATAGTCGATCTTGTCTTCCATCAGGCCGCCCAGCACGGCAATTTCCCCATCGGACAGACGCAGCACGGATTCGATTTCACGCGTGCGGATCTGCGGCACGCGGTTGGGAATCGCGCCAAGCGACGGGTTGGGGTCGTCCTTGTAGCCGGAAATGCTGGAAATAGTGGGGCGCACGCCGAGGGTGATGGCGCCGTCGCGCCCGATCTGCGGCGTGAGCGCCATCACCAGCCCGACCGAAACCGATTGCGGCTTGGTGGTGGCAGTGATCTTTTCGCGTTCGCTGCTGGCGTATTCAGTGGTAGAGGCATCAACGAGGAAATAGACGATTTCTTCCACCACCTTGAGCACGGCGGTCTGGTTGTTGAGCACCGACAGGCGCGGGCTGGAGAGCACCTTGAGCGTGCCGAAGGTTTCCAGCCAGTCGAGCCCGATGTCGAGCCTGTCCGAGAGATAGCTGACGGTGGGCTGCAACGCCGAATTGCCGTTCGCGCCGAGCGGATGGACGCTCGTGGCGCGCGAGCCGAGGCGCTTCCAGTCGATGCCCTGCCGGTAGTCGTCGCCCAGCGTAACTTCGACGATGGTCGCCTCCACCATCACCTGCTGGCGCGCCGCACCCTGCACGAGCTCGATGAATTCGGCGACCTCATGGTGCTGGCGGGCGCTGGCCTGCACCATCAGGATGCCGGTTTCGCGGTGACTGACCACGAAACCGGCGCTGGCATTCCCGGCGCAAGGCGGCGTGTCGCAGCGCGGCTTGGGCGCGTCGTGATCGAGCAGGGTGCGGATGCTGGCTTCGAGCGCCTCCCAGAAGTGATTCGCCGCTTTGGTTTCGATCCGCGTGAGCGAAGTATTGCCGCCCCCCATTTGCGGTGCGTCGCCGACGGCGCTGGCGCTGGTGGCGATTTGCGTGGAGGTGGCGACCGCGCCGCTCATGTCGCGCGAAAGGTTCACGTAATCGACGCGGTAGGCGCGCAGAAATGGCGTATCCAGCTGCGCGGCGAGCCGCTGTCCGTCGAATCGGCAGCGCAGCGCGGCCTGTTCGCAGATACGCTCGATCAGTTCCGGCAGCGGTTTTTCGTGGACGTTCAGGCTGACCGGCGCATCGATGTCGCCTTGCGGCTCGAAATCCAGCCCATGATCGCGGGCGATGGCCGCGAGCAACTGGCCGGCGGGCGTCCGCCGCACGTCGACCGAATACGTGGCAACGGGAAGGGGAAGGGGCGCGATGTCTGGGGCGGGTTCAGCGGCGGGGGCCGGCGTGGGCGTTGCTGATGCTTCGTACGCCACCCCGTACGCCAGCGTCGTGCGGGCGGCAGGCGCGACCGCGGCGGGCAGCGAGCCGGGCACCGGCATCCGGACACAACCGGCGAGGACGAGCGCAAGGGCGGGGAAAAGTAAACGCATACCGCATATGCATTGATTGAATTACCAGATCATAGCACAATGAATTATTTTTACGTCAACTTGCATATGACCAAAGAAAGTGCTGTTGTCATCGATGACGATCGTGCGCTTTCGGGCGGCTATGGCCCTGATTTGGCGTACAGGTGACGGTAAGGTGAAGTGCCTCGAAATCCGCTTGGAACAAGCCGTCGCCGCAGATAATATAGGATACAGCATCGGCGGTGATTCTCCGGCTGAGATTGTTTCATTCAGCTACGGCAGATTCATTTGAGTTATTTCTACATGAACGAATGATGGCATAGGCATGGATCATGTCTTGGCTGGTTGGGACTTGATGCGCCATGCGGCTGTCTGACGGGGAGGATGACATGGGATTTATAGCTAATTTGAACAGGTGCGAAGAACTGGCAGCCCGAAACGATTGGATCAGCAGCGGACCGGACGCTGGCTCCAGGGAATGCGTGGCCGCAGTCAAGGCACTGGCGTTCGGCAGTAGAGTGGTGCCGACTTCGCTCTGGCGGCGCGGTAAAAAGGTTATGGGCAACAACGTATTGCCGGGCACGGCCATTGCTACGTTTCCAGTGATGCTTGGAGAAGGCGAAAAATTCCGCTTCAAGGGGCATTCGGCGATTTTTGTGGGGTATTTCGCGGGTGGCATAGAGGTTTATGACCAATATCCTGATCCGCCCAAATCTTTCGGCAAAAGACCTCTTTACAATCGCTGTGGACACTACGTTGGAAACGATGCAGGGGCGTTTTATGTCATCGAACTGAACGAAGATGCATCGGGGGAACCCGCGCTGTGTGGGCCGTCGTCGCGCTACGAATGACACTTTGGAGTGTAGAGCATGCGTTATAGGCTGCTTTTTGCCGTGCTGCTGTGCCTGGCCATACCAATGGCCTTTGCACAACAGCCAAAGCAATACGACGGCTATCAACCGATTGTCGAAGACCAGGAGCCGAATTGGGGAACGGCAACGTACTCATGCCCGCTATCCATCAAGACGGGAAATGGCGAATTCAGTTTCAGCGGATTCAGACTGTCTCACGCAGGAGATCCTCGGGCCGAACTCGTGGCAGCGCCAAGAAAATATATCCCATACCGTTTCGATATGACAGAGGAGTTCGATCTGACTTGCGAGTACGAAGGGTTCGACACGCGTCTTGTCATGCCGCGTCTCAAAGGTTTGACCGCCTGCGGTAGAAATGACAAACCGGTGCCATCTATGGCCTGCTGGACGACCGACCCTTATTCGGGCAAGAAATAGAACCTGCCGCCCTGGAGCGGTAGCCGGGTAAAAGTATCGTGGATCGGGCCGAGAAGCGTGATCGTGCGCCGATTGTTCAGGCGGCGGCGACCCGGATTTCGATTTGGTACCGATCCGCGTATTCGGCGCAGCGGTCGAGGTAGTCCTTGGTGCTGCGGGGCATCGTCACCCGCGCGCGGCTCAAATAAGTGATGAGGGCGCGGCCTTGCTTGATGAGGCGGATGCCATCCGCCGCGTGGCGCATCACGGACACATCGGGCAGCAGCGGCGTTTGCGGTGCGTAGGCGCCGAGCTGTTCGGAGGCGACGACGAAACCGGCCCAGACATCGAAAATGCCTTCATCCGTGCGCAGCGTTTCGCATTTGTTCTTGGCTTCGTCGGTGAATCGCCGGATCAGCGGTGCGACGCCGACGAAAAGCGCGTCGTTGGCGAACGTGTTCGTCATCGCTTCCGAGAGGCGGTCGACGTCGCGCAGGGTCTGCGCGATTTTGATGTAGCGGCTCTCGTAGAACGCATTCACCGGAATGGAAAAGGCGCGGAACGGCTCGCCCCATAATTCGTCGATGCCTTCGTCGCCGCTGCGGTGCAGCACCATGCGCCCCAGCGAGAGGGCTTCCTGCAGGCAGTTGCCGCATTCCTGCATCAAGGCGTTGTCGTCGCGGATCTCCACGCCTTGTTCCTGCAATTCCACGACCTTGGTGAAGATGTCGGTGGCGCGGTTGAACAGCGTCCCCGCCAGCATCGCGCCCTTGACGCGCTTGCGCGCCGGGACTTGCTCCTCTTCGAAGGCGCGGCGCGCTTCGTTCAGGCGTTTGCCAGGAATGTTGATGCCGTGCTCGACGTGGTTGAACAGCCGCCGCGTGAGCGCCTGGATCAGCACTTTCTTGGCGTGCAGCGTATCGGCGGGCGGATCGTAGGCTTTGATCCAGTAACCGTCGCAGTAAATGCGCTTGACGCCGTCGACAATGCGCAATGCGCCGTTGGGGATGACTGACATCTGCGGGTTCCGGTATGGGTGTCTTTACTAACTAACTATATGCGGCAAAGCGGAGGCGAGAGCATACGCTTGTCGTCAACGGTGTAAAAGTGTGGGGAGTCGCAATCATTTCTCCTGCCGATACGGTCAATCGTCACGCTTGGCACGCGCCGCCAGCTGGTAGCCGCGCTCGGCTTTCGAGGCGTCTTCGGGGCACAGGGGCAGGGTTTTGCGCAGTTCGTCGGCAAGGCGCGTCAGTTCGGCGGGCTCGCCCGCCACCAGTTCCAGTTCGAGTTCGCAAATCGGTTCGCGCCGCGCGTCCGCTTCGATGCTTCCGGTGTCGATCATGGCGAGGATGCGTACGCCGGGGCGCGGCTCGAAGCGCCGTGTGTCGCGGTGAAAACGGGTGCTGAACACGGGCTGGAGTTCGTCCCGCGCCTCTTCGAGTGCGGCGGCGACGGCAGGATCGTCGATGCCGGAGAACTCGAACGCCCCATCCCATGTTTGTTCCCACTCCGGCCGGTGCGTCAGCCCGGCATGCGAAGGCGCGGCGCATTTTGCCGTTTGCACCGTTCCGCCCCCCGTCTTGCGCAGCCGCAAGGCGATTTTGCGTGCCTGAAGCGCCCATGCGGGCGTGTCGTAATACGTGCTCTCCAGCACTTCCGCCTCTCCTTCATGTGGCGCGGCGGTGATGAGCGGATGCGCGTGCAATGCGGCCAGCGCCGTTTCGGGGAAGGAGAGTTTGAGTTCGATTTCGAGCGGCATGCCTTTTTCTCTTGCGGATCGCCCCGCCGTTCAGTACGCGCCTTGCGCGGCAATGGCGCCGTGCACGCGCCGTATTTTGCGCGCACCGTCTGTTTCGCCCCGCCGGGCCGGGGTGATTGCGATATCGCTTCGCAGACGACACGGGGCGGCTCCCGCGCGCGCACCCGGTCCTGACGTTCGCGCACACAGGTTCCTCACTACCACATTTGTCGAATCCGCCGCGGACATCATGTCTGGCCGGTCGCCTCCCCGAACACCTCCTGCCACAACGCCCGGATCGGCTTGCGCAGGTCTTCCGCTGTGGCGGGGGGGAGGCGCGAGGGTTGGTCGTTGAGACGCAGGCGGTGTTGCAACTGGCGCAGGCCGCGGTAGCTGGCGGCGCAGGCGGTGGCGAGCTCGGGGGAAATGAGGCCGAGTCTGGCCGCGATGCCGAGGAGGGCGATGTTGCCGAGGTTGCGCGTGAGCTCGGGGTGGTCATGGGCGTGGCCGAGGACGAGGTATTGGACCAGGAATTCGACATCGACGAGCCCACCCGTGTCGTGCTTGAGGTCGAACAGGGCGCTCTTGTTGGGGTGTCCGGCGCGCATCTTGGCGCGCATCGTGACGACTTCGGCGCGCAGGGTGTCGAGGTTGCGCGGCAGGCGGAGGATTTCGTCGCGGGTGCGCTCGAAGGCTTCGCCCAAGGCCGGATCGCCTGCGGTGAAACGGGCGCGGGTGAGTGCCTGATGTTCCCATACCCACGCCGATTCGAGCTGGTACTGGCGAAAACCCGCCATCGAGCAGGCGACGAGTCCTGAATCGCCATTGGGGCGCAGGCGCAAATCGGTTTCGAACAGGATGCCGGCGGACGTGCGGCTGGAGAGCCACGAACTGACGCGCTGCGCGAGGCGGATGTACCTTTCGGCGGCTTCGGGGGCGCCGTCTTCGTAGAGGTAGATGAGATCGAGATCGGAGGCGTAGCCCAGCTCCTTGCCGCCGAGCTTGCCATAGCTGACCACGGCGAATTTCGGCGTTTCTGTGTGGCGGTTCTTGATCTTGCGCCAGCACAGTGGAATCGTGATGCCGACCATGATGTCGGCCAGCATCGAGAGGTGGTCGGCCAGTTTTTCCAGCGTGTGCAGGCCCGCGAGATCTTCGATGAGCAGGCGGAAAACCTGCGCGTGATGGCGTTCGCGCATCACGTCCATCTGGCGTTCCATGTCCGGTTCGATGGCGTCGAGTTCGGCGGTGAGTTCGGCGCGGAGGCGCGGCCAGTCGTGCTCGGCCTCCAGGCTGTGGCCGTCGAGCAGCTCATCGAGCAGGATCGGGTGGCGGCCCAGGTATTGCGCTGCCCAGCGCGAGGCGGCGACGAGATCGACCACGCGCCGTAAAGCTTGCGGGTATTGCTGCAACAAGGCGAGGTACGAGCCGCGTTTGGCGATGCCATCGACGAGATCGAGGCAGCGGGTGAGCGCCTCGTCGGGAATCGACGTGGTCGCGGCGGCGGCGACGAGGCGCGGCATCAGGGCGTCGTAGCGGACGCGAATGTTCTCCGGCAACTGGCGGTAGCGTGCGCCCGTGCTCATGGAGGCGAAGCGCTCGGCGGCGGTTTCGGCCTTGCGGTAACCCAGGGCGGCAAGCGTGGCCGTGGTTTCCGTAACGTTGGCGGCGTTGCGCCAGACGATGGATGAGCGGTTTTCGCCGTCGCCGTCCGGGTCTTCTTCCGGTGCGTTGAACACGGATTCGAAATGGCGGCTGACCACGGCGCGGCGGCGTTCGAGCGCGTCGAGCAGCGCGGGGTAATCGGCATAGTCCATGGCCTCCGCGACGATTGCCCGGTCGGCGTCGTTGGCGGGCAACTCGTGCGTCTGGGCGTCGTCGAGGTATTGCAGGCGGTGTTCGAGGCGGCGCAGGAAGATGTAGGCGTCGCTGAGCTCGTCTACGGCGGCGCGCGTGAGAATGCCGCGCTCGGCCAGCAGATCGAGCACATCGAGGGTGGGGCGGGTTTGCAGGCTGCGGTCGCGTCCGCCGCGGATCAACTGGAACACCTGTGCGGTGAATTCGATCTCGCGGATGCCGCCGGGGCCGAGCTTGACGTTGTGGGCGCGTTCACGCCGCGCCACTTCGCGGCGGATTTGGGCGTGCAGTTCGCGCATCGCGCCGATGGCCCCGAAATCCAGGTATTTGCGAAACACGAACGGACGCGAGAGCTCGCGCAGTTCCTCCCAGCGCGCGCCGACGAGCACACGCGCCTTGATCCACGCGCAGCGCTCCCATTCGCGCCCCTGGGTGACGAAGTAGTTTTCAAGCATATCGAGGCTCGCCACCAGCGGCCCTGAATCGCCGTTGGGGCGCAGCCGCATGTCGACGCGAAAGACCTGCCCATGTTCGGTGACTTCGGAGAGTGTGGAGATGATCTGCTTGCCGAGCCGTGCGAAGAACTCGAAATTGCTGAGCATTTTCTGCCCGTCGGTGTCGCCGTCTTCGGGGTAGACGAAGATGAGATCGATGTCGGAGCTGACGTTCAGCTCGCGCCCGCCAAGCTTGCCCATGCCGATGATGAGCAGCTCCTGCGCCCGGCCTTCGCTGGATCGCGGGGTGCCGTAGCGTTCGAGCAGCGCCGCGCGCAGCACGTCGTGGGCGTGGGCAAGGGCGACTTCCGCGAGCATGGTCATGGTTTCGGTGACTTCGCCCAGATTCGCCAGTCCCGCGAGATCGCGCGCGGCCAGATGGCACAGTACCCAGGCGCGCAGATGGCGCAGGGCCGGGCGCAGATGCGCTTCGTCCACGCCGTGCGCGGCGATGAACGCTCGCATGTCGTCGGCATCGAGCGCGCGGTTCAGGTTGTTTGTCAGATATTCCGGCAGCCAGGGGCGGCTGGCGAGCGTGCGTTGCAGAAAACGAGACAGGCGCGCGGCGTGGGCAATGGCTTGTGGCGCGGTTGGTTTGACCAGCATATGTGATTCCCGCCGTTTCGATAGTGGGTAGAATGAACAGGCTTTGGTAAACACCAATCCAGCCCGCACGCGGACAAGCGTAGGCTCCCATTCTAGCCATGTGGCCGGGAGGGAACGCATGGAGAACGGCAGCCACTAAAGCAGGAGCCGGCGCTCGCGGCTCCGGTTTGGGGCTTGCGTTGCGTTTTCTGGAAATAATCGCGATTTTCATGGATATAGAATTTTCCCTTCCGCCCGAGGCGCCTATTCGCCCGCGTTTCAGCTTCGATCCGAAACGCCTCTTGCGCGGGCTGAAATGGCTGCTGTTGGCCGTCTGCCTGCTGTGCGCCGTGCTTTTTGCCGTGGCGCGTTTCTGGCTTCCTCCCTGGCTGAACGAAAACCGCGAATGGATTGCCGCCGAACTTTCCAAAACCAGCGGCGTGCCGGTGAGCATCGAAGGTTTGCAAGCGAGTTGGGCGGGCTGGCGCCCAAGCCTGCGCCTGAGCGGGCTGGCGATAAATGACGGTGAGCAGGCGGGCTTGCGGCTGGAGCAGGTGGAAGCGACCTTGGCCTGGTCGTCCCTGCTGTATGGCGTGCCGCATTTCAACAGCCTTGAAATCGTCGGGCCGCAGATCGGGCTGGGGCGCGACAAGGACGGTGTTTTCACCGTGGCCGGCATGCGCATCGAGCCGCGGACGGATACGGATGGCAAGCGCAACGATCCGCTGGCATGGTTGCTCGCGCAGTCGCGGGTCGATGTCAGCGGCGCGGTCGTCGTCTGGAACGATGAGCTGCGCGCCGCGCCGCCGTTGCGCCTGACCGAAGTGCAATTCAGGCTGGAGCGCGGGCTGATCGGGCACACTTTCGAGCTCAGGGCGCGCCCGCCCGCTGCGCTGGCGACGGTGCTGGAGGCGAAGGGCGAAGTCAACCGTTATGATCCCGCCTCGCTGGACAAGACGGACGGCAATGCTCACATCAGCCTCGAACGTGCCGATCTCGGCGGCTGGGCGGCGTGGGTGGATGATCCGTTCGCCCTCAAAGGCAACGGCGGCGTGCGGCTGTGGCTCGACAGCGACGGCGCGGGTACGGTCAGCCTGAATGCGGATGTGACGTTGAGCCGCGCCGAGGCGACGCTGGCGAGTGGCCTGCCCACCCTCAAGCTCAACCGCCTGGGTGGGCGCTTGCAGTACAGCCGCGCGCCCGGCGGCACGACGGTCGGCGCGCGCGGTCTGTGGGCGGAAGTGGCGGATAGCCCGGGCGCCGATCTGATCGACTTCAGCCTCGAATGGCGGCAAGAGGGCGAGCAGCCCGTGAGCGGCGGCGCGTTTTCGGCGGCGCAGCTGGATCTGACGCGGCTCGTTCAGCTTGCGGGCTACTTGCCGCTCGACGATAAAGTGCGCGGCCTGCTGGCCGAATACGATCCCAAGGGCCGCCTGCGGGACGTGGCCTTCGCGTGGGAGGGTGCTGCCGCTGCGCCAACGGCGTGGACGCTGAACGCGAAGTTCGATGACCTCGGACTCGTGGCGCGCGGCATCGTGCCGGGCATGAGCGGCGTATCGGGAACGATCTCCGGCAACCGGGAGGAAGGCGTCTACACACTCTCCGGGCGCGACGGCTGGATCGAGCTGCCCGCCGTGTTCGAGGAATCGCACATTCCCCTGGCCAGCCTCGCGGCCAGGGGTGGCTGGGCGCACAGTGGAGGCCGTCTGAAAATACGCCTCGATGCGCTGGATTTCGCCAACGCGGATGCGGCGGGCAGCGTTGCCGGCAGCTATTGGCCCGCCGATGCCGACGCTGGCCCCGGCCCCGGCGATATCGATCTCAAGGGCAAGCTCAGCCGCGCCGACGCTGCGGCAGTATGGCGCTATATCCCTCGCATTGCCGGGCCGCATGCCTTCAACTGGGTCAAGGGCGCCATCAAGCAGGGCAAGGTCTCCGACGTCGACGTGCTGCTCCGGGGGCCGTTACGCCGCTTTCCGTTTCGCCGCCGCGAAGGCGAATTCGTGGTGACTTTGCAGGCGCACGAAGGGCGGCTCGACTATGCCGCGGGCTGGCCGGGCCTCGAAGACATTGAAGGCCAGCTCAGATTTGAAGGCCCCGGCATGTTCATCGATGCCCGGCAAGCGCGCATTTTCGGCGCGAAGGTGACGCCCCTGCACGTCGAAATTCCCGATCTCCACGTGGGGGTCCTGGCGCTGGAAGGTGTGGCGAACGGGCCGAGCGCCGATTTCCTGCGCTTCATCGCCGCAAGCCCCCTGCCCGAACGTTTGCGCGATTTCACTTCGTCGTGGCGAGCCGAAGCGGGCAATGGGCAACTCGATCTCAATCTCACGATTCCGTTTCACGAACTGCACGCGACCCAGGTCGGCGGCACCTATCGCTTTGCCGCCAACCGCCTGCGTCTGGGAGAAGGCTGGCCGGCGCTGGAAGCCGTCGAAGGGGCGGTCGGCTTCACGGGCGACAAAATCACGTTTGTTTCTCCCGTGCGCGGCCGTCTGTTTGGCGCGCCCTTTACGCTGGAAGGCCAGAGCGGCGCGGAAGGGCTGGAGCTGTCCGCGCGTGGCGGCCTGCACGCCGATGCCGCGTATCAGTCGCTCGGCCAGCCGTGGCTGGCCAGCCTGGAAGGCAGTACGGACTGGCAGGCGCGCATGGTTTTCGGGCCTGACACTGGGCGGGTATCCGTGCAATCCTGGCTCAGAGGATTGCGTTCCCGCTTGCCCGAACCTTTCGGCAAGGAAAGTAATGATGCCTGGCCGCTGGAGCTCGTAGTGACTTCATCGGGGCCAGCCAGATCGCGGCAGGTGACGGCAAAGATAGCCGGCTGGTTCGACGCCGCGCTCGAATGCGACGCCAGTGGTGCCTGGCGGGGCGGCATCGGCGTCAACCGGAGCGTGGTTCCGGCCCGCAAAGGCATCGCTGTCGCGGCCGCGCTCCAGGAACTGGATGTCGATGGCTGGCGGCGGGCGCTCGATGGCAACGATGCGATGCCCGAAGACGGCACTGCGGCATTGCCGTTGGCGAGCGTCGTACTCGATGCACGGCGTGTGTGGGCGTTTGGACACCTGTTCAATACCCTCACTTTGCGTGTCCAGTCCGATGACGAAGGCTGGCGGGCGCATCTGGAAAGCCCGGAGGCGCTCGGAGAAGTCATGTGGCGGCACGCGAGCGACGGTAAGCTGTCGGCGCGGCTGCGCCGGTTGATCCTGTCCAGCGAAGTGAGGGAAGCCGCCAACGGCGGAAATGGCGACGATGTTTCGCCCCAGCGCCTGCCCGCCCTCGACATCCGGGCGGAACGTTTCGTCATCGGCAAGGGCGAGCTGGGGCAACTGGAGGTCGCGGCGGTCAATCAGGGCGGCGGCTGGCGGCTCGACAATCTTTCCATCCAGCAGCCGGGCTCGCGTTTTACCGGCTCCGGCCTGTGGCAGCCCGGCAAGCGGCACAGCCAGCTCAATTTCACCCTCGTCAGCGAAGATGCCGGGAAATTGATTCAGGCGATGGGCTATCCTGATATGCTGCAAGGCGGACAGACGAAGCTCGCCGGTGAACTTGACTGGCAGGGGCCGCCCGTCCGGATCGACTATCCAAGCTTGAGCGGCGCGCTGGAACTCGACGCCCGCAATGGCCGCTTCGCGCGCATTCAGCCCGGCGTGGGTCGCCTGCTCGGTATCCTCAGCCTGCAAGCCTTGCCGCGTCGGATCACGCTCGATTTTCGCGACGTGTTCTCCGAAGGTTTCGCCTTCGACCGTCTTGCGGGCAAAGTCACGGTTGCGGGCGGCGTGGTGCGCACCGATGAGGGCGGTATCGAAATCGCCGGCCCGGCGGCGAAGGTCAAGATGCGCGGGCAAGCCAACATCGCTGACGAAACGCAGGATTTACAGGTCAACGTGCAGCCGACCCTGTCCGAATCAGTCGCCATCGGCGCGGCGGTGGCCAATCCCGTGGCGGGGGCGGTGACTTATCTGGCGCAAAAAGTGTTGGGCGACCCGATCGAAAAACTGTTTTCCTACGACTACAAAATCACCGGCAACTGGATCGAGCCGGTCGTCGAAAAGGTGGGGAGTGCCAACTGAAGCGGTGCGGTGGGCGACCGCAGCACCTTGCAGGCCGGCCGCGTGGCGAGAAAGAGGGGCGCCGGGGCGGCGAATGATCATTCATCGTTCGCCTCCTGCGGTGACGGCGCGGGCCCCGCCGCCTGCCAGCCGCCGCCGAGCGCCTTGTACAGATCCAGCGCATCGGTGAGCCGCGCCAGCCGCAGCTGCGCCAGCTGATCCTGTACCGAAAACCGCGTGCGTTGCGCATCGAGCACGGCGAGCAGGTCGTCCGCCCCCTCGCGGTAGCGGAGTTCGGCCAGATGCAGGCTGCGTTCGGCTTCGGCGAGGATCTGGATCTGGGCTTCTTCCTGATGGGCATCGCGGGTAGCGTTGGAGAGCGTGTCCTCGACCTCTTTGAGCGAGGTGAGGATGGTCTTGCGGTAGCTCTCAAGCAGCTCGCGTTCGCGCGAACGGGCGATGTCGATGGCGGCCGTGCGGCGTCCGGCATCGAAAATCGTCTGCATGAGCGAGGCTGAAAGCGATACGGTTTTGGTGGGATTGGCCAACGACAGCAACAGGTCGGTCGCCAGCCCGCCCCCGGCGGACAGCTTGATGCTCGGAAACAGTTCCGCGCGCGCCACGCCGATGTCGGCGGCAGCCGCCTGAAGGCGCGCTTCGGAGGCGGCGAGATCGGGGCGGCGCAGCAGCAGTTCGGACGGCAGGCCCGCGCCGATGGCGGGAATATCCAGCGCGGCCAGCGTCGTGGCCGGTTCTCGTGAAAGCGCGTCCGTGCCGGGCGGATGGCCGCGCAGGATATCGAGCGCGGCGCGGGTCTGGCGTACTTGCACTTCCAGCGGTTCGATCTGGGCGCGCTGGCTCAATACCGTGGTGTTCTGGCGCGAGAGATCGAGCGCGGAGGCTGCGCCGTTGCGATAGCGGGCATCGACGACTTTGAGTACCCGTTCGGCAATGGCGAGATTCTCGCGCGCGATCGCCAGGCGCTCGAAGCCTGTCAGATATTGAAAATACGTGGTAGCGACGCTGGCGGCCAGCGACAGGCGGGCGCCGTCATAGTCGTAGCGGCTGGCGGCGAATTGGGCCTGGTCGCTGGCGATGGAGGCGGCGACGCGTCCCCACAGATCGAGTTCATAGCTGGCGGACAAGCCGAGCGAGGTGTTTTTGCGTTCTTCCACCGCGCGGGTGTCGCCGCTGACGGAACGGCTCCAGCCGCTGTCGCCGGACAGGTTCAGGCTGGGGAAGAGCGACGAATTTGTCGCGCGCAGGGTCAGTTCGGCCTGGACGACGCGCTCTGCCTGCGCGCGCAAGTCCGGGCTGCCGATGAAGGCGTCGGCGATCAGGGCATCGAGCTGCGATGAGCCGAAGCTGCGCCACCAGTCCGGTGATGGCGGGGACGCGGCGCTGTCGCTGCCGGGCGCGGCCTCGCGCCATTGCGACGGCAGGGCGAGATCGGTGTGGGCGACAGGGCCGGTGAGGGAGCAGCCGGCAAGGAGCACGGCGCAGGCAAGCGCGGGCAAATGTTTCATTTTTTATCTGCGCCGGTCATGCCCGTGGGAATGCCGGGAATCGTCGCGTTGCGAGGTGTCATGCTTCGATGATTCACGTTGGGCGGATTTCGTCGTGTTGCGTTCGTTTTGTGCCTGCCGGGGAGGCGGGCTGCTGTGCGTGGGGGCGTTCACCCTCGCGCCCTGCGCGCGCGGGGGGTGCCGCGCCTCCGGGCCTGATTTGCGCGCCGGGGAGGCGGTGTGCGTCCGCGACGGAGAAGCGACCGCTTCGCGCCGGTGTTCGCCGCGCCGGTCGCTTCCCGGCGGCGGGTGGTAATGGCGATGATGACGATTAATCCCTCCGTCATACCATGTCGGTTCTGTAAACGGTGGGCCGCCATGGTAGTAGGGAGCCGCCCTGCCATCGTAATAACAGCCGCCGAGCATCAGGGGGAAAAGCAGCAAAGCGAGCAGGGCGAGAGCGCGTTTCATGGTGCTTACTCTGTGGCGAGGGCAACGACGGGATCGAGCCGGGCGGCCGTGCGCGCCGGCAGGTAGCCGAACATCAGGCCGGTGATGAAGGCGCATCCGAATGCGAGCATGACCGGCGGCAATGAATATTTGATGGGCGTGCCGAGGAGCTGAATGAGCGCGGCGCTCGCCAGCCCAAAGGCGACGCCAATGAGACCGCCGAGGGCGGAGACCACCAGCGCCTCGATGAGAAATTGTTGCAGGATGTTTTTCATCCGCGCGCCGGTCGCCATGCGAATGCCGATTTCGCGGGTGCGTTCCGTGACCGACACCAGCATGATATTCATGACACCGATGCCGCCCACGAGCAGCGAAATCGCCGCCACGGCGCCGAGCAGGATGGTCATGGTATTTTGCGTCTCCGAGACGGTGTCGATGAAAACGGCCATATTTCTGATCTGGAAGTCTTCCTTGGCATGGCGCGCCAGCAGCAGGCCGTGCACCGCCGCCTGGGTCTCGTTGATGCGATCCACCTCGGCGACGGCGACGGTGACGTTGCGCAGGTGGCGCTGGCCGGTGATGCGCATGCGGCCGGTCGTATAGGGGATGAACACCACGTTGTCCTGATCCTGGCCGAAGCTGGTGGCGCCTTTTGCGATCATGGTGCCGATGACCTGGAACGGGATGTTATTGACCAGCACAAACTGGCCGACGGGATCGCTCTCCGGAAAGAGGGCCCTTGCCACCGTTTGCCCGAGGACGGCGACGGCGGCGTAGCTGGCTTCGTCTTCGGCACTGAAGAAGGTGCCGCTTGCCAGGGCCCAGTCGCGCGCGATGGTGTACTCCCATGATGTGGCATTGACGCTGGAGCTATGGTCGATGCTGCCGGCGCGCAGGGTGACGGTGGCGCTTTGCTCCGGCACGGCAGCCAGTACGTTGTCGAGTTCGCCGATGGCCTGGACGTCTTCGATGACCAGGGTCGCGCTGCTGTCGCGCCCGCGCTGGTTGGGTGCGCCGGGGATGACCGTGAGAAGGTTGGTGCCCAGGGCGCTGATCTGGTTGACGACATTTTGTTTGGCGCCATCGCCGATGGCCAGCATGACGATGACCGAAGCGACGCCGATGACGATCCCCAGGAGCGTGAGCGCCGAGCGGAACAGGTTCGCCCTGAGCGCCCGCAATGCCGTGCGGGTGGCTTCGATGATGTCGGTTATCGACGAACTGCGGTCGAGTTGGGGGGTGAAATTCGGCTCGGGGGCTTTGGGGCGCTGCGGGCCGGGGTCGGAGAGGACACGCCCGTCGCGGATTTCGATGATCCGGTGCGCCTGCTGGGCGATTTCGTGCGAATGGGTGATGAGGATGACGGTATGGCCTTCGGCGGAGAGCTGGGTGAGGAGCTTCATGACTTCCTCGCCGCTTTGGCTGTCGAGCGCGCCGGTCGGCTCATCGGCAAGGATGACGCGCCCGCCGTTCATCAGCGCGCGGGCAATCGAGACGCGCTGCTGCTGCCCGCCGGAGAGTTGGCCGGGGCGATATCGTCCGCGCTCGCCTAGTCCGAGCGCGGTGAGCAGCGTCTCGGCGCGTTCGTGGCGCTCGTGGGGCGGCATGCCGGAATAGACGGCAGGCACTTCCACGTTTTCACGCGCCGTGGAGCCGCCCAGGAGGTTGTAGCTCTGGAACACGAAGCCGAAGGTTTCACGCCGCATGCGCGCCAGCTCGTCGCGGTCGAACCCGGCCACGTCGCGCCCCATGAAACGATAGGTGCCGGAGCTGGGGCGGTCGAGGCAGCCGAGGATGTTCATCAGTGTCGACTTGCCGGAGCCGGATTGCCCGACGATGGCCACGAATTCGCCCGGATAGAGGGTGAGGTCGATGCCGTACAGCACCTTGGTCTGCACCTCGCCGTTGGTGAAGCTGCGCGTGACGCCGGACAGCTCGATCAGGGCGCGGCCGGCGCCGTTGTCGGGGGGATTCATATGCGAGGCGGCGGTGCGCGGCGGGCGGTGGCGGGCACGTTCGCGGCTTGCGCCGAGTTGTCCGCCCGGCCGGAGACGACTTTTTCGCCTTCCGTGAGGCCGGAGACGACTTCGGCCTGGATGCGGTTGCTGACGCCGATTTCGACTTCACGCTCGATCAGCTTGCCGTTGGCCGCGAGCACCTTCACGGTGCTCTTGCGGGCGCGCGGTTTTTGCGCGGCGGCATGGGCGGGCGTATCGAGCGTATCGGGTGCAGCCATCGTCTGTTCGTTGGCGGCGTCCGCCTGCGGCGCGGCGGCATGTTGCGCGTTCTGTGCGCTCCGCGCGTTCGTGCCGCGGCGGCCCGCGCCGCGTGGGCGCGCGGTTTGCTGCAACGCGCCCAGCGGAATCTGAAGCACGTTCTTCTCCTGCGCGACGATGAAGAACACCTGTGCGGTCATGTCGGTCATCAGCCGCCCGTCGGGGTTGGGGACATCGAACAGCGCGTTGTAGAGCACCACGTTGTTGGTCGTGGTGGGCGTCGGTTCGATCTGCCGCAGCGTGCCGTACCAGCGCTTGTTCTGGTTGCCGAGGGTGGTGAAGTACGCCTTCATGTCTTGCGCGAGGCGCCCGATGTCGGCTTCGGAAACCTGCGTCTGCACGGTCATCGTCGATAGATCGGCAATGCGCAGAATGGTCGGCGCTTGCTGGTTGGTGTTGAGCGTTTGCCCCTGCCGGGCGCTGATCGATACCACGGTGCCGTTCATCGGCGCGAGCACGCGGGCGTATTGCAGATTGGCCTCATCGCCGCGCAGGGTGGATTCGGTCTGCTCGATCTGGGCGCGCAGGGCCTCGAGCGCGGCCTCGGCGGATTTCAGCGTGGCCTCCGCCGTTTGCAGGGCTTCTTCGGTGGTGGCTTCCTCGGCCATCAGCGCCTTCTGGCGGCGGAACTGGATTTGCGCCAGCGTCAGTTGTGCTTCGCGCTCCTTGAGCTGCGCCTTCTGGTTGCGCAGCTGGGCGCGGCCCGCATCGACCTTGGAGAGATAAACGGTGGAGTCGATTTCCGCGAGCAGATCGCCCGCCTGGACCTCGGTGCCGACCTGCACGTGGATTTTCTTCAACTGCCCGGATACCTGCGCGCCGACATCGACATATTCGCGCGGTTGCAGGGTGCCGGTGGCGGTGACGAGATCCTCGATGTCGCCGCGTTGCACGGTGGCGAACTGGTAGAGCGCGCGCTCGTCGCCGTTGCCGGGCAGCAGGCGCGCACCGAGCCAGCCGCAGGCGGCGAGCATGACGATGCCGAGCGCGATCAGTGCAAAGCGCGGCCAGCGGCGGCTAGGAGATTTCATGAAAGATGCCATTGCGGGTTTTACGAATGAAAAGGGACATTTCGCACGAAGGGAACGATCTAAGAATAGAGGGGGACGGGGTGATACGGGTATCATTTTGTATCGAGACAGTACCGTCATGTAGCACCCGCTGGCGGTCGTCGAAAGCAGAAAAGCGGTGCGACCGCCAAAGTCGGCGCCGGCCGGGAACCGGAGTCCGACAGGGAGGGAAGATAGAGAGGAGGGAGGTAATACGCAGGAGGGAGTCATCGCCGGACTGAGTATCCGGCGGCAATACGCTCGTTGGGAACGGGATGCCGAAAGGCATCCCGTCTTTGTTTTTGGTCGTCCCTGCTTTGCCAATGCCCGCGCGCAAGGACGCACGAAAACGGCAAGACGCCGTAGCGTCTTTGCTCATGGCCGAAGGGGGGCGTCTGATTTCGTTCAGCCGTCGACGAGCAGCAGCACCTTGATGCGCTTGTCGTTTACAGCGGAGGGCAGATAGCCGATGGCATTGGGGGTGTTGATCAGCCATTCGAGCGCCTCGTTTTCGTTGGAGGCTTCGAGGGGCGGGCGCACGCGGCCGCTGAAGACCAGCCGTGACCAGTTGGCGCGCACCTGCACCGGGTTCTTGCCGGTGAGTATCTGGTAGAGCCTGGCGCGGATTTGGCCGGAAGGCAGGTCGATCAGGGTGACGGGGGTGCCGTCGTTCAAGCGGTTGCGGTGGCCCAGCAGCAATTGCGTGGCCTCTTCGCGAGAGAGGACGTTCACCGCCCCCTTGGCGGAAGTGACGAGCTGGACGCCCGACGCGGCGGCGGTGGCTTTGTCCGGCTCGGCCGCGACGGAGCGCACGAACGGGGCCGTGCCCAGCAGCAGCGCGGTGAATGCGCAGGCCACGACCGTGCGAAGCGGGGAGATGAGCCTAGAACGTGACATCGACGCTGACGCCTAAGGTGTTGATGGAACGCTTCCACATGCGCTGGTTCAACGTAGCGGGCGGATCATTCGGGTTTTCCGGGAAGAAACTGCCCCAGCTGCGGTTGTGGATGCGGGTGTGGGCGAATTCAAGTTTGAACGCGGTGTTCTTGTAAAAGTCCCAGCGCAGGCCGAGTGTGGCGCTGCTTTGCGACAGGTTGCGGGAGGCGAGGAACGCATCCACGGCTTCGTTGAGCTGTTCGGCTACTCCCGGTATGGCCATGGCGAGCGCGACCCGCTTCGTCGTGATGGGCCGGTCTTCGGTGTGGCTGGCGAGGGTGACGTAAGGCATGAATTCGCCGAAACGGCGGCCGGCGGTGAGCTCCCACGCATGGGCGCGATGCGCGTAACGGTTGGCGCGTAGCCGGTTGTACTCTCCGATGAACAGCCACTTGCCGTCATCCCACTGGATGCCCGCCACGCCGAAACTGCCTTTGCCGTCGCTGCCGGACAAATCCCGCAGGATGTCGTTGCCGTTGAGGACGATGGGCTGCCGCAGGTATTGGGAAAGCGTCTGGAGATCCTGACCGCGCCATTTCAGGGAGAAATCGGTCTGGCCGTACCCGGCAAACAGGGTCAAATGCCCGCTCGTGGCGGTGATGTTCAGCCCCCGGACGTTTTTCAGATGTCCTTTGCCGTCTTGATAGATGGGCAGATCGCTCGTGCCGTAGTAAGGGTGCAGTTCGACGTCGAAGCCGCCGATGCCGCCGAAAGTGAGCAGCAGATCGACGCCGTTGAGTTCCGAGAACGGGAACATGCTGTAAATCTCGGATGGCGGACGTATCCACGGATTCGCGTAATTGATGTCGATCGACTCGGAGAGCATGAAAAACGGCGTACGCAGCCGCCCGGCGCGCACAGTGACGTTCGGGGTGAAGGCGTAAGAGAGAAAGGCGAGGCTGGCACGTGGCTTGTAGCTGCCCAGGGTGCTTTCGCGGCTGATGGCCTGTAGCACCAGCGCGGCATGGGAGCCGAGCGTAACGTTTGCCTGCACGCCGAGCACCGTGTCGGGGCCGAGATCGGGGTTTTCGTGACCGGGGTGGTTGGTGCTCGGGCGGATGTAGCGCACTTCCTTGTCATGGGTATAGATCATGCCAAGGGTGCCGAAGCCCGAGAACTGGATGTTCTTGGTGTCGAAATTGAATGGGCTGGACGAAGTCGGCGCAGTCTGCTCGTGTCCGGGGTCGCCGCTCTCCGGTGTTTGTGCCCGAAGTGCTCCGCTGATGGCAAGGAGTGCGCCTATGGCGAAAATTTCGCTCAGGCGGATGCGGTTCTTCAAGGCGATGGTTTCCTTGTATCGGGGTATTGGAACAGCTGGCAGGCTTCGTCGGCGGGCACTGGCTTCGAGAATAGGAAACCCTGCCCGAAGTCGCAACCGATGGAGCGCAGCATGTGTGACTGATCTTCGCTTTCGATGCATTCAGCCACGACCGACATGCCCAGATCGTGCGCCAGCCCGATGCTGTGCCGCACGATGGCGCGCAGGCGTGGGTCGGTGGTGACGGAGCCGATGAAAGAGCCATCGAGCTTGACGATGTCACATGGAATGGTGTGCAGATAGCTCAGGGCCGAATAGCCGGTGCCGAAGTCATCGATCAGCACCGCGATGCCCGCTTCGCGCAGCTTGCGCAAGGTGTCGATGTCCGGGCCGCTGGAGTGGGTGAGCAGGCTTTCCGTGACCTCGAACCGGAGCCGTTCGGGCGCGAGTCCGTGCCCGGCGATGATGTCGAACAGTTCGTTGGCGAGATCAGGGCGCGCCAGTTGTTTCGCGGAGAGGTTGACGCTCACCGGCGGTGGCTCCGTGCCGGTGATGCGTTGCCACTCCAGAATGTCGAGACAGGTGCGGTTGAGCATGAACAGGCCGAGTTCGTGGATCAGGTCGAGCGCTTCGGCCAGCGGGATGAACGTGGCGGGCGAAATGAAGCCGCGCATCGGGTGATGCCAGCGCGCCAGCGCCTCGAAGCTGGCGATGCTGCGGTCGAACAGGCGGACGATGGGCTGATAGGCGACCAGCAGCTCCTTGGCCGACAGCACGTTGCGCAGTTCGGTTTCCAGCGTCAGCGTGGTGAGCACCTTGGTATGCATCGATGCCTGAAAGATCTTGATCGGGGCGGCCTCGCCCTTTCGCGCCGCCTGCAAGGCATTGTCGGCGTCGCGCAGCAGGGTTTCGGCATCGCCGCCGTCTTCGCTCGTCGCCAGCCCGATGCGGCATTTCATGTGGAGCGCTTGCCGGGTGCCGAGCGCGACGAAATCAGGCAGTTCGAGCAGATGGCGCGCGGTCTCCAGCGCCTCGCCCGTGGAGGCGACGCCGTGCAGCAAGATGGCAAACTGGTCGGCGGACAGCCGCGCCACGATGTCGCCGCCGCGCAGCTGGCTGACGAAATAGTTGGCGACCTGACAGAGCAGGCGGTCGCCCGCCGCGTGGCTGTAGCTGTCGTTGATGAGATGGAAGCGTTCGAGGTTGATCGCCAGCACCGCGAAACGAAAACTCGCATCGCGTTCCCGTTGCGCCAGCGCCTGCCGCAAGTGCTCGATGAACAGCGCCTGATTGGGCAGGCCGGTCAAGCCGTCGTGCATGGCGTCGTGCAGTAGCTGTTGCTCGGCGCGCTTGCGCTGGTGGATGTCGCTGATCGAACCTGCCATGCGGATGGCGCGCCCGTTTGCGCTGCGTTGCGCCACGCCGCGCGTCATGATCCAGCGGTACGCGCCGTCTTCGTGCTGGATGCGGTGCTCGATCATGAATTGCGGCGTGATGCCCTTGAAGTGCTCGATCAGCCGGGTATGGAAGGAGACGACTTCGTCCGGGTGCAGGCGGGAATAAAAAATCGTCGTGGGCGCCTCCATGGGCGACGCGTCCGATGCCGAGGCGTCGACGGGCAAGCCGAGTATCTCGTAGAAGCGGGGCGAAAAGTGGCCGCGATCCCCGACGATGTCCCAATCCCACAAGCCATCGTTGGCACCGCGAATGGAGAGTGCGTAACGCTCCTCGCTCGACTTGAGCCGCTCCGCGGTGCTTTGCAGATCGCTGATCCGCTGCTGAAGCGCGCTGGCCATGACGTTGAAGTGGCGGGCCAGCAGCGTGAGTTCATCGCCGCCCTCGTCGGGCAAGCGGTGATCGAGCTCGCCCTCGGCCAGGGCCTGGCTGCCCGCCACCATGCGCGTGAGGCGGCTGGTCAGCACATAAGCGATGGCCGACAGCAGGACGATGGTGGCGAGGATTTCGACGATGGCGATCATCCCGCCCTGTTTCAGAACCGAGCGCCGGGCTTCGAGTAGTTGCTTGTTGGAGACGCCGAATTGCAGAAAGCCGACCTGATTGTGCGGCAGCAGCAGCGGGCGGCGAACATGGACCAGCTGACGGTCGAGCAAAACGGCGATCGTGGTGTCCAGGTTGCCGCTGGTGGAATCCACATCGGGTGGCGGCAAATCCCGCATCTCCGGCAAGCCCGAGTGCAGCAGGATGTTGCCGGCTGCGTCACCGAAACGGACGTAAATGAGTCCATCCTCGGCCTGCGTAAGCAGCTCGCCCAGCGTGTCCTGTAGAGGGTCGAAATTGGGCTGGTCGATGTAGGCGACGGCCATCGCGTTCAACAGGGTCGCGTTTTGGGCGATCATGTCGTCGAGATTGGCGCGGGTGGCATCGTCCATCAGCCGTACGCTGTTGGCAAGCAGCAGCACCAGCAGCACGACTTGCACGGTCGTGCTGGCCAGCAGCAGTTTGATGCGGATCGAAGCGTCCCTGAAGGACGTCAGGATACTCATGCGACCCACTATAAACGCAGCGCATTTCGTTCAGGAATGACGAATGACACAGGTGTGCGTGAGAATTCCGATGCCGACAAGGAACATCGGTACGCACAGCCATTGCGCGGTGGTCAATCCCAGCCCGAGGCTGCTGAAGATGCCCGGATCGGGGGTGCGGAAATATTCGGCGATGAAGCGCAGGAGGCCGTATCCGGCCAGGAAAAACCCGGAAACCGCGCGCGGCGGGCGGGGCCGGGATGAAAACCACCACAGCAGCACGAACAGCAGCAGCCCTTCGCCGCATGCCTGGTAGAGCTGCGAGGGATGGCGCGGGATGTCGTCCACATTTGGATAAATCATCGCCCAGGGCATGAGCGGTTCATCCATCGGGCGGCCCCACAGTTCGCCGTTGATGAAATTGCCGATGCGCCCGGCGGCCAGTCCGAGCGGCGCCATCGGCGCGATGAAGTCGGTGATCTCCCAGAAGCTGCGCCCGTGCTGGCGTGCGTAAAACCACATTGCCAGCAGTACGCCGAGAAAGCCGCCGTGAAAGCTCATGCCGCCCTCCCATACCGCGAGCATCTTGGCGGGATGGGCCAGATAGTAATCGGGCATGAAAAATAGCACTTCACCCAGGCGTGCGCCAATAATGACGCCGAGCATGCCGTAGAAAAGCAGATCGGCGATGGATTCGGCGTTCCAGCCCAGTTCGGGGCGTTGGCGCGCACGCAGGCGGGCGAGTGCGATGAAACAGACGAAGGCGAACAGATAGGTCAGCCCATACCAGCGTACGGCGAGCGGGCCGAGGGAAAGCGCGACGGGATTGAAATTGGGGTGGATGAGCATGTGCGTCCGCAAAAATATAACAAGACCAAGGCGGCATTATTACTGTTGGAGAACGGGTTTGCGCGGCGGTTTCACTGAACGAAACGGCCAAGGCGGGCCATATAATCGCATTTCATCAAAAATGGCGGAGCGCTTCATGTCCATCCTCGTCTGCGGTTCAATGGCCTACGATAACATCATGGTGTTTGGCGATCGTTTCAGAAATCATATCCTGCCCGAGCAAATTCATATCCTGAACGTCTCTTTTCTCGTGCCGGAATTGCGCCGCGAGTTCGGCGGCTGTGCGGGCAATATCGCCTATAGTTTGAATCTGCTCGGCGCCGAGGCGCTCATCGTCGCCACGGTGGGCGATGATGCCGCGGACTATCGCCGCCGCCTCGAACACCTCGGACTGCGGCAGGATTTCGTTCGTCACGTGCCGGGCACCTACACCGCACAGGCATTCATCACCACTGACACGGACGACAACCAGATCACCGCTTTTCACCCCGGCGCGATGATGTATTCGCACGAGAACGACGTCCGCAAGGCCGCCGGGGCGCAGCTGGCCATCGTTTCCCCCGATGGACGCGACGGCATGCTGCGCCACCTCAAAGGCTTTGCCGAAACCGGCGTGCCCTGCATGTTCGATCCCGGTCAGGCGCTGCCGCTTTTTGTCGGCGACGAATTGCTGCATTGCCTGAGGCTCGCCCGTTACTGCACGGTCAACGACTACGAAGCGCGCCTGATGTGCGACAAAACCGGGCGCAGCATCGAAGCATTGGCCGCCGAAGTCGACGCGCTGGTGGTGACGCTCGGCGGCGAAGGCTCGCGCATCTATACGGCCGGCAAAGTGTTCGAGATTCCCATCGTCGAGGCGGCGGCCTTGACCGACCCCACCGGCTGCGGCGATGCCTATCGCGCCGGGTTGCTCTACGGCATCGGGCAAGGTTGGGATTGGCTTGCCTGCGGACGGCTCGCGGCGGTGATGGGCGCGATCAAGATCGGGCATCGCGGCGGGCAGAACCATCATCCCGCGCGCCGGGACATCGAGGCCGCATACCGTGCCGCGTTTGGTGAGAGCCCGTGGGACGGCGCACGCTATGGGTAGAAGGATTCAACGCGGAAGTACTCCGGTTTGGCGTTGATTTTTATATCCAGATTGACATCGACGGTGGTGAGAGGCGGGATGCTGCCTTTTTCCAGCAATTGCGTCGGCGCCCACTGCTGCGGCGTAAACGCGCGGCGGGCGATCGGCTGTTTGATGGCGTTGAGCAGGGTGAGTTCGAGGTGCGGCCAATCCTGTTCGAACTCTTCCTGATTCATGATTTCGGCGTGCAGTGTGCACACGCCGGAATCGTCATCGCGGCAACCGATGCCCCAGTCATTATCGCTGATCTTGATGAGCGATTTGTCTCGGGGCAGCGGCATGGCGCAACCGAAGCTACCGCAGACGGCGACGAAAAACGCGCGCGTGGCGGGCAGCGTGCGCGAGATGTCATGCCGGAACAAAAAAAGCGCCTGCACGAACAGCAGCACCCCTAACCCCCAGACCGCGGCACGCATGGCGGTGTGGGAACGAGCCGCCGCCGGGCGATGGCTGCTGCCGTACGCTTCGGCGTGGGACTCCACTGCGCTGACGGTTTTGACTGCGAGAGCGGGAATTTCCTCTGCCGTGCTGGAGAGGGAATGTGTGAAGGACGGCGGCGGCGAAAGCGGCGGTTTGGAGGGCGTCGCGTCGGGCGGTGGCTTCATGTTGGCCCGGAGACGGGACAAGATGGAAGTCACCTTGCGTTCGGCGTTGATCTCGGCCTCGATCTGGTCGATTTTGGCCTCGACGCCGAACTTCGAGATCAACTCGCTCAGTACGTCCTCGTTGACGACTTCGCCCGTTGCCTGCACGGCCGACGGTTTCTTGGTGTCCTTGCCGGCGGCTTTTCCCTTCGCCTGCTTGCCATGTTTGCTGCCGCGCTTGGCGGCTTTTTCCGGTTTTTCCCGCTCTTTGCGGTCGCGCGTGACCTTGGGGAAGCGGGAAAAGAGGGAATCTTCCTCACCCTCGCCCTCACTGGACAGCGTCAGTGACGGGAATGCGGCGAACAGCGAGGGCGCCGGCGTTTTCTCCGGCGCCGCTGGCGGCGGTTCGGCCTGAGCGGGTGGTGTTTGAGGCGCAAGCGGCGGCGTCGCCTTGGGTGGGACGGGACGTGGCGGCACTGCGCTCGGTGTGGGCGCCGGGGTCGGCGCCAGGTTCACCACTGGCGGTGGAGGCAGGTTCACTACCGGTGGCGGGGGCAGGTTTACCACCGGCGGTGGGGGTGGGATAGGCGCCGGGGCAACGGCCGCCACCGGCGTGACGATTGCAACCGGAGGTGGGGCGGGGCGGGGCGGGGCGGGGCGTGGTACGGGGCTGGGTGGTACAGGGCTGGGTGGTACAGGGCTGGGTAGCACGACCGAAAGTGGCGGCGTTTTTTCCAGGGTTTTCGGTTGCTTTGTTTCGCGCGGCGCGGGCGGCGCTTGCTCGGGAGCCGGTGGCGTAATGCTCCGGGCTACGGGCGGAGTGGGCGCGGGTGGCGGCGATGGAGGCGGTGGCGGAGGTGGAGGCGGCGGTGCGGCTTCCGGCTCGTGTAGTTCCAGCGTCGGGAAATCCTGCGAGGCGCTCCACTGTACCGGGCGCGGCACGGTGGATTTCTTGTCGACCGAGGACGAAAAATCGAGCTCGCTCAACGAGCGCTGCGACGTTTTCCTGACGACCGGAGCCAGCACCGGGCGTGGCGGCGTGAACGGATGCTCGGGTATGCCGGTGCGCGGCGGGAAAATTTCCTCGACGGTGAAGCCGTCCGTATCTGGCACGGGCTGCGGTGTGCTCGGGAGGTGCGCAACGACTTTCGAGATGGCCGGTGATGCGCTGCCCGTGGCGGCGGGCGGGCGGGGCGTCGATGTGGCGGGCGGGGACGGCGTCGGTGCAGCAGGCGTCGGTGCGGCAGGCGAAGCAGGCGGAGCCGCCGGGGCGCCGGCGGATTTTGCGCCGGGTGAAGTGGAGCGGGTTCCCGCCTGCCCGCCGGAAGACTGTTTATTGCCACCGGGCGATGGTTGTCCGGCCTTGGGGTCGGATTCCGCCAGATGGTCGAGGGCGTTGAAAGCGTGCAGGCAATTGCCACAGCGCACTCGTCCCTGCCGGGCGAGCAGCTGATCCGACGTGAGGCGGAAAACGGTTTGGCAGCCTGGGCAACGGGTCAGCATCGAAAACGCACCCTAACCAGCGAATACAAAACACCAGATGATAAATCATCACCCACGCAACGCGCAGATTCTGAACATTCTATTCTATGAGCGCACACCACCTGGGCGTTGTCCTTGAAGCCTCACCCAGCCTTCGTGCGTCGCGCCGACCGTCAGTGCCACCCAGGGCGACCAGGCGGCGATGACTTGTTCCGCCTGCTGCTTCAGTACGCCGGAGAGCGCCACCCGTCCGCCGGGGGCGATGTGCGCGGCGATGGCGGGTGCGAGCACACACAGCGGGTTGGTGAGAATGTTGGCGACGACGAGATCGAATGTGTCCTTCTGCGGCGCGCTGGAGTGCTGGACGCGCAACGTGGCCCCGACGCCGTTTCGCGCAGCGTTATCCCGCGCCGCTTCCAATGCGCGCTCGTCGATGTCGACACCGAGCGCCACGGCCGCGCCGAGGCGGGCGGCGGCGATGCCGAGAATGCCTGACCCGCAGCCGTAATCGAGCACCGTGCAGCCCGGCCGCACCGTTTCGCACAGCCAGTCCAGGCAAAGCCGCGTGCTTGGATGCGAGCCGGTGCCGAAGGCCATGCCGGGGTCGAGTTCGATGTTGATCGCAGTCTCATCGGGCGCCTCGTGCCAGGAAGGGACGATCCACAGGCGCTCGTTGATCTGGATGGGCGCGAACTGGCTTTGCGTGAGCTGCACCCAGTTTTGTTCCGCGACGTCTTCGCAGGTAAAGGCGGGCGCGCTTGCCAGCCCCGCCGCCCGCGCCGCGGTCTTCACGATGCTGGCCGCGGGGGTGTTCGCATCGAGCAGCGCGATCACTTTGCTGTGCGTCCACAGGCTCGCCGGGGCCTCGCCGGGCTCACCGAATTGCGGCGTCTCCTCCGGCGTGCCCGCATCGGCGTCCTCGATGGACACCGAGCACGCGCCCGCATCGAGCAGCGCTTCCGAGAGCGCTTCGGCGCGCTCCGCTTCGGTCTGTATCGAAACCGAGCGCCACACGGCGGGCGGCCCTCAATCGACCTTGAGTTCGTTGATGTCGGCCAGGCGTTCTTCGAGATAGTGGATGCTCGCGCCGCCCTTGAGGAACTGGGCATCGAGCATCAGGGCCTGGTGCAGCGGCACATTGGTCTTGATGCCGCCGACGACCATCTCGGAGAGGGCGATGCGCATGCGGCGGATCGCCTGCTCGCGTGTGTCGCCGTAGGTGATGAGCTTGCCGATCATCGAATCGTAATGCGGCGGCACCATATAGTCGGCGTAGACATGCGAGTCGACCCGCACCCCGGGGCCGCCCGGCGTGTGCCAGTCGGTGATCCGCCCCGGCGAGGGCGTGAACTTGAACGGATCTTCCGCGTTGATCCGGCATTCGACGGCGTGGCCGTGAAACTGGATGTCGCGTTGGCGGAAGGGAAGTTTTTCTCCGGCGGCGACGCGGATCTGGGTCTGCACGATGTCGATGCCGGTGATGAATTCGGTGACCGGGTGCTCGACCTGCACACGTGTGTTCATCTCGATGAAAAAGAATTCGCCTTTCTCGTACAGGAATTCGAAGGTGCCCGCGCCGCGATAGCCGATCTTGCGGCACGCCTTGGCGCAACGCTCACCCGTGGTGGCGATGAGCTTGCGGTCGATGTTGGGCGCGGGCGCTTCCTCGATCACTTTTTGGTGGCGGCGCTGCATGGAGCAGTCGCGCTCGCCAAGATAGACGGCGTTGCCGTGCTCGTCGGCCAGAATCTGGATTTCGACGTGGCGCGGGTTTTCGAGGTATTTCTCCATGTACACCATGGGATTGCCGAAGGCGGCCTGCGCTTCGGCCTGCGTGGTTGCCACCGCGTTCAGGAGCGCCGCCTCGGTGTGCACCACCCGCATGCCGCGTCCGCCGCCGCCGCCCGACGCCTTGACGATGACCGGATAGCCGATCTTCTTGGCGATGGCCACGATTTCTTTCGGATTGTCCGGCAGCGCACCGTCGGAGCCGGGTACGCAGGGCACGCCCGCTGCCTTCATCGCGTTCTTGGCCGCAACTTTGTCGCCCATCGAGCGGATCGTCTCCGGCTTCGGGCCGATGAATACGAAGCCGGACTGCTCGACACGCTCCGCGAAATCGGCGTTTTCCGACAAAAAGCCGTAGCCGGGGTGAATGGCCTCGGAATCGGTGACTTCCGCCGCCGAGATGATGGCGGGCACATTGAGGTAGCTTTGCGCCGAGGGCGCGGGGCCGATGCACACGGATTCGTCCGCGAGCTTCACGTACTTGGCCTCGGTGTCCGCCTCGGAATGCACGGCGACAGTCTTGATGCCCAGTTCGCGGCAGGCGCGCAGCACCCGCAGGGCGATTTCCCCGCGATTGGCGATCAGTATTTTCTCGAACATGATTTTCAGCCGATCACGAACAGCGGTTGTCCGAATTCGACCGGCTGCCCGTTCTCCACCAGGATGGCCTTGATCGTGCCGGCGGCGTCGGATTCGATTTCGTTCATCAGCTTCATCGCCTCGATGATGCACAGGTGATCGCCCACGGCCACGCTCTGGCCGACGGCGGCCATCGGCTCGGCGCCCGGCGCGCTGGCGCGGTAGAAGGTGCCGACCATCGGAGATTTCACGACATGGCCTTCGGGCAGCGCATCGGCGTCCTTCTCGCTGGCCGTGGGCGCGGCGATGGCCGGGGCGGCGGGCGGCGGGGCGTAGATCGGCTGCGCCGCCACGACGCCCGTATTCAGATGCTTGGCGATACGGACTTTTTCCTCACCCTCGGTGACTTCGAGTTCGGAAATCCCCGATTCTTGAACGAGATCGATCAACTTCTTGAGTTTACGTAAATCCATGATGACACTCCGGGGAAGCGGGTATGGGCTGGGATGGCAGATATGTCCGGCTGGCCGCCACGGGGGCGTCAGCCGGCGCGCACCCGCAGCTGGACAAGGGCGAAATCCAGCGCCGCCAGGTATCCGTGGACACCGAGGCCGCAGATCACGCCTTGCGCGAGGTCGGAAAAATAGGAGTGGTGGCGGAAGGATTCGCGCGCGTGGATGTTGGAAAGGTGGACTTCCACGAACGGAATGCGCACCGCCGCCAGTGCGTCACGCAACGCGACGCTGGTGTGGGTGTAAGCGGCAGGGTTGATGATGATGAAGTCGATGCCTTCCACCGCGGCCGCCTGAATGCGGTCGATGAGCTGGCCTTCGTGATTGCTCTGGAACGATTCGAGCAACACTGCGTCGGCGCGCGCGCGCGCTTCCATGGCTTCGTGAATGCTGGCGAGTGTGGCGCGGCCATAGACTTCCGGCTCCCTCGTGCCGAGCAGGTTGAGATTGGGGCCATGCAGCGCCAGGATGCGACGGGAGGGAGGTGACGGCGTTTTGCCGCGCTTTTGTTGCCTCATCTCCGCAGTTTGGCGCAGTTGGCAACAATTTGTCTAGTGGGATGATTACGACGAGCCGTGGGCGGGGCGGGGCGAACATCGGGCGGCCCCGTACGGGAGCATGCGGTCAGGGTGGTGTGCCCGCAGCGGCGGTCAGGGTGGCGTACCCGCGGCGGCGAGCAGCGCTTCTACCTGCGGCAGGCGGGCGCGCGGCTGTTTGCGGGCGCGCTCGGCGGCGGCAGGATAGAGGGACAAGCGCACGGGAACGTCCTCCCAATCGAGCGCGAAAACGATTTCCGGCGCATCGGGCGTCGTTTTGCGCACTTCCCGATGTTCAAAGGAGATCCCCGCATCCAGCAGGAAAATTTCGACCTCTTTGGCGCTTTCCGGGAACAGGTCGAGCTCGATTTCGGCGTAGCGGCCCGCAGTACCTTCGAGCGCGCCGCCGGTGAGATACGGGTGGAATGCCTCAAGCCGCCGCATCAGCCCGACCGCCGCTGCGCGCATGCCCGCAAGGCGCGCGGCGAGTTCTTCGCCTTGGTAGAGGGCCTGCCAGGTGCGCAATTCGGCTTCGATTTCGGCGTTGGCGGGCAGGGAATCGCCCTCGTCGATGCCGAGCTGCCGCGCAGCCTTGCGCTTGGCGAAGCCGAAATCCGCGACGCCATCCTCGGCGATCATGCGCGCGGCCAGCGCAGCGATCTCGCGGCGGCGTTGTGCGCCCCGGAAAGAAGAGCCATGTTGCGCCATGCTGGGGGGAACCGCCTCCGGCTTCGGGTAGAATGCCGCGCATTCTACACGGGGCCTCTGTTTCCATGCATATCCACATTCTTGGCATTTGCGGCACTTTCATGGGCGGCGTGGCGCAACTGGCGGCGGCCTCCGGGCATCTCGTCACGGGTTGCGACGCCAACGTCTATCCGCCGATGAGCGATCAACTCCAAGCGGCGGGCATCGCGCTCTCCGAAGGGTTCGACGCCGGACAGACCGCCCTCAAACCCGATATGTTCGTGATCGGCAACGCCATCTCTCGCGGGAATCTCTTGCTGGAGGCGATCCTCGATCAGGGCTTGCCTTACGTGTCCGGCCCGCAATGGCTGGCCGAAAACGTGTTGCAGGGGCGCTGGGTGCTCGGCGTGGCGGGGACGCACGGCAAGACCACCACGGCGGCGATGCTCGCTTTCATCCTCGAAAAAGCCGGACTCAATCCCGGTTTCCTGATCGGCGGCGTGCCGCTGGATTTCGGCGTCTCCGCCCGCGTGGGCAAGACGCCGCTGTTCGTGATCGAGGCCGACGAGTATGACACCGCGTTCTGCGACAAGCGCTCGAAGTTCGTGCATTACCACCCGCGCACGCTGGTCCTCAACAATCTCGAATTCGATCACGCCGACATCTTTTCGGACCTTGCCGCCATCGAGACGCAGTTCCACCATCTCGTGCGCACCTTGCCCGCCACGGGCCGCATCGTTGCCAATGCCCGCGAAGACAGCCTGAAACGGGTGCTGGCGCGCGGTTGCTGGACGCCGGTCGACTGGTTCAATGCCTTCAAGGACGGTTGGGGCGTGGAAGGCGACGACGCCGACGGTTCGCTGGTCATCTACGACGACAGCGGCGAAATCGGCCGCACGCAATGGCAACTGACCGGCGTGCACAACCGCGCCAACGCCTGCGCGGCGCTGCTGGCCGCGCGGCATGTCGGCGTGGCGCTCGGCGACGGGCTGCAAGCGCTCTCGGCATTCAGGAACGTCAAGCGCCGGCTGGAAGTCCGCGGCGAAGCGGGCGGCATCACCGTCTATGACGACTTCGCCCACCATCCCACCGCCATCGCCACCACGCTCGATGGCCTGCGCCGTAAGGTCGGCCCGGCAGCGCGCATCATTGCGGTGCTGGAGCCGCGTTCCAACACGATGAAGCTGGGCACGATGAAGGACAAGCTCGCAGACAGCCTGCGACAGGCCGATCGCGTGTTTTGCTATGCCGCCAATCTGGGTTGGGACGCGGCCGCCGCGCTCGCGCCGTTGGGTGAGCATCAGTCCTGCCACGACGATCTCGCCGCCCTGGTCAAGGCAGTGGTCGCCGAGACGAAACCCGGCGACCACGTGCTCGTGATGAGCAACGGCGGCTTCGGCGGCATTCATCAAAAATTGCTGAACGCGCTTGCCGCCTGATGCTTTTTCTTACGGCGCTTCAGGTACTTCGGGCGGGTCGTTGCGGTGGGCGTTCGAGTGGTCGAGCACTTCGGCCCGGTTTCCGTCGATATATTCGAACACCTTGACCACCTTTTGTACGCCGCTGCTGCTACGGGCCAATTCGGCGGCTTCGTCGCCTTCGGCGTGCGTGACGATGCCCAGCAGGAACACGGTGTGAGCTTCGGTGATGACCTTGACGTGATTGGCGTGGAATTTGCCGTCGTTCAGGAAGCGCGTTTTCACGTTCGTGGAGATCATGGCGTCGTTGGCGCGATCGCCCAATGACGAAGGCGGCGCGATGACCAGCTCGTTGGTGACGGCGCGCACGTTGGCAACGGTGCCCGCCAGCCGCTGGATTTCGGCCTGGGTCTGTTCGTCCCGCACTTCGCCCGTCAACAGGACATTGCGGTTGTACGAAGTGACATTGACGTGATTGAGGGTGCCGAAATGTTGCTTGATGAGGCTGCCGGCCTTCATTTCGATCGACTGGTCATCGACATAAGTGCCCGATGTGCGGCGGTCGGCGATCATCACCGCGCCCGCGACGACGCCACCGGCAACGAGTGGGAAGCAGCCCTGCAGCAAGGGAAGGGCGGCCGCGCAGAAAGCGCCGAACAACACGGCGCGGCGGGGGGAAAACAGGCTGGTTTTCATCGGTCTTCTACTCCAAGTAACAAACAATCGATGCCTTCGCACAGGCAGTGCAAGACGAGCAGGTGAATTTCCTGGATGCGCGCGGTGCGTTCGACGGGCGCGCACAAGTGAACGTCGTTCGCAGTCAGCTGTTCCGCGATTTTGCCGCCGCCCTTGCCCGTCAGCGCGACGACGCGCATCTCGCGTTCATGCGCGGCGGCGATGGCGGCCAGCACATTGGCGGAATTACCGCTGGTCGAAATCGCCAGCAGCACGTCGCCATGTTGTCCGAGGGCGAGCACCTGTTTCGAGAAAACCTGCTCGTAGCTGTAATCGTTGCCGATGGACGTGAGCACCGAGCTATCGGTGGTGAGCGCCACGGCGGCCAGCGGCGGGCGTTCCATCTCGAAACGGTTGACCAGTTCGGCGGCGAAATGCTGCGCATCGGCGGCTGAACCGCCGTTGCCGCAGGCAAGGATCTTGCCGTTGTTGAGCAGGCACCCGGTCATGGCTTCGGTCGCCTCCGCCACGGGCGCAGCCAGCCATTCGATCGCGGCGAGCTTGGCGTGGGCGCTGTCCTCGAATTGGCGGGAGATGCGGTCGATCAGGTTCATGACGGGGAAGCGGGAAAATTTCACGAAGTCTAGCATGCAGCCCCGGGATGTAATGCAGGGCCGGTGGCGGAATGACCGATTTTGGAGCCTCGGGCTCGCGTCGTCACGCCGTCGCAATGCTTGCAGCAGGGAAACGTAGCCCGGCCTGGATGTCGTCCTTACGCGATCGGCGACCTTTGCATCGGCGGATTGGCGTCGAAGTAGCGCCGGATGCCGCGCAGGATGGCGTCGGCCATTTTTTCCTGATAGGCGTTGTCGTTGAGGCGTTCTTCTTCTTCCGGGTTGCTGATGAAAGCGGTCTCGACGAGGATCGAGGGGATATCTGGCGCTTTGAGTACCGCGAAACCGGCCTGTTCGACCGAGCCTTTGTGCAGGGTGTTGACGTCGCCCAACGCGGTGAGCACGGCGTGGCCGAGCTTCATGCTGTCGTTGAGCGTCGCGGTTTGCGAGAGATCGAGCAGGGTGCGGGCGAGGTGGCTGTCCTGCCGGGCGAGATTGACGCCGCCGATGAGATCGGCCTCGTTTTCGTGCTGCGCGAGCAAGCGTGCCGCCGAACTGGATGCCCCTTTTTCCGAGAGCACGAACACCGAACTGCCGCGCGCTTCCGGGCGCACGAAAGCATCGGCGTGGATCGACACGAACAAGTCGGCCTGCACCCGGCGCGCCTTGGTGACGCGCTGCGCCAGCGGCACGAAGAAATCGGCGTCGCGGGTGAGCATGGCGCGCATGCCGGGGGTGTCGTCGATCATCCGCTTCAAACGCCGCCCGATGCTGAGGGTGACGTTTTTCTCGTAGCTGCCGCGCCGCCCGATCGCGCCGGGGTCTTCGCCGCCGTGGCCGGGGTCGAGCGCGATGGTGTAGAGGCGACTCGCTGGTGGGCGGGCGGGCTTGGTGCGCTTGGGCGCGTCGTTTTTGACGACGAGTGTGTCGTCGCCGGGCGGCAACGTGACATCGGGCGTGGGCGGGTTCTCCGGGTGTTCGCCCGTCGCCGCGTCGAGCGGAGTCGGCGTTCGGATGAGTGCCAGCAGGGGATCGGGCGCAACCTTGGGGTAGAGGTCGATCACCAGGCGGTGGCCGTATTCGCCCACCGGGTCGATGGTGAAAATCTGCGGGTTGATCTCTGCCTTGAGATCGACGACGACGCGCACGACGCCGGGGCGATTCTGCGCGGCGCGGATGCGGGCAATGTAGGGATCGCTGTCGAGCACCTTGCCGGACAGGTTGGTGAGCACGCTTTGCAGATCGACATCTTCCATGTCCACCACGAGGCGGTCGGGCCCTTTCAGCGTCATGAAGTTGAAAAACACCTTCGCGCGGCTCTCGAAGGTGATGCGCGTATAGTCCTCGGCGGGCCACACCCGCAGCGCCAGCAGAGCCGCGCCCGCCGCCGTCGCGCCGCTGGGCGTGAGGAGCAGGGCGAGCGTTGCGCCCGCATATTTCAGCAGTTCGCGCCGCTTCAGGAAGCGGGCCGGCCGGCCGGTGGCGTCGGGTCGATGAGTCGTTTCAGGCATGTCCTTCCAGTTTCCGTTCTGGCCGAGATCATCACCCGCCGCCCGCCGTCGTGCGCGGCCAGCGCGATGATGACGTCGGGGGCCGTCAAATAAGGTTCTGCTCGCCGTGGCCATTCCACGAAGCAGACGCCCGATCCCGAAAAATATTCGTCCAGCCCCGCGTCGAGAAATTCTTCTGGGCTGTCCAGGCGATAAAAATCAAAGTGATATAGCTCAATTCTAGAAATTACATAAGGTTCGATCAAGGTGTACGTCGGGCTTTTTACCGTACCGGCATGGCCGAGCGCCCGCAACACGCCGCGCACGAGCGTGGTTTTGCCGCTGCCCAGATCGCCTTCGAGCCAGATTTTCAGCCCCGGCGCAAGCGCCGCCGCCAGTCGCGCCCCAAGCACGAGCGTAGCGGTTTCATCGGCAAGCTGCACGTTGGCTGCAAGCTCTTTATCATCGGACGAATGAGTGAAAACGATCATCTGCTCGAACCTGTCAGGGATGCCACCGCGCTGCCGCACTTGACCGCGCTGGCCGCCGACATCCGGCGCTGGGCGGCGGAACTGGGTTTTTCGGCGCTGACCATCGCTGCCGCCGATTTGCCCGGCGCGGGCGAGCGTTTGCGTCGCTGGCTCGCGGCGGGGCGTCACGGCGATATGCATTATATGGCGCGTCACGAAGCTGAACGTTCGCATCCCGCCACACTCGTGCCCGGCGCGCGTCGGGTGATCTCCGTGCGTATGGACTACTGGCCCGAAGCCGTCTGCGCCGCCGCGACGCTTGCCGACGGCGGCCTTGCCTATGTCTCGCGCTACGCCGTGGGGCGCGACTACCATAAAGTTTTGCGTGCCCGCCTGCAACGCTTGGCCGAACGCATCGGGGCGGCCGCGCCCGCGCATTGCCGTGTGTTTACCGATTCCGCCCCCGTGCTCGAAGTGGAGTTGGCGCAACGCGCGGGACTCGGCTGGCGCGGCAAGCACACGCTCCTGCTGTGCCGCGACGCCGGATCGTTTTTCTTTCTCGGGGAAATCTTCATCGACTTGCCCCTGCCGCTCGATGCGCCCGTCGCCGGTCATTGCGGCACCTGCGAGGCCTGCATCGAAGCCTGCCCCACCGGGGCCATCGTCGCCCCCTATACGCTCGATGCCCGCCGCTGCATCTCTTATCTCACGATCGAACACCCCGGCCACATTCCCGAACCGCTGCGCCCGCTCATCGGCAACCGCATCTACGGCTGCGACGACTGCCAACTCGTCTGTCCGTGGAATCGCCACACCCGCCCGAGCGCGGAGGCGGATTTCGCGGTGCGCCACGATCTGGATCGCGCCCCGCTGACGGTGTTGTTCGCATGGAGCGAGGCGACATTCCTGGCCCGCACCGCAGGCAGCGCCATCCGCCGCATCGGCTACGAACGCTGGTTGCGCAACATCGCCGTGGCGCTGGGCAACGCGCCCAAAACGCCGGAAGTCCTCACGGCCCTGCGGGCGCGGGCGGATGAGCCCTCGGCATTGGTGCGTGAACATGTGCGCTGGGCGCTGGCGCGGCGGCAGGCATGAAAAAAGCGGCCCCCGCCCGCAAGCGGGGGCCGCTTTTCCGCCTGTCGTTCAGTGTGCCGCGCCGTGCGTCGGCATCTCCATCGCGGGCGTCTCCACGGCGGGCATGTCGTGCGCCATCGGCGCGCCTTCGTAGCCGAAGAGTGTCGGGTCGGTCATGCCCGCGATCATCGCGAGGTGGCCGAAAACGAGGAAGGCGGCGATGTAGGTGACGTGCCAGGCAAGTTTTTTTTCTTCCGGCAAGTCGCGCTGGATGATCCCCAGATCCTGCAAGGCGACGAGGATCAGCGGCACGCCGCTCACGAGGTATGTGCCCACCGCGAATACATCGAGGATGGTGCGCCATTCGCCGTTTCGAGTGATCGGCGCGACGGCGTTGATGAGCAGATAGACGATGACGCCGATGAAATACAGCCCCACGGCGGTGCCCGCCGCACGGTTCAGTTGCCGTACCGGGCCGGAGAAGCGGCGTTTGTAGAGCAGATACAGCTCGGTGATCGCCACCGTCTCGGCCAGCACCACTGGCACGGCCATGAACAGCAGCAGGTTCCACGGCTGGTTGGTGGCAAGAAGCTCCATGTAATGCGTCATATTCATTTGAAACGCTCCCGAAAAGTCAAGCGGGTCGCCCGCGTCGCACAAGCCGTGGGCGCGGGGAAAGCGGAAAAGCCGGAATCAGGCGTGCCGCCAGGGCGGGCGATAGATGTCCGCCGCGCGCTCGGTGGGGCGCAGGCAAGCAGGCATGCGGGCGATGAGCGTGTCATGTTCGTCGGCAAGACTCATGATGCGGGCAGGCGGCGCGATGGCCACGCATGGCACGCAACAGTCGTGGGAGAGGCGTGTTCTTTGGCAATCGTGTTTTTCCGGGACGGCGTGGCGATGTGTGCCACTGTCGTGGGCCGCACCGGCTGCGTGGCAGTGTGCGGGGGCAGCCGACCCTGTCTGCGCGGCATACGCGATCGGGGCTGCGATGCCGCCCGGCAGGGAAACGGCAGCCACGCACACGGCCAGCAGGAAGGAGATCACGCGCTTGTAATGCATGGGGGCGATCATACCTGCGCCGCGCTTGCTCCGGAATAGCCCCAGGCGGCGGTCCTGCGAACGCCCGTTACCGCACCACGCCCTTTACGCGCGCACCCGGTGGTCTGTGTTGCTACAGCTGCTGCCGGAAAGATTCCGCGACCGCGGCCAGCCGCGCCGTCGAGGCATCCTGCGCGCCGGCGTGGCCCAATGCCAGCGCGCGCGCCATCTCTTTGCCCAGTTCGACGCCGTATTGATCGAAGGGATTGATGCCCCAGATCCAGCTCTGCACGAAAACCTTGTGCTCGTAGAGCGCCAGCAGTGCGCCGAGGTGGAAGGCATCGAGCTTGGGCAGCAATAAAGTGGTGCTGGGCTGGTTGCCCGTGCAAGTGAGATGCGGCGCCAGGCGTTCGATTTCGGCGGCGGGCAGACCGCGGCGCGCGAGCGCGGCGCGCGAGGCGTTGAAGTCGCGTCCGGCCATCAGGGCGGCGGCTTGCGCGAGCGCGTTTTCGACCAGCGCCCGTTGGCGCGGTTCGTCTTCCCCGACGGGGACGATGAAATCGAGCGCGACCTTGCGCGTGCCCTGATAGAGCAACTGGTAAAAGGCGTGCTGGCCGGTGGTGCCCGCGCCGCCCCAGACGATGGGGGCGGTATGCAACAGGGACTCGGAGCCGTCGCGCAGGGTGTGTTTGCCGTTGCTCTCCATTTCGAGCTGCTGGAGCCAGGCGGGAAAACTGCGCAGGCCGTGCGCGTAAGGCAGGGCGGCAAGGGTTTCGATGGCGAGGTAATCGGTGTTCCACAGGCCGATGAGTCCAAGCCACACCGGAATGTTGCGCTCGAAGGGCGTGGTGCGGAAATGTTCGTCCATCGCCCAGCCACCGGAGAGAAATTCGTCGAACGCGCCGCCAATGGCGGCAAGTACCGGCAAGCCGATGGCCGACCACACCGAATAACGCCCTCCGACCCATTCAGGCAGCGGAAAAATACGATCAGGCTGGATGCCGAACGCGGCGGCGGTTTTTTCCGCGTTGCTGACGGCGGCGAAATGCGCGCCGATGTCGGCATCGCTGCCGAGCGAGGCCCGCAGCCATTGCCGCGCGGCCTCGGCATTGGCGAGCGTTTCCGCCGTGCCGAAACTTTTCGACGAAACAAGAAAGAGCGTATCCGTGGCGTCCGAGCGTTCGAGCACGGCGGCGATGTCGCGCGGATCGATGTTGGCGACGAAGTCGACGCGCGGGCTGCTTTCGTTGGCGTAAAGATCGGTCAGTGCCTCGCTCACGAGGCGGGGGCCGAGGTCGGAGCCGCCGATGCCGATGTTGACCAGATGGCGCAACGGCTTGCCGGTGCTGCCGATGAGATTGCCGTCGCGCAACGCGAACGCGAAGGCGCGCATGGCGAGCGAACTGACACCCGTACTGTTTCCGGGTGGCGGCGGGCAACTGCCGCGCATGGCCATGTGAGCGGCCGCGCGGCCTTCGGTGAAATTGACCTGCTCGCCGGTGAAAAGGCAGTGGATGCCTTCGTCCAGATGCGCTTCGCGTGCGAGCTGGATGAGCTCGGCCAGCACCGCGTCGTCGAGCAGGTGCTTGGAAAAATCCGCGACGATCGCGGCCCGATCTGGCTCGACGGGACTGCCGAGGCTCAAGGAGAGGCGTTTGGCGCGCCCCGGATCGTCCGCGAACAACGTCGGCAGCGGCCTGCCTATGAGCCGCTGCGCATGCGAGGCAAGCGCCGTCCATGCGCGCAAACGCTGTGGCACGATGAAGTTGTCAGTCACGATCCGAACGGGTGTAAAGGTGCAAGGATTCAAACTGCTTGCCGCCGCCCCGCTGGAAAACCCAATCCGGCTCCCATCCCTCTTTTTCGCCGGGTTTCCGTTCCTTGCGGTCGGCATAGGCCAGCAGCAAATGGCAAGGCGTGGCGTCGGCGCGTGAAGGTTCGACGCGCAGGCCAACGTAGTAATCGAGCATGACCTGGATTGCATCGGGCAATTTTTCGCTGGCGACGCATTCGTCCGTGCGCGACGCGAGCGCTTGTCGGAGCGACTCGGCCATCGGCTTGTAATTACGGCTGTGATCGAACCAGGGCATCAGCAGCGTCACCCCGAGGCAGATCAGCATCGTCATGCCCGTTGCCCAGTTGGCGGCGGCGCGTCCCGGCTTGCGCGGCAGCTTCCAGGCCAGTGCGAACCAGAGGGCGCAGATACCGATGCCGAGCAGGGTTTTGAACCATGTGCCGTTTACGGCGAATTCAGGCGCCCGGCGAGCGATGTCGCGAGCAAGTCCCGGCGGCCAGGCGAAAACCTGCGCCGTCCAGGCGATCCACACCAAAATGGCGAAGACGCCGAAGGTCATTGCCGAGAACCAATCGAAAGCGTTGGCCGCGCCGCGCCGCAAGGTGGTGATGCCGCCCGCGGCCAGTAGCGCCACGGCGGGCAGCAGCGGCAGCGCGACGGTTTGGGCGTAGTTGCCCGACAGGACGATCAGCACGAGCGCGATGGCCGTCGCGAGCAACGGCAGCAGCCAGCGCAACTGGATGAGATGGCGGCGCTCGCGCCAGAGCGCCCACAGCGCCAGCGGCCACAGGGGCCACAGGAACCAGCCCAACTGACCGATCAGGCGGGGAAAAGCATCGGGAGAACCGCTGCCCAGAATTTGCTGCCATTGCTCGTGCCGCCAAAGCGCAAAAAGCTCCGGCGATTCCAGATGCAAGGCAAGCGGCCACCAGCCACCCAGGCAGGCGCCGAGCGTCAAGCCGGCGAGCAGGCCACCGCTGGCGCGGGGATTGCGGCATTCCGGGCTGACCAGGATGGCCAGCGCGAAAAGCGGCGCAGTCAGCAGCGCCCCGGTAAGACCGGCGCAGAGAATGGCGAGCGCGCAGCCCAAGCCCGCCTGCAAGCTGCCGAGCAAGGGGCGTTCGGGCACGCGTGCGATGCCCGCCAGCACAAGCGCGACCATCGCCATCAGCGCGATGAGCGGTTGAGTTTCGTGGGCGTGGATGACGAGGCCGAGACTGCCGATGACAAGCAGTGCCGCGGGGGTGCGCGTGGGGCGGCCGTACAGGCGTTCGGCGGCGCGTGCGACCCAATAGACGGTGAGCGCGGTGAAAACGGCGCTCGCCAGCCGGGCGCCGTTGGGGGCATCGAGCAGCCCCACGCCCTTGGTGACGAAAGCGGTCAGCGCCGCACACCAGTAATAGAGCGGCGGAAAATCGAGAAAGGGCGCCCCGGCAAGTTGCGGAAAAAGCAGCCCCTCGCCCTGCAACATCGAATAGACCGGGCCAAAATAACGAATGTCATCGCCGCGCCAGGGCTCATGGCCGAGCAGGCCGGTGAGCAGGTAAAACCCCGCGAGCAGGGCGAGGCCGACGGTTCCGTAGATACGTCGGTACAAAAACCCGGGTTGGCTGGGGGTTTCGCGGATCATGCGGGCGCGGTTGGTGACAAGAGTGGGAGCATTCTAGCGGTTGCAGCTACTGTCGGTCCGCTTAGCAAGTGTGACCCGGTAATTTTTTGCTGTTCGTGCCCGGATTGCGCCATGCCACTGCCGACGCTAGGCCGGCTTCTCCATGATGTAATCATCCATCACGAAGCCGCCGCCGATGTCGGCCACGATCTCGTCGCGCACCCGGAAGCCGTATTTGTCATAAGCGCGGATCGCCTGCGCGTTGTTCTTGTTGACGGCGAGGATCAGCGCCGGGTAGCCGTGCTCGCGCGCCAGACCCGCGGCGTGCGCGACCAGTGCCGCGCCGAGGCCGCGATGCTGCATGTCCGGGTGAATATAGAGCTCGTGCAGTCTGAATTCGCCCTCGTGAATGTCGCAGGTGGCGAAACCGGCGCGAACATCATCGATGAGCGCCTGATGCAGCCATTTTTGCGGATCGGCGAGATCGGCATCGAAACGGCCGTGCCCGTAGCGTTGCGCCAGCATGTAGTCGATCTGCCCCGGCGGCAGGATGTCGCTGTAGGCGCTGAACCATGCGGCGCGCGCCAGCGATGCGATCGCACCGATGTCGTCCGGTGTGATGGGGCGGATGGCGATGTCCATGCGGGCCTCGTCAAGAGAAAAAGGCAGCCGAAGCTGCCTTTCTGGATCGTCGCGCGTCTCGGCTTACTTTGCGCGCTGGATGTTGCCGTACTTCTGGCGGAAACGTTCGACGCGACCGGCGGTGTCGACGATCTTCTGCTTGCCGGTGTAGAACGGATGGCAAGAAGAGCACACTTCGATGTGCAGGTCGGGCTTGCTGAGGGTCGAGCGGGTGACGAACGTGTTGCCGCAGGAGCAGGTCACGTTGACGTCCTTGTAATTGGGATGGATGTCGGCTTTCATGTTTTGATCCTTGCGGGCGGTGGTTGTGACCGCCCTGGCTAAAAGAGGCCGCAATTATCCGCAGCCTCGCGCCGTCTTGCAAGCAATAATGCTTGGCCGCGCCCCACGGCGCATCGTCATTTCATCGAGGGCCGACCGTTGAGCTACGCCAACTCCCGCATCCCCGCGAGCGCGCAGCAGGGCGTGCACGAACACCTGGCCGAGCGGGTGCGCACGCATCTCGCGCATCCGTTCCGCAAACCCTTCGCTGCCTACAACGTTGCCGCGTGCGACGATGCGCTCGCGGGCTGGGACGCCCGCGCGCCACTCGTGTTGGACGCCGGCTGCGGCGTGGGGCACAGCACGATCGAGCTGGCACGGATGCTTCCCGATCATTGGGTGATCGGCGTCGATCAGTCAGAAGAGCGCCTGCAACGCAAAAAACCGTACCCCGCTGCGCTGCTGCCGAAGAATCTCGTATTCGTGCGCGCCGATCTGGTCGATTTCTGGCGGCTGCTCTGCGAACGCGGCGTGCGGCTGGCGCGGCATTACATCCTCTATCCGAATCCGTGGCCCAAAATCGGCCATCTTGGGCGGCGCTGGCCCGCGCATCCGGTATTTCCATTCATCCCGAAACTGGGCGGCGTGCTCGAATGCCGCAGCAATTGGCCGGTTTATGTGGCCGAATTCGCGCTTGCACTGGATATCGTGCTGGGCTATTCCGTGCAATGCAACGAATATGAGGCCGTCCAGGCGCTGACGCCGTTTGAGCGCAAATACCGGGATTCGGGACAAACGCTCTATCGGCTGTGCGTCGATCTGGATCGCGCCGGTTCATGAACTATGCCGGGTCACAAGCCCCTGGCAAGGGTCACAATGGAGACATAGCCTTGTCCGCCCGAATCGCAGTCCAACGCGGAGACGCGTGAATGCCCATAGCGAGTTTTCGTCCGGTGATGCTCTCCCCCGCGCGTATCGGGGATATTTCGCCGTGCGATCTCTTCGACGGCAACGGCAATCTGTTGCTGCGGCGGGGCGCGCTCATCAGCGAGAACGTGCAAAAACAATTGGGCAGCCGCCGTCTGTTCTGCACCAGCGCGGCGGCGGCATCGTTTTCGATGAAAGACCCGCTCCGCGCACTGATCGACGCTGGCGCAGCCCTGAACCGGCTCGACGCGAAAGCGGGCAAGGGCAGAAAGCCCGATGCCGCAGCGTGCCGCGAGCTGGCCGAGGTGATTCATGAGAGTTGGCGACTCGATCCCGATGCTTGCATCGGCTACGCGCGCATCGCAAATCCCGGCACGCCGAGCGTGTGTCAGGCGCTGCTGGCGGCCTTGTTCGCCGCCGAACTCGGCAGCGCGCACACCTTTACGCGACACGAACTCGTCGATCTGATCGGCGCGGCGCTGACCATGAACATCGGCAGCATGGCGCTGCACGACGAAATGGCGGCGCTCGCCGGCCCGCTGCCTACTTCACTGCGGCGTCCCTTGGCCGAGCATCCGCGTCATGCTGCCGAGCTTCTCAACGACGTTGGAATTTCAAAAACCTGGTCGCGCGCCGTGCTCGAACACCACGAAAACCTCAATGGCAGCGGCTATCCGCGCGGGCTCGCCAAGGGAGGCATCTGCCTGGAAGCGCGCATGTTGCGGCTGATCGACATCTTCGCCGCGCGCCTGCGCGTGCGGCGCGGCCGCGGCCCGCAATACTGGAGCATCAGCCGCGCCCGCGACATCGCCGGACTCACCGAGCACATTTTCGGCGCCGATCTCGACTCGCTCGACCTGAGCCTTGCCCGCCTGCTCATGGGGCGCCTGGGGCTGTTTCCGCCTGGCAGCGTGGTGCGCTTGTCCAACGGCGAAATGGCGATCATCAACCGCCGTTTCTACGATCTCGTGCGCGATGCCACACTTGCGCCGCGCGAAGTCCTCTCCTTTCTCGACGCCAGCGGCCGCGCGCGCGCCGAACCGTGCCTGCGCCGCATTGGCCCGCACGACTATCGCATCCTCGGCTATGCGCACGACGACCAGCCGCGCCTGCCCGCCTACGACTGGCCTTCGATCTGGGGTTATCAGGCCCCCGGCGGAACCGCCTCCGTATAAACCGTGGCTTGCCTTTTTCTCGCGGCCCGTTAGACTGCGCCGCTCTCAATCGCGGCCCGGAACTTTTTCCGGTTTGCGACGACAAGACGGGTTGACGCTCCTTACTGATTTTGCGAGAATTCCGCTTCTGCGCTCCTGGACGGGGCGCAAGTTCTTTAACAAACTGGACGACCGATAAGTGTGGGCGCTCGTATGGCGAGGCTGGTCATTTATGATGGCCAATCAAAGCATGACGAGTGCTCGAAGAGATTTGAGTGCTTTAGGTAAGGATTGAACTTAAGA
>JAIRXQ010000061.1 GCA_031268195.1 Azoarcus sp. | reverse complement strand
ATCTGAACTGTTTACAACATGCCAGCATAAATGCATGAAAATTAAAGATTTTTAAAAGTAAAACTTATAATCACAACAGCTTCAGAACATTTATGTTAAATAAATGCATTCGCCCTGGGGAGAAGATGGCGCGTCCATTTGTGGACGCGAGGGCAAGCGACTCAAGTCATGCGTGCAATCACTCGCACATCCTCACCCGCCATCGTGCATTCCCGAATCCTGAACCTCGCGGCTCCGTCCAGTGCCGTCAGCGCGGGCAGGTCGAACATTCCGCGCGCCGCGTTGCCCACGATTTTGGGGGCGAGGTAGAGCAGCAATTCGTCGACGCATCCGGCGGCGAGCAGCGCGCCGTTGAGTCCTGCTCCGGCTTCGATGTGGATTTCGTTCAATTCCAGTGCGGCGAGTTCGCGCAGCAGGAAGGGAAGGTCGATGCGATCGCCGGTGGCAGGTAGAGACAGGATGCGATGGCCGGAGGCGGCGAGGGCGCGGAGGCGCGGCGCGTCGGTGCTGGCGGTGGCGATGAGGATCGGCGCGCCTTGCAGGATGCGGGCTGCGGGCGGGACTTCGAGTTTGGCATCGACGAGGATGCGCAAGGGTTGGCGCTCGCAGGGAGCGTCGCGCACGGTGAGTTGGGGGTCGTCGGCCTTCACGGTGCCGATGCCGGTGAGGATGGCGCAGGCGCGGGCACGCCAGCGGTGGCCGTCGGCGCGGGCGACGGGGCCGGTGATCCATTGGCTGGCGCCGTTTTCCAGCGCCGTTTTGCCATCGAGGGTCGCGGCGGCTTTCAGGCGCACCCACGGGCGGTTGCGCGTCATGCGCGAGACGAAGCCGATGTTCAGCTCACGCGCTTCTTCCATCATGAGGCCGCATTCGACTTCGATTCCGGCGGCGCGCAATCTGGCGAGGCCGCTTCCGGCGACGCGCGGGTTGGGGTCTTGCATCGCGGCGACGACGCGGGCAATGCCCGCTTTGTCCAGGGCATCGGCGCAGGGAGGTGTGCGGCCGAAGTGGGAGCAGGGCTCCAGCGTGACGTAGGCGGTCGCGCCGCGCGCGGCATCGGCCGCGGCGGCGAGCGCCAGCACTTCGGCGTGCGGTTCTCCGGCACGGCGGTGCCAGCCTTCGCCGACGATTTGCCCGTCGCGGAGGAGGACGCAGCCGACCCTGGGATTGGGGGTGGTGCTGTTCAGGCCCCGCTCGGCCAGCGCCAGCGCGCGGGCCATCGCGGCATGGTCATTCGTCGAAAAGGTCATGTTCGATTTCGCCGGGTGGCGGCGGCGCGCGGCGGCGCGGCTTGGGTTCCACCTGCACCTCGCGTACGAGCGACGAGAATTCGTCGACATCCGCGAAGTTGCGATACACCGAGGCGTAGCGGATGTAGGCGACTTTGTCGAGTTTTTTGAGTTCCTTCATCACCAGATCGCCTACTTGCGCGCTGTTGATCTCGGTTTCTCCGACGGCCGCCAGGCGTGACTCGATGCGCTCGACGGCGGCTTCCAGCGCCTCGGTGGTCACGGGGCGCTTGCGCGACGCCAGCTCCAGACTGGCAAGGAGTTTGGCGTGGCTGTATTCGACGCGGCTGCCGTTGCGCTTGACGATGTGCGGCAGCCTGAGTTCGAGGCGCTCGTAAGTGGTGAAACGCCGGTTGCAATGCACGCAGCGGCGGCGGCGGCGCACGACGTCGCCGTCGTCGTTTTCGCGGGTATCGGTGACCTGGGTGTTGGGATCACCGCAAAATGGGCATTTCATCCGTCATTTGCCATACACCGGGAACTTCGCGCACAGCGCTGCCACTTCGCCGCGCACGCGGCCGATTTCTTTTTCGTCGGCCGGTGCATCCAGCACGTTCGCGATGAGATGAGCGACTTTTGCTGCTTCGATTTCGGTGAAGCCGCGTGTGGTCATGGCAGGTGAGCCGATGCGGACGCCGGAGGTGACGAAGGGTTTTTCCGGGTCTTTCGGGATCGCATTCTTGTTGACGGTGATGTGCGCCTGCCCAAGCGCGGCTTCGGCGGCTTTGCCGGTAATGTGCTTGGCGCGTAGATCGAGCAGAAAGACGTGGCTTTCGGTGCCGCCGGAGACGATGCGCAGGCCGCGTTCTTCACCGAGTACGCGCGCCATGACGCGGGCGTTGGCGATCACTTGTTCCTGGTAGTTGCGGAAGGCGGGCGTGGCGGCTTCCTTGAAGCACACGGCCTTGGCCGCGATGACATGCATCAGCGGGCCGCCTTGCAGGCCGGGGAAGATGGCGGAGTTGATCGCCTTTTCGTGCTCGGCGCGCATCAGGATCGCGCCACCGCGTGGGCCGCGCAACGTTTTGTGGGTAGTGGTGGTCACCACATCAGCGTGCGGTACGGGGTTGGGATAGAACCCGGCGGCGATCAGGCCCGCGTAGTGCGCCATGTCCACCCAGAAGATCGCGCCTGTTTCCCTGGCAATTTTGGCGAAGCGCGCCCAGTCGATGCGCAGCGAATAAGCGGATGCGCCTGCGACGATGATTTTCGGCTTGTGCTCGCGCGCAAGGCGTTCCATCGCCTCGTAGTCGATGGCCTCTTTGGCGTTGAGCCCGTAAGCGATGACGTTGAACCATTTGCCGGACATATTGAGCGGCATGCCGTGCGTGAGGTGGCCGCCTTCGGCGAGGCTCATCCCCATGATGGTGTCGCCCGGTTTGGCGAAGGCCATCAGCACTGCTTGATTGGCCTGTGAGCCCGAATTTGGCTGCACGTTGGCGGCGTCGGCCCCGAAAAGCGCCTTCAGACGGTCGATGGCGAGTTGTTCGATGACATCGACGTGTTCGCAGCCGCCGTAGTAGCGCTTGCCGGGATAGCCCTCGGCGTATTTGTTGGTGAGCTGCGAGCCCTGTGCTTCGAGCACGGCGGGAGAGACGTAATTTTCGGAGGCAATCAGTTCGATGTGGTCTTCCTGGCGGCGGTTTTCCGCCTGCACGGCGGCAAAGACATCGGGATCGGCCTTGGCGAGAGTGTTCGTCGCGGAGAACATGAAAAATTCCGATAAGTTGGAGCAAACACCAATCCTATCATGGACGCGGGCGGTGACGCTGGAGGGCGAATGTGAATCAGGGCAATCGCACGAATGCCGTTGTTGTACACGTTGACGTTTTTTCGTTTACGCACAAAGACTTACACAGGGGGCTGTTCACAGCCTTTTGTTTTATGTAGTTTTCTGTCTTTTTGG
>JAIRXQ010000022.1 GCA_031268195.1 Azoarcus sp. | reverse complement strand
GCTACGACGACATGCGCTGGCTGGGCAACACAATCAACCAGCGCTACTCGAATCCGGGCATTCACGACGATGCCGCCCTCCAGCGCGATCTGTCCACCTTCCTGGGCAAATACATCTGGCTTCAGCAAGCAACAGGCGAACCCACCTTCACCCCCGCAGGTGAAGCGGCGGTCAATACCGCCAATCCAGGTAAAACTATTATTGTTGACTCAAAAGGTAATGCTTTGGTTGGTGATTGGTCGGCCACAAAGACGCTGACCGCCCCAGAAAACGCAGGGGCTCATTGGTCTAAGCATGGAGGGGAGTTTCCAGAGTTTAGCAACGCATCTCAATACGTTGAGAGTGCGCAAAATTTTGTTAGCAATCCGTCTGCGAATGTGTTGACAAAAACTAGGCCGAATGGCGATGTTTTGCTTTACGACCCTGCCAGCAATACTTTCGCTATTAAAAATTCATTGGGCGCACCTAGAACCATGTTCCGTCCGGTGGATGGGATAAATTATTGGAATAAACAATGAGTAATGAATTATTTGAATGCCCTTGTTGTAAAAATCAAGTTTTTGCAGAACAGGGCGGGTATGAAATTTGCCCAATTTGTCACTGGGAGGATGATCCTGTTCAATCTAACGAACCGGATTATGCGGGCGGTGCTAATCAAATGAGTTTGAACCATGCGCGTGAGGTATGGATAAAAACTCAATCAATACCAAAAAAATAGCATTACTTTTGGGGCTGTCCTAGCTCGGCGGCGAACGCAAAGGCAAACGTAGGCGTCAGTCTATTTTTAATGATTAATGTGGAGATCATGAGCACAACAGCCTGCCGCCCTCCGCGTCGAGACCGCTTCCGCGAACGCTCCGAATTCGGATCATGGCCCGCCCCTGTCGGGGCGCGGCGAGCCCAGCCGATTTATCAGCACTTCCTTCGATATGTGTTCCCTGCAAACATCATTGTCAAGACAACCGGCTACACTGGAATCGGCTACAATCCATCGATTTTCATTGCGTTTTTCGCTGCCATGTTTTCTCATCCCCTGCATGTCGGGCGTCCCGGGATCGGCAATCGCGCCGCATTTTTGCGCCGTGTCGAACAGATTCTCGACAGCCGCTGGCTGACCAATGACGGCCAGATGGTGCGCGAACTGGAGCGGCGCATCGCGCAGTACATCGGCGTCAGGCATTGCGTCGCCCTGGCAAGCGGCACCACGGCGCTAGAAGTCGCCGCCCGCGCCCTGGATTTGTCCGGCGAAGTCATCGTTCCCTCATGGACGTTTGCCGCTACCGCGCATGCCCTCTACTGGCAGGGCATCACGCCGGTATTCGCCGACATCGACTCCGAAACTCACAATCTTTCCCCGCAAGCCGTGCGCCGCAAGATCACTCCGCGCACCACCGGCATTGTCGGCGTGCATCTGTGGGGACGCCCCGCGCCGGTGGATGCCCTGCAAGCCATCGCGGACGAATACGGCCTGAAATTGATGTTCGATGCCGCCCATGCCTTCGGCAACACCTGCAAGGGACGCGGCATTGGCAACTTCGGCGCTTGCGAAGTATTCAGCTTTCACGCGACGAAAGCCTTCAGCACCATCGAAGGCGGTGCCATCGCCACCAACGACGACGATCTCGCCGAACGCGCGCGGTCGATGCGCAATTTCGGCTTTCGGAACGCCGACGGCGCGGTCTGTGTCGGCATCAACGGCAAAATGTCCGAAATACATGCGGCTTTCGGCCTGACCAGCCTGGAAAGCCTGAATGAAGTCATCGCTGTCAACCAAGCCAATTACCGGGACTATGCCGATGCTCTCGGCAATGTGCCGGGCGTCGCGCTGCTGCCCCACGATGCGCGCGAGCGCAGCAATTTCCAATACGTCGTCATCGAAATCCGGGAAGACCCCAAAGCCCCCCCCCGCGCAAACCGCGACGAAATCCTGACTGCATTACATCGGCATAACGTCCTCGCCCGGCCTTACTTCTGGCCGGGCGTACACGCCATGCGGCCGTATCGGGACCTGTTTCCGCACGCCGACCGGGACTTGCCGAACACGATCGAGGTGGCGGCCCGCATCCTGGTGCTGCCGACCGGCGCGGACATCGACCGAAAAACCATCGCCCGGATTGCGGCAATTATCCGCAACCCGCACGTCCGCGCCCCCGCGCGCGCTCACTTGGGCGGATCGCCGGAAAACCGCGTGCCGATCCCGCCGCCCCAGCCCTTCCGCACGAAGGAAACGCTTCTCCATGAACAGTATTGACAAGTTCATTGCGGACTTTCTCGCCGCCTGCGATTTCACCGATCCGATGGAAGTCGATGCGGATACCGAACTCAAAAACCTGCCGCAGTGGGATTCTCTCGCCATGTTGGGCGTCATCGTCATGTTCGATACCGAATACGGCAAAAGCATCGCCGGCATGCAATTGAACTCCGCCGCCACCGTCGGCGATCTCTTCCGTTTGCTGGACGACTGAAATCATGCCGTCATCCACATTGCACAAGGTTCGCTTTGCGGGGATGGCGAGCTGTGTTCCCCGGCAGATCGTCTCCAATCTCACGGACTGCCGTCCGCAAATCCGGGGCGAACGCGAACGCCTGGTGCGCAACATCGGCATCGAGCAGCGGCGGCTCTGTCCCGAATGGCAGTGTTTTTCCGATCTCGCCTTCGCCGCCGCCGAGACCCTGCTGGAAAAGCTTGCCTGGCGGCGCGAGGAAGTCGACGCCCTGGTCGTCGTCACCCAGTCGCCCGATTACCTGATTCCGGCCACCGCCATCATCCTGCAAGATCGCCTTGGCCTTTCGCAGGCAACCGCCGCCTTCGATGTCAACCTCGGCTGTTCGGGCTACCCGTTCGGTATCAACCTTCTCGGCAGCATGATCGCGGCGGGAGGCGTCAAAAAAGGGCTGCTGCTGGTCGGTGACCGTTGCGCCAGTTATAACGACCCGATTTTTTCCGACGCCGGCACCGCCACCGCGCTGGAATTCGACCCCGCCGCGCCGCCGATCCACTGCGATCTCAACAGCGACGGCAGCGGTTACAAAGCCATTTGCCTGCCGATCGGCGGACACCGGGAACCGTTCGGCCTCCAACACATGATCCCCCGGCGAGAAAATGAAAACGACCACTGGCATTGGCCCGGCGAGCTGCGGCTCGACGGCCTGACGGTACTCAGTTTTTCGACGCAGCGCGTGCCGCCGGCGATAAAGAGGCTGCTCGAATACGCGGAGACCGCCAAGGAGGACGTCGACTATTACGTTTTCCATCAGGCCAACCACATGATCAACGAAACGATCCGCAAGAAACTCGGCCTGCCGGCGGAAAAAGTCCCTTCCACCCTGCGCGATTTCGGCAATACCAGCAGCGCCTCCCTGCCCCTGACCATGACCGCGCGGATTCGCGCCGAACTCGAACAAGGTAAAAAACGGTTGCTGCTTTCCGGTTTCGGCGTCGGCCTGTCATGGGGAAGCTGCCTGCTGGAGATCGAAGGCGCGCTCTTTCCGGACCTGATCGAATCATGAGCGACACCCCTTTCAACCCCTTCAGCCTCGCCGGAAAAACCGTGCTGGTGACAGGCGCATCCTCCGGCATCGGACGCCAGATCGCGCTGCACTGCGCCCAGGCGGGCGCCGACATCGTCGCCAGCGGCCGCAATGAAGCGCGGCTGGCCAGCCTGATCGATGAACTCCCGCCCGGCGCGCATCGCTCCCTCGCCTGCGATCTCGGCGACAGCGGCCAGATCGAGGCGCTCGCCAAACAGGCGGGCAAGCTCCATGGGCTCGTCCATTGCGCGGGGATTTCCCTGCTCGCACCGCTGCGCATGGCCACGAATCAACACATCGACGAGCAGCTTGCCGTCAATACCGTCGCCCCGATGCGCCTGACCCGGCAATTGCTGCTCGCCAACGCCATCCAGTCCGGCGGGGCCATCGTATTCGTCTCCTCCATTTCGGCGCACATCGGCGTGGCGGGCGTTGCCGCCTACTCCGCCAGCAAGGCCGCGTTGGAAGCCGTGGCCCGCTGCCTCGCCACGGAAGTTGCCAGAAAGAAGATCCGCGCCAATTGCCTTGCCCCTGGCATGGTCGAATCCCCCATGCTCGAAGCGGCCCGCCAGACCGTGGGCGGACTGGAAGACACCCTGGCACGTTACCCGCTGGGGCCCGGCCATCCCGAAGACGTGGCATGCGCGGCGATTTTCTTCCTCTCGGACGCGAGCCGCTGGATCACCGGCACGACCCTCGTCCTCGACGGCGGTTACACGGCAACCCGCTGAACCCATGCGCGCCACGCCCCTAAAACTCATCATCATCGGCGCGGGCGGCCTGGGGCGCATCGTCTATGACGTGCTTGCGCGCGATGCCGCCCTCTTCGGGCAATTCCGGCTCGGCGGCTTTCTCGACACCCGCGCCGACTTGGTCTTGCCGCCCGAACTGGATGTTCCCGTTCTGGGCAATCCGCTGACCTGGCAACCCAACCCGGAAGACCGCTACATTCCCGCCGTGGGCAATCCCCACTGGCGCAACAGGCTCATCGCGCCGCTTGCGGCGCGGGGCGCGCGGTTTTTCAGCTATACCAGCGCCGTCTCGATCGCCTCCCGCACACACGTCGGACAAGGCAGCTTTCTCACGCCCGGCTGCGTCGTCTCCACCGATTGCCGCATCGGCGCGTTCGCCTACCTCGACACGGGCGTCATCGTCGGCCATGACGTCGAAATCGGCGAACATTGCATGATCGGCGCCATGAGCTTTCTTGCCGGAGGCGTCAGGATCGGCAACGGTGTCGCCATCCACCCGCGCGCCGTCATCGCCAAAAACATACATGTCGGCGACGGCGCCACGATCGGCATCGGCTCGGTCGTCGTCAAGGATGTGCCCCCCAACGCCACTGTCTTCGGCAACCCCGCCCGCGTCATCAGCATCAATACGCCATAACGTGCCATGCCAAGGAGGTTTGACCATGATTCAGCCCGCCCTGCCGCCTGCCTGTTACACCCAGCAATACTGGTTCGATCTGGAGCGTGAAAAACTGTTTAACCGATACTGGCTGCTGGCCGGTCTGACGCAACAGCTTCGCGCCGACAACAGCTTCATCACCCGCACGCTGGCGGGCATTCCCGTGCTGATCCAGAACTGCGGCGGCACATTGCGCGCCTTCCGCAACGCCTGTCCCCACCGCGCCTGCCCCATCCAGATCGAACCTTGCGGCAACCGCAAGTTGCTCTGTCCCTATCACGGCTGGAGCTTCGGGCACGACGGCAAGCTGCGCGGCATTCCCGGCGAAAAGTTCTACGGCTTGTCCGGCGCGGACAAAGCCTGCATGGATCTGCACCCCTACGCGCTGGAGACGGTCGGCAATTTCGTCTTCGTCAATCTCGCCGAAAAGCCCTTGCCGATAGCGGAACAATTTCCGAAAGACCTGCTGTACCTGCTGACCGTGGTTTCAACACATTTCGCGCCGGAAGTCTCCTGCACGACCTTCACCGGAAACTACAACTGGAAACTCAATTTCGAGAATATTTCCGAAGACGAGATATCACACATCCCGGTTGTACATAAATACACTCTCGCACCGGCCTTGGGAACACGTGAGGATGGCAGCTTCGCGGTACCGCCAGAGGAAGGCAGTTTGATTTTTTCTCCGGGCTCGCCACTTGCCGATATCCATTTCCTGGAGCCGAAGCCCACCAACCCCTCCAACGGTGGGTCTGTCGCGACCCGCGACATCAGCACAATCCGGCGGATTCCCCTGCACTATGCTTCCCGCTGGTTTTCGGCGTTACTGGAAAACTCCCTGGATCGAGGGAGTTTTTTCGCTTGTCCAGTTTTTCCCAACGTCAACTTCGGTTCCATCCACGGCGAGCATTTCTTCTTGCAGCAATTCGTCCCGCTCGCACCGGATCGCACGGAATATCATTCATGGGTTTTCACGGCCAGGCTAAAAGAAGGAACATCGTCCATACCACATTTGCTGTGGGGCATCCATCATGCGGAAAAACGAGTGGTAGACGAAGACGTCGTCGTGTTCGAGCAGGTACAAAAAACCTTGTCCAGTGCATCCACGGTTGGCATATTTGGCGACAACGAATACTGTTTGGCGAACTTTGGCCGATGGTACATGCAACATTTGAACGAAGGGGAATGCCATGAGTAAACCTTTACTGGTCACCGGGCCCGACATTTCCGTCAACAGCGCCTTCGCGCTCGCGCAAGAGGCTTTCCCGCAACGCCGTATCGAACGGCTTCTGGTTCCCGTGACGGACTACTATCTGTTCGACCTCTCCAGCCTGGACGCCTTTCCGCCTGCCGAATGGGAAATTTCCATCGCGGTCAATGAGTTTTACATCAATGACGTGCGCCGCGCATTCCACGAAGCGACCGCCAGGCGGGGATACCGGAGCGTTTCCCTGATTTCGCCCAGGGCCAGCGTCGATCCGGGCGCGAAAATTGGCGAAAACGTCCACATTCATGCTGGCGTATTCGTCGGCGCGGGAAGCGTCATCGGGCATCATGCCGTATTGCGCCCCAACGTCTTCGTCGGCGAAGAGGTCACGGTCGGCGCTTACGTCACGCTGGAAGCGAACGTTTCCATCCGGGAACTGGCAAACGTCGGTGACTTCGCCACGGTCTGCGCCAATGCCAGCCTCCTGCGCTCGACCACGGTCGGCGCGCATTGTTACCTCAATCTGGCGCGGCAATACATGGGACAAATACCGGACTGCACTTTCTATTCACCGATGTTTGAAAATCCGGTCCGCGTACTGACCTCCTGATGGAAACTTCCGCTGTGCTCCAGATAACAATTCTCCCGCCTGCCGAAGTTTTCCTAAACTCGTCTCAATATGCTGCGAGAAGAAAATCATGAAACCTTCCCTCCAAGAAACAATCCAGATCATAAGCATGGAAAATGCTGATCTGAAAGTCCACTTCCACAATGCACTAACGGCTTTTCGGGCAGACCCTGCATTTGCGTTGTCTCCTGCTGTACGGGAATGGTTCGCACGAGGGAGTGGAGAGGTTATCCTTCTCGGTACGACCAACTATTCCCAAGCCGTCGCACTGGAACTGGGTGAAGCATTCAAGATTTCAGCCGTAGTGGACGACTTCCGCCACGGCAAGGGGTTCCAGTTCTGTGGTCTGCCGATCATCACATCACGGGAGTTTTCCAAGCGTGCGGGAGACAAATCCCTGCTCGCCATCAACGGATGTCGTTTTGACTATTCTCGTCGTTATTTTGAGGAACTGTGCAGATACAACAGCATCAACGTGCTCAACTTTGAACAGGCCGTGCGCCTGTCCGGCATTCGCTGTAGAGACCACAGGAGTGCCGACTGGGGCCAGCACATCGCATCCCATGCTGATGCTTACTTCAACCTTCTGGACAAACTTGTTGACGGCTATTCCCGGGATACCCTGCTTTGTGTCCTGCTGTTTCATCTAACCTGCAACAAAGAATGGCATCTACATGTGGCACGCCCTTACTCTACCCTATACTTCCGCAGCGGCTTGTGGAGTCCTGGCCGCAACGAGAGTTTCGTCGACTGCGGCGCATCCAGCGGAGAATCGACGACCGCCCTGGTCGATTTGACGGGTGGCAATTTCAAAAAAATCTGGATGATCGAGCCGGATCGTTTGAATGTTGAAACGCTGAATAAATTTATTTCCAATCTTCACAAAACCCTTCCGGGCCGCATCCAGCTACATGCATGTGCGCTTGGAAAAGAAGAATGTTCATTGCCCTTCGCACACCTTGGAGGCTACGATGGGCATTTACTGGCCTGCACCGAAAAAACCGACCCGGACAGTCTGGTGCCGGTCAGGACACTTGACAAACTCATCGATGGCGCGCCCACGCTCATTAAATTGGATATCGAAGGCGCGGAACTCGACGCGCTGAAAGGGGGATGCGGACTCATTTCCAGGTATCGTCCGAAAATCTGCGCATCCGCTTACCACCGCGCAGAGGACATACTCACGCTGACGGATTATGTTGGCGCCTTGTGCGACGACTATCGAATCGGTTTACGCCACCAAGGGGAAGACCGCTTTGATACCTGCCTGTATTTTTACTGACCATGCCCCACCCCACCCTGCCGCCCGCCTGCTACACCGAACGACATTGGTTCGACCTGGAGCGGGAAAAGCTCTCCGGTCGATACACTGCACCCACGGTTGGCGTACTGGGCGACAGTGAGCAGTGTCTGGCGCACTTTGGCCGGTGGTACATGCAGCATCTGAACGGAAGATAATGTCATGAAACAATACTTTGTCTGACCGTGTCGCCACCTGCGGAATCATGACGTGAACCACCCCTACTACATTTTCGCCCCCGGCTACACTTCCAGTTCCGAAGGCAAAGTGGCCCTGCACCACCTCTGCCATGCCCTGAACACGGCGGGTCAGGAAGCCTGGATTTTTTTCGCGGACAAAGTCGACCCAAAACTCGCCACGCCCAAACTGACCCTCGACCTGTGCCGGCAGCACGAAACGGACGGACGCGCGGCCATCGGCGTCTATCCGGAAACCATCGGTGAAAACCTGCTGCGCACCCCTGTTTGTGTGCATTACCTGCTCAATAAGGAAGGCTTGATAACCGGCAGCAAAGTCAACGCTGAAGATGGCGATTTGTTTTTTTACTATAGCAGGGCATGCACGCCCGAACCGCAAGGAGAGTTCGATTTCCTCTCCCCACCGCTATATGATCTCGATTTGTTCAAGCCCGATCCACGGCGTACCCATCTGAAGCCTTTTCTTTACATCAACCGGATTCCGGAAGCAGCTATCGATTTCTCTGCATTACCGCTGGATATTGAAATACTTTCCAACCAACGGCCTGTGCCTTTGCCAAAGCTCGCCGAAATATTGCAGGGTGCTTCCGTCCTCTACACCTACGAGTTTTCCGGCACCAATGTCCTGGCGATGTTGTGCGGCTGCCCGGTGCTCATTCTGGAACATCCGCAGTACAGGCAGTTAGGACACACTGCCGCCCATCTCGCGGTATATCCTGGCAAAGGCTATACTTTTTCCGACACGCCGGAGGAAATCGAACAGGCGCGTCTACATCTCCCGAAAATCCTGGATACGATCCGGGCTGGAAATCATCATTTTTTTCAGTCACAACTGCCGCATTTCATCCGCAAGACACAGACTGCCGCACAGGAAATCGCTTTGGCCGGCAGTGCGCCACTGCCGTCGCATGAATTCCCTCGCCTGGTGATAAGGATGACGCTTTTGCTTGCCATTCAGGCATTCAATCGCGGGGAAAACGAAACAGCCATCTATTATCTGAACCAGGTCGTGAGGTTCGAACCGGACAATCCCATCATTTATGTTCATATGGCGCTCGTTTGCGTGCGCATTTCCCAAATAGAACAGGCCGAGGCCCTGATTGCGCATGCGCTGGCATTGGCACCGGAAAGGCGTGATTTCCTGACGATGATCGGCAAGGAATTTCTGAAAAACGGCCATTCCGCCGCAGCGGCGCGTTACCTGGAAAAGACGTCACCTGAATTCCTGTAGCCGGCCAAGCCGGTCGCCAGCCGCGGCGCGTGGTCAGCCAGCCAGCACAGCCTGCGGCGCATCCGCGGCAAGCCTTGCCCAGTCTTCCCGGCGCATGGCCTGCACACCGCCTGTGCGGGCGCTGCGCGTATTGACGTGTTCGTCCCGATAAGCGGGCTGTGCTAGCATTCTCCCTTTCTGTATCGATCCTTTACACAAGTGCGCATATTGGTCAGCAACGACGACGGTTATTTTGCCCCCGGTATCGCGGCGCTCGCGCAGGCGTTGGCAGCGGTGGCGGATGTGACGGTGGTCGCGCCGGAGCGCGACCGCAGCGGCGCGAGCAATTCGCTTACGCTCGACAGGCCCCTCACTTTGCGCCGCGCGGGTAACGGTTTTTACTTCGTCAACGGCACGCCGAGCGATTGCGTGCATCTGGCGGTCACGGGGCTGTTCGAGGTTTTGCCCGATATGGTGATCTCTGGCATCAACCTTGGGGCCAACATGGGCGATGACACGATCTATTCCGGCACCGTCGCGGCGGCGACCGAGGGCTATCTGCTTGGGATTCCGTCGCTTGCGGTATCGCTGGTGAGTCATGCCGCGAGCGATTTTTCGGCGGCGGCGCGGGTGACGCTCGATCTGGTCGAGCGCTGCGTGCGGCAGCCGTGGCGCGAGCCGGTGTTGCTCAATGTCAACGTTCCCGATCTGCCCTTTGCGCAGTTGGGCGCGGTGCAGGTGACGCGCTTGGGCCGTCGCCACAAGGCCGAGCCGGTGGTGCGCTCCACGACGCCGCGCAACGAAACCGTTTATTGGGTCGGTGCGGCGGGAGCTGCCGCCGAAGCGGGCGAGGGCACGGATTTTCGTGCCGTGGCCAACGGTGTGGTGTCGATCACACCGCTTCAGATCGATCTGACCCACACTGCGCAGATCGGCGCGGTGGGAGAGTGGTTGTTGCAATGAGTTCGATGCGATGACTCCGCGTATACCCGATGCCGCCCGCGCGCGCGCGCGGATGGTCGAGCGCCTGCGGGAGCAGGGCATTCGCGATGAAAAAGTGCTGGCGGCGATGGCCATGATTCCGCGCCACCAGTTCGTTGAAAAGGGTTTGGCGTTCAGCGCCTACGATGACAGTGCGTTGCCAATCGGCTTGCAGCAGACGATTTCGCAGCCCTTCGTGGTGGCGCGCATGATAGAAATATTGCATGAAAGGCGCGAATTGGGGCGAACGCTCGAAATTGGCGCGGGTTGCGGCTATCAGGCTGCGGTACTCTCGCGGGTGGCGAAAGAGGTCTACGCGATCGAACGCCTCAAGGCGCTGCTCGACCGGGCGCGCGAGAATTTACGGCCGCTGCGGCTGCCCAATTTGCGTTTGAAGTGCGCCGATGGCACACAAGGGCTGCCGGAAGCCGCGCCTTTCGATACCATTGTCGTTGCGGCGGGTGGTTTGGCTGTGCCGCCGGGGTTGAAAGAGCAGCTTGCGCCGGAAGGCAGACTGCTGATTCCGGTCGGAGACGCCGAACAACGGTTGTTGCTGATCGAGCGGCAAGGCAATATTTTTAGGGAGACTTGGCATGATGCCGTGCGTTTCGTGCCATTGCTAACGGGGACAGAATGAACGAGAAGTTTTTCGCAAAGCATGCCGTCCTGCTTGGGCTGGCCGGGTTTTTTGTGTTGATGGCGGGGTGCACCCATACCCGCGAGACGCCTGTGCGCGATGCCCGTCCGTTGATGACGGCCCGGACGCAAGCAAGGCCGCCGGTCGCCCGCGCGGGCGAGCATGTGGTACAGCCGAAAGAGACGCTGTACGCCATTTCGCGCCTGTATGGCGCCTCCGTGCAAGATCTCGTGGCATGGAACGGGCTGACCGGCAATCGGATCGAAATCGGGCAGGTGTTGAAAGTCTCGCCCGATGCCGGTATGCCGCTGGTGGGCGCGGAGACGGTGCCGATTGCTTTGCCCTCCGATGCACCGGCGGGCGTTTATGCGCCTTCGCCCTCCGCCCCGGCGAACGACATCGTCGACATCAAGCGTGAGCCGCTTGGTGGCAGGGAAGCGTATTCGGACGAAGCCTGGGCGCGCTTGCAAACGCCGCAGCAATACGTGCCGTCCGCCACGATCAGCGCGCCTTCCGCGCCGGATGCGGGCGTGCCGCCGCCAGTCGCGCTGCCGTCTGCCGAGCCGTCATCCGCTGTGCCGCCACCCGCGGTGCAGCCACCTGTCGCGCCGACGCCCGTCGTTGGCGGAAACTGGATATGGCCGGTCAAGGGACAGATCATCAGCCGCTTCGATGAGTCCACGAATGCGGAAACCAAGGTGCGCAACCGGGGCATCGACATCAAAGCGCCCAAGGGCACGCCGGTACTGGCCGCCGCGAATGGCGCCGTCGCGGTCATCGCCAGCAATTTCGCGGGCTATGGCTTGCTGGTCATCGTCCAGCACGACGACAAATACATTTCCGCCTATGGCAGCAACAGCAAGGTGCTGGTGAAAAAAGGCGACACGGTACGGCAGGGGCAGAAGATCGGGGAAGTCGGCACCATCGGCAGCGACCCCACGCCCAAGCTGCATTTCGAATTGCGCAAGGACGGGACGCCGTTGGATCCGCTCCTGTATCTGCCCGCGCAATGACGGGACGGCCATGGAAGATCCGGACGAATCTGACGACATCGAGCGTCAAGAGTTGGATCTTCCCCCCGAGGTGGAAGTGTTCTCGGGGGCTGCTCAGGACGCGCCTGTCGAGAACGATCCCCTTAGCGATGCCACGCAACGCTACCTGAGCGAAATCGGCGCCAATCCGCTGCTGAGTCCCGAAGAAGAGGCCGCGCTCACCCGCCGCGTGCGCAAAGGCGATTTCGAGGCGCGTCAGACCATGATCGAGCGCAACCTGCGCCTCGTGGTCAACATCGCCAAGCATTACCTGAATCGCGGCATTCCGCTGCTCGATCTGGTGGAGGAGGGCAACCTCGGCCTGATTCATGCGCTGGAGAAATTCGAGCCGGAACGCGGTTTCCGCTTCTCCACCTACGCGACGTGGTGGATACGCCAGAACATCGAGCGCGCGATCATGAATCAGGCGCGCACCATCCGTCTGCCGGTGCATGTCTCCAAGGAACTCAACCAGATCGTGCGCGCGCAGCGGCGCATCGAGGCGAGCACACAGGGGACTTCCACCCCATCGGAGATCGCGTCCAGCCTGGATAAATCGGTCGACGACGTGCTGGCCATTCTCGCGTTCGGCGAGCACTCGGTGTCGCTGGATGCGCCGCTGGACATCGACCCGACGCTCTCGGTGGGCGAATCGCTCGCGGACGAAAGTGTCGCGCCGCCCGATCTGGTCATCCAGAACGCCGAGGTCGAAATCCTGCTGCGCCGCTGGATCGACACGCTGACCGAGAAACAGCGTCATATCATCTGCCATCGCTACGGCATCGACGATAGCGAAGTGCTCACGCTGGAAGAACTCGCCGGGCAGCTCGATATCACGCGCGAACGTGTGCGCCAGATTCAACTGGAGGCGCTGGGGCAGTTGCGCAAAATTCTGAAGCGGCGCGGGATTACGAAGGAAGCGTTGCTCTAGGCGTCAGTCCGCCTTGCGCTTGTCCCGTTCGATCAGCGCATAGGCCGAGTGGTTGTGGATCGATTCGAAATTCTCCGATTCGACCACGAAGGCGTCGATGCGCGGTTCCGCGTTGAGCAACGCCGCCACGTCCCGCACCATGTCTTCCACGAATTTGGGGTTGTCGTAGGCGCGCTCGGTGACGAATTTCTCGTCGGGGCGCTTGAGCAAACCGTAGACTTCGCACGATGCCTGACTTTCCACCAGTTGGACGATTTCTTCGATCCACATCAGGCGGCGGGTGACGACGGTGACGGTGACGTGCGAGCGCTGGTTGTGCGCGCCATAGGCAGAGATTTCTTTCGAGCACGGGCACAGGCTGGTGACGGGGACGATCACCTTGACGGTGAATTCGTACTGGCCATCCTCGGCGAGCGTGCCGATGAACGTGGTTTCGTAATCCATCAGGCTTTGCACGCCGGAAACGGGCGCGGTTTTGGCGATGAAGTACGGGAAACACATTTCGAGATGGCCGCTTTTCGCTTCCAGCCTTTGCACCATTTCGCGCAACATCGGCTCGAAGGATTCCACCGAAATTTCGCGCTCGCGGCGGTTGAGGATTTCGACGAAACGCGACATGTGCGTGCCCTTGAAGTTGTGGGGCAGGCTCACGTACATGTTGAATGTGGCGACCGTGTGTTGGGTGCCGACAGATTTGTCGCGGATGCGGATGGGGTGGCGGATGTCCTTGATGCCGACCTTGTCGATGGCGATGTGGCGGCGATCGAGGCTGCCTTGCACGTCGGGGATGGCGCTGGCTTTTTCCGGTTTGTTCATGTCTGTCTCACGGGGGGGAACGTATTCTAGTTGTTTTGCGGCGTACTGCGTACGGCGCTGATGATCCCGGCGGCATCCAGCCCCAGTTCGGCGAGCGTCTGGTGCTGCTCGCCGTGTTCGATGAAGCGGTCGGGCAGGCCGAGTCGGATGAGGCGGGGACGCTGAGGCAGGGCATCGAGCAGGCGCGCGACTTCGGAGCCCGCTCCGCCGATGAGCGTGTTTTCTTCGATGGTGACGAGCAGCTCGTGATGGGCCGCCAGTTCCGCGACGAGCGCCGCATCGAGCGGTTTCACGAAACGCATGTTGGCGACCGTCGCATCCAGCGTTTCGCCTGCTTCCAGCGCCGGGGCGAGCATGCCGCCGAAGGCGAGCAGCGCCGTTTTTTGGCCGCGCCGCCGGATTTCGCCCTGGCCGAGCGGCAGCGCGCGCAGTTCGGCCTGCGGCGCAACGCCTGGCCCTTTGCCGCGCGGGTAGCGTACGGCGGCGGGGCCATCGTGCTGGAGCGCGGTGTGCAGCATCTGGCGGCATTCGTTCTCGTCGGCGGGCGTCATCACCACCATGTTGGGCACGCAGGCGAGGAAGGATAGATCGAACGCGCCCTGATGCGTGGAGCCGTCCGCGCCCACGATGCCGCTGCGGTCGATGGCCAGCAGCACGGGCAGGTTTTGCAGCGCGATGTCGTGGATCAGCTGGTCGTAGGCGCGTTGCAGAAAGGTGGAATAGATGGCCACCACTGGGCGCATGCCCTCACAGGCCATGCCCGCCGCGAAGGTGAGCGCGTGCTGCTCCGCAATGCCGACGTCGAAATAGCGCGCCGGAAATTCGCGCGCGAAGCGGGTGAGGCCGGAGCCTTCACACATTGCGGGGGTGATGCCCACCACGCGCGCATCGCGCGCCGCCTCGTCGCACAACCAGTCTCCGAACACCTGCGTGTAAGTGGGCTTGCCGCCGGGGGGCTGCGCCGCGATGCCGATACGGGCATCGAACTGCCCGACGCCGTGATAGAGCACGGGATCGGCTTCCGCAAGCTTGTAGCCTTGTCCCTTGCGGGTGACGATGTGCAGGAATTGCGGACCTTCGTAGCCGCGCAGGTTTTGCAGCATCGGCACGAGCAGTTCGAGGTCGTGGCCATCGACCGGGCCGTAGTAGTGGAAGCCGAATTCTTCGAACAGCGTGCCGGGCGAGCCGGGAGCGATCATGCCCTTGGCGTATTCTTCCATCTTGCGCGCGAGTTCGGCCACCGGCGGCGGTGCGGCGCGGAGTACCTTTTTGCCGAGCTTTCGCGCCGCGCCGTAGGGTGTCATCAGGCGGGCGAGGATGTTGGAGAGTGCGCCGACCGGGGGCGAGATCGACATTTCATTGTCGTTCAGGATCACCAGCAGGTTGACGTCCTTCATGTCTCCGGCGTTGTTGAGCGCCTCGAACGCGATGCCCGCCGACATCGCGCCGTCCCCGATCAGCGCGATCGCAGCGCGGCGCTCACCCTTGTCGCGTGCCGCCACCGCCATGCCGAGCGCGGCGGAAATCGAGGTCGATGAATGCCCGGCGACGAAAGTGTCATATTCGCTCTCGGCGCGTTTCGGAAAGCCGGAAATGCCCCCCTTGCGACGCAGGCCGCGCATCGCCTCGCGCCGCCCGGTGAGAATCTTGTGGCTGTAAGCCTGGTGCCCCACGTCCCACACGATGCGATCTTCGGGGGTGTTGAACACGTAGTGCAGCGCGATGGTGAGTTCCACCGTGCCGAGGTTGGAAGACAGATGGCCGCCGGTCTGCGATACCGAGTCGATCAGAAAGGCGCGCAATTCGGCGGCGAGCGCGGGCAGCTCGGCGCGTTCGAGGGTGCGCAGGTCGGCGGGGGAATCGATGCGTCCGAGCAGGGGATAGGCCATCGTGCGAATCAGAAAGCGCGATGCGCGATGAACTCGGCCACTTCGCGCAGGCGTGCGCCGCGCCCACCGAGCGGGGCCAGCGTATCAATGGCTTCAGCAAGCAAATCTTCGGCGAAACGGCGCGCTTCGGAGGCGCCCATCACGCTCACGTAGGTGGGTTTGTTTTGCGCGGCATCCTTGCCCGCCGTTTTGCCAAGGGTGGCGGTGTCGGCTTCGGCATCGAGGATGTCGTCGACCACCTGATAGAGCAGTCCGATGCGCTTGGCGTATTGATCGAGCCGGCGGCGGCGCTCCTCGCTGACGCCTTCGCCCGAGCGCGCGCCGATGAGGATGGCGGCACGGACGAGCGCGCCGGTTTTATGGACGTGCATGGTTTCGAGTTCTTCGCGCGTCAGCTCGCGCCCGGCGGCGGCGATGTCGATGGCTTGTCCGCCCGCCATGCCGCGCGATCCGGCAGCCTCGGCCAGCAGGCGAATCACCTCCAGCTCGCCCGATGCGGTGGTGCTTGCCGGGGATTCGGCCAACACTTGAAAGGCCAGCGTTTGCAGGGCATCGCCCACGAGCAGCGCGGTGGCTTCGTCGTACTCGACATGCACGGTGGGCTTGCCCCGGCGCAGCTTGTCGTCGTCCATGCACGGCATGTCGTCATGGACGAGGGAGTAGGCGTGGATCAATTCCACCGCGCAGGCGGCATGATCGAGCTGTTCCGGCCGCGCGTGCGTGAGGCTGCCCGAAGCGTGCACCAGAAGCGCCCGCATCCGTTTGCCGCCGCCGAGCACGGCGTAGCGCATGGCTTCGTGCAGGCGATCGGGGGCGACGCCGGCGGCGGGCAGCGTGGCTTCGAGCACTGCCTCGGTGCGCTGCTGGATGTAGGTCAGCCAGTCTGAAAATTTCATGTCGATCGAGCCTCAGCTACGCGCGCCGTTGCCGACGCCGGGATCATCCGCCCCGAATGGGACGGGCGTCTCGCCTTCGAGAATCCTGATCTGCTGGTCGGCTGCGCCGAGCTTGTCCTGACAGTGCCGCAGCAGGACAAGGCCGCGCTGATATTGTTCGAGCGCCTGTTCGAGCGACAGGCTGCCGGTTTCCATTTGTCGGGCGATGGCTTCCAGCTCCGATACGGCGGCATCGAAAGTCTTGGGAAGGGATGCGGAGGCCGATTTGGTCATGAATGCGTGAAACGCGAAAGATGGAAAACGGCGGGCGAAAGCGACTCGCCTTCAAGATGTGGGAAAATACCCGATCGCGCCGCTGGCGGTCAAACCATTACCGCTGCGATGCATATGTTTTTCCGGCTTCAGGCTCGATCGCGTCGAAATCCGCGCATGCCGCTACAACTGGAAAACCTTCATCGACATGGAAACCGCCATCGAGGAGGACGACATCGGCGAGCGCATGGATCGTGGCCGCCTGGCACTGCTCAAGGAAGGCCGCAACGAAGTCGGGCCGCACCCGTTGCCGTTCGAGGACGGGATGCAGCACTTCCACGAGTTTTATTGCCGCATCGTCGGGTCGCACATCGCCGCGTAGGGCGTCGCAAAAAAAACCGGCAGAGCCTGAACACTCTGCCGGCCACACCCTAATTTTTCGACATCACTCGTTACTGCAAAGCCGGGCTGTTATCCCTTTGCAGGGCAACCAGGCATCGCTGCCACTCGATTTCGCTCAACAGCGTGCCAATATCTGTCTGCCGTTGCACGCGAAGGAGCGTCCTCAATCCGAGCTCCACCGCTTCGCGCCGGGTTTTCAAGCCGGTCGCGCCTAGCACTTCATCGATCAATGTGTCGTCTATCGTTACTTTGATGCGCATGACCTATACCTGCCTCTGGTTGGGTGCGCATTCTTGTTTTCTGCGCTCATTGGGTCTTGGGTTCCCAGAATATAGGGGCTGCGGAGGCCCTGTGCAGTACGTGGTTTTACGTGATTCGAGTGCATTACGATACGCTCGCGCCCCCTTTTCGGGGAGCTGTGGGAAGTTTTCACGGTCGCATCGTCTGCGGGCGAAAATGACCCGGCGACTCAACTGCGCTGCTGTAGCTCCTTCGGCAGCGGAAACACCGTTTTTTCCGGGACGCCCGCGAGTTCGTGCACCGTTGCGCCGGTGAGTTCCTGCAAGTGCGCGATGACTTCCGCGATCAGCACTTCCGGGGCGGAGGCGCCCGCGGTGACGCCGATCTTGTGTTTGCCAGCGAGCCATGTGGGGTCGATGTCACGGGCGTCGTCGACGAGGTGCGCGGGCACGCCGCGCAGCGCCGCGACTTCGCGCAGGCGGTTGGAGTTGGAACTGTTCCTTGAGCCGACGACCAGGACGATGTCGGCTTCTCCAGCCAGATGCTTCACGGCATCCTGCCGGTTCTGCGTCGCGTAGCAGATGTCGTCCTTCTTCGGCCCGGCCAGCGATGGAAAGCGTGTGCGCAGGGCGGCGACGATGCTCGAAGCGTCATCGACCGAAAGCGTCGTCTGCGTCACGTAGGAAAGCGCTTCGGGACGGGCGGTTTGCAGATGCGCGGCATCGGCGGCGTTCTCGACCAGATGAATGCCGTCGTCGATCTGTCCCATCGTGCCCTCGACTTCCGGGTGTCCGCGATGGCCGATCATCACTACTTCGCGGCCCTGCGCATGCATGCGCGCTACTTCCAGATGTACCTTGGTCACGAGCGGACAGGTGGCGTCGAACGTCCGCAGGCCGCGCCGCGCCGCCTCGTCGCGCACCGCGCGCGGCACGCCGTGCGCGCTGAAAATGAGCGTTGCACCGTCGGGCACTTCGTCCAGCGTCTCGACGAAGATCGCCCCGCGCGAGCGCAGCCCATCGACCACGTAACGGTTATGCACGACTTCGTGGCGCACGTAGATCGGCGCGCCGAAACGGGTCAGCGCATGCTCGACGATCTCGATGGCGCGTTCCACCCCGGCACAAAAGCCGCGCGGACTGGCAAGGAGGATTTCGGTGTCCGCCACGGCCTCACGCCGCCCCGACGATTTCCACTTCCAGCCGGATCGCTTTCCCCGCGAGCGGATGGTTGAAGTCGACCAACGCCGATTCGGCGTCGATTTCGCGCACGAGGCCGGAATACTTCGAGCCGTCGGGGGCGAGGAATTCCATGACGCTCAGGGGCTCGATTTCCTCATCGGGCATGTGCGCGCGGCGGACGCGCTCCACGAGCTCGGGGCGGTGCGGGCCGAAAGCCTCATCGGGGGCGAGCTCGAAGGTTTGACGCGCGCCGACGGGCAGACCGACGATCAGGCGTTCCATCGCCGGGAGCATTTCGCCCGCGCCAAGTTTCAGCGTGGCGGGCGTCGACTCGAAAGTCGAGAGCAGCGGCTGGCCGTTGGGCAGCGTGATGCGGTAGTGCAGGGTGACGAGGCTGTCGGCGGCGACGTTGGGCTGGCTCACGCGGGCGGCTCCGGGGGGGCGGTTTTGGGTTTGCCGCCGAACTGGCTGGCGAGCATCAGGATGACGCCGAGGGTGATGGCCGAATCCGCAAGGTTGAACGCGGGCCAGTAGTGCTCTCCGGCGTGGAAGGAGAGGAAATCGACCACGTGGCCGAGCCGGACGCGGTCGATGACGTTGCCAAGCGCACCGCCGACGACGAACGAGAAGGCGAGCGGCAGCAGGCGCGTTTCGCGGTGTTGCCAGATCATCACCAGCAGCCACGCGCAGACGAGCGTCGCCAGCCCGGTGAAGAACCAGCGCTGCCAGCCCGAGTGTTCGGCGAGAAAGCTGAACGCCGCGCCGGGATTGAAGGCGAGTACGAGATCGAAGAAAGGCGTGAGCGTGAGCCGTTCGCCGGGCAGGAAACTTTTGAGCGCCATCTCCTTCGTCGCCTGGTCGAGCGCCGCCACGATGACGATGATCGTCAGCCAGGGGGCCATCGCCGCGAAAAAGCCTGCTCTGCGATCAGGCATGCTCGCGCCTCTCGCCCGCACCGAACAGGTTGCTTGCGCAGCGTCCGCAGATTTCGGGGTGTTCGGCGTCCTGCCCCACGTCTTCGCGCATATGCCAGCACCGTTCGCATTTCGTGCCGGGGGCGATGCTGACTTCGACCTTGAACGGGCCTTTCTTCAGCGTGGCCGCCGAGGTAATGAAGACGAATTTGAGGTCATCGCCAAGCGAGGCGAGGGCGTCGAACTGTTCGCCTTCCGCCGTCACGGTGACGGCGGCCTGCAAGTCCGCGCCGATCTTGCCTTCGATGCGCAGGGCCTCCAGCGCCTTCAGCACATCGAGGCGCGTCGCGCCGATGTGCGCCCAGCGTGCGGCGAGCGCCGCCTCGTCCGGTGCTTGCGGTGGCACATGCCATGTATGCAGCATCACGGATTCGTTTTCGTCCCGGGTGATCGTCTGCCAGATTTCTTCGGCGGTGAAAGCGAGGATCGGCGCCATCAATCTGGTGAGCGTTTGCGTGATGTGCCAGAGCGCGCTCTGCGCCGAACGGCGCGCGCGCGAGTTCGCCGCCGTGGTGTAGAGGCGGTCTTTCAGGATGTTGAGGTAGAACGCGCCCAAATCCTCGGAGCAGAAGGTTTGCAGCGCCTGCACGACACGGTGGAACTCGTGGCGCTCGTAGTCGATTTCCGCCTGCGCTTGTAGTTTTCGCAGCAAGACGAGGGCGTAGCGGTCGATTTCCACCCACTCCGCGACCGGCAGCATATCGGTCCCGGTGTCGAAATCGGCTGTGTTGGCGAGCAGGAACCGCACCGTGTTGCGGATGCGGCGGTACGCTTCGATGACACGTTTGAGGATTTCGTCCGACAGCGCCAATTCGCCGGAATAATCGGTGGAGGCCACCCACAAACGGAGGATTTCCGCGCCGTTCTTGCCGGAGACTTCCTGCGGCAACACAACATTGCCGAGCGACTTGCTCATCTTGCGGCCCTGTCCGTCGACGGTAAAACCGTGCGTCAGCAGTGCCCGATAGGGCGGATGCCCATCGATGGCCGCGCCGGTCAGCAGCGACGAGTGGAACCAGCCGCGATGTTGGTCGGAGCCTTCGAGGTACAAATCTGCCGCCGGGCCGCTCGCGTGTGCCACCGGATGCGAGCCGCGCAGCACATGCCAGTGCGTCGTGCCGGAGTCGAACCACACATCGAGCGTGTCATTGATCTTGTCGTACTCCGCCGCTTCGTTACCGAGCAGCTCGGCGGCGTCGAGCTTGAACCATGTCTCGATGCCTTCCTTTTCCACGCGCTGTGCGACTTCCTCCATCAATTCGACGGTGCGCGGATGCATCTGGCCCGTCTGCTTGTGGACGAAAAGCGGAATGGGCACGCCCCAGTTGCGCTGGCGCGAGATGCACCAGTCGGGGCGGCTGGCGATCATTGCGTGCAGCCGCGCCTGTCCCCAGGCGGGGAAGAACTCGGTGGCCTCGACGCCGTGCAGGGCGCGTTCGCGCAAGGTGGAGCCGTCCGCCGCCTTGCGATCCATGCCCACGAACCATTGCACCGTGGCGCGATAGATGAGCGGTGTCTTGTGCCGCCAGCAGTGCATGTAACTGTGGGTGATCTTGCTGTGAGAGAGCAGGGCGCCGACGTCGGCCAGCTTGGCGAGCACGGCCTCGTTCGCCTTCCAGATGTTCATGCCGCCGAAAAAGGGCAGATCGTCCACGTAGCGGCCATCGCCGCGCACGATGGAGAGAATCTCGTCGCGTCCGCCGCCGTAGGCGAGCCATGAATTGAAGTCGTCGATGCCGTGCGCCGGCGCCGAGTGTACGATGCCGGTGCCCGCATCCGCGCTGACGTAATCGGCCAGATACACGGGCGCGGCGCGGTCATAGAACGGATGGCGGAATTCGATCTTCTCAAGCCTCCGGCCCTTCGCTTCGGCCAGCACCGTGCCCCCCTGGTCGTCCGCGCCGCCGGCGGCCCCTTCGAGGCGGGGGCCTTTCTGTGAGCCTTCCCCTTCGGGGGAGGTGGCACGCGAGGCGTGACGGCGGAAGTGCGCGTAGCGCTGGAGGGCGTCCGCGGCCAGCTCCTTTGCCAGCACCAGCAGGCGCTCGCCGGCATCGACCAACACGTAGTCGAAGTCGGGATGCATGTTCAGGGCCTGATTGGCGGGAATCGTCCACGGTGTCGTCGTCCAGATCACCGCCGCTGCCGGTTTGGGCAGGTCTGGCAGCCCGAAAGCCGCCGCGAGCTTGCCCGCGTCCGCCTCGCTCACCGGGAACGCGACATCGATGGCGGGCGAGGGCTTGTCGGCGTATTCGACTTCAGCCTCGGCCAGGGCGGAACCGCAGTCGAAGCACCAATTCACCGGTTTCAGACCCTTGAAGACGTAGCCGCCCGCCACCATGCGCGCCAGCGCGCGGATTTCATTCGCTTCGTTGGCGAAATCCATCGTCAGATACGGATTGTCCCAATCGCCCAGCACGCCGAGGCGGATGAAATCGGCCTTCTGGATGTCCACCTGTTCCGCCGCGTAGGCGCGGCACAGTTCGCGTACCTTGTCGGCGGGCAGATGTTTGCCGTGCGTGACTTCCACCTTGTGTTCGATCGGCAGGCCGTGGCAATCCCAGCCGGGGATATAGGGCGCATCGAACCCGGCCAGCGTTCTGGCGCGGATGATGATGTCCTTCAGAATCTTGTTGAGCGCGTGGCCCAGATGCAGGATGCCGTTGGCGTAGGGCGGGCCATCGTGCAGGATGTAGCGGGGCCGTCCGGCGCTGGCGGCGCGGATGCGTTCGTAGAGCTTTTTCTTCTGCCAGTCCGCGATCCAGCCCGGTTCGCGTTTGGGCAAGTCGCCGCGCATCGGAAACGGCGTGTCGGGAAGATTGAGTGTTTGCCGGTAATGGGTCATGGCCTGTTCCTGATCGTTTCAACCGCGCAGGGCGTCGGGGTGTTGGGTAAGCCAGTCGCGGGCCGCCTCCCGGTCGCGTCCGATCTGGGTTTTGAGCGCATCGAGCGACGGAAAGCAGATTTCGTCGCGCAGTTTGTGGAAAAGATGCACCCGAACGAACGCGCCGTAGCATATGCCCGCCCAGTCGATGAGATGGGCTTCGAGTTGCGGTTGCGGAGTTTTCGTGACGCTCGGACGCCAGCCGATGTTGACCACGGCCGCTTGCCGCGTCGCCGCCACCCCCTCGACGGCTGCCGCGAACACGCCGCTCAAGGCCGGGCGGCGATGGTAGAACGGCACATTGAGCGTGGGAAAGCCGAGTTTGCGCCCAAGCCGCGCCCCATGTCTCACCCGCCCGGCGAGGCTGTACGGCCGCCCGAGCAGCCGTGTGGCGTGTTCCATCTCGCCCGCTGCGAGCGCCTGCCGCAAGGCGGAACTCGACACCCGCTCCCCGGCGATGGTCAGGGTTGGCATGGATTCGACCTCGAAGCCGTGCCTGCTGCCCGCCGCTTGCAACATGGCGAAATTGCCATCGCGCCCGCTTCCGAAGCGAAAATCGTCGCCCACGAACACATGCCGCGCCCGCAGGCCGCGCACCAGCACGCTGTCGATGAACGCCTGCGCGGACAGTCGTGCGAGCGATGCATCGAACCGCTGCACATGCACGCGCTCCACGCCGCAATCCGCGAGCAGCAGCAGCTTTTCACGCAGGGAAGTGAGCCGCGCCGGGACGTCGTCCGGCGCGAAATACTCGCGTGGATGCGGCTCGAAGGTCAGCACCGACGCGGGCAGTCCCAGCGCGCTTGCCTTATCGACAAGCAGCCGTAGCAATGCCCGGTGTCCAAGGTGCAAACCGTCGAAGTTGCCGATGGAAAGCACGCAGGGCTGCCCGGAGGGGTTGGAATGGCCGCGAAGAACCTGCATGAGCGCTCGAAAAAAGGCGCTAATTATACTGGCAAAGGCGGCGGGGTGCCTTCGCTTGCCGTCCCGTCCGGCGCAGCGGCTTATAATCCCCTCCTTTCCCACAAACCCAACAGGAGCCATTCATGGGACTGGATCTCGTCAAGGCCGGCAAGGACGTGCCCAACGATGTCAACGTCATCATCGAAATTCCGGCGCAGGCCGATCCGATCAAGTTCGAGGTGGACAAGGAGAGCGGCGCGGTGTTCGTCGACCGCTTCATGGGCACCTCGATGCGCTACCCGCTCAATTACGGCTATGTGCCGCAAACGATTTCCGGCGACGGCGACCCGGTGGACGTGCTGGTGGCGACGCCGTTTCCGCTCTTTCCGGGTGCGGTCATCCGGGTGCGGCCGGTGGGCGTGCTGAAGATGGAAGATGATGGAGGCATCGACGCCAAGATCATCGCGGTGCCGGTTTCCAAGCTCACGCCGCTTTACGACGAGGTGAAAGGCATCGAAGATCTCCCCGAACTGCTGATGAAGCAGACCGTGCATTTCTTCGAGCACTACAAGGATCTGGAAGCGGGCAAGTGGGTGAAGATTCTGGGCTGGGGCACGCTCGATGAGGCGAAAAAAGAAATCCTCGCAGGCGTGGCCAACGCCGCGAAGAAGTAAGCGCGTCAGTGAGTCAGCGCATCAGTGCAGGGCGGCCGGCGCGGCTCGTGATGCCGCGCCGGCCGGGTCAACCTGTGTCGATTTCGGCCAGACTGCACTTGGTGATGCCGTAGCGTGTGCGCACCAGCAGGGGATAGTCCTTGCCGCTGAACAGTCCGAAGTGGCCGATGTTGTAGCCGACGATGGCGCCGTCTACCTGTCCGATGCGCACCAGTCTGCCGATGTGATAGCCCGCGTGGATGGCGTTGGAGATGGCATGCTCGATATTGGCCGAGCGGCTCGTGGTGGCGAGACTGTCCTGGCGTCCGCCTTGAAGCAGGGCAAGATGTCGCGGCGTGTTCATGTGGGTCTCTCTGTCGGGGCTGGGGATATTTGGTTTTGTTTATCTGCTATATCGGCGTGCGTACGGCGGGGTTGACGCCCTGGCGGGCATTCGGCGGGGCGTTGTGTGACCCGCGTCACGAGAAGGCGGACTTTTCACTGGCGGGCGTGTCCAGATAAACTGGTGCCCGGTTTGGGAGCGTGAGGGAAACATGAAGAAGATCGAAGCCATCATCAAGCCGTTCAAGCTCGACGAGGTGCGTGAGGCCATGTCGGAAGTCGGCATCAGTGGCCTGACCGTGACCGAGGTCAAGGGTTTCGGGCGGCAGAAAGGACACACCGAGCTTTATCGCGGGGCGGAATACGTGGTCGATTTCCTGCCCAAGGTGAAAGTGGAAGTCGTGGTGAGCGACGGCGTCGTGGAGCAGGCCGTGGATGCCATCGTCAAGGCGGCGCGCACCGGCAAGATCGGAGACGGCAAGATATTCGTCTCGGCGATGGAGCAGGTGGTGCGTATTCGCACCGGCGAAACCGGCGAAGCGGCGATCTGAACGTTCCGGTTTTGCGGCAAGGCTCGCCGGTGCGCCCGGCGGGCCTTTTTATCGTCCCGCGCCGGCGGCGCGCAGCAGCACCAGCAAGGCGCCCGAACCGCCTTCGTGCGGGTTGGCCTGACAGAAGGCGAGAATGTCCTCGCGTTGCGCGAGCCAGCCGCGCGACAGCTGCTTGAGCACTGGCACGCCGCCCGGCGAACCGAGCCCCTTGCCGTGAATGACGCGCACGCAGCGCTTGCCTTGCGCGAGCGCTGCGGCGACGAACGCCGATAGCGCGGCACGCGCCTCGTCGCGGGTGAGTCCGTGCAGGTCGATTTTGTCCTGTGTCGCCCAACGGCCGCGGCGCAGGTCGACCAGCACGCGGCGGCGCAGGCCCGGACGCAGGAAGGCGCTTTCCTCGCCGCTGTCGAGGCGGTCCTCAAGACTGGGTGCGGCGGTGAGCGAAGCGTCGAGCGCGGCGGATTCGTCCAGGCGGCGCTGGCGCGGTTCGGGCGGCGGCGGCAGCGAGGCTTCGACGCGGTTCGCCGCCGGCAGCGGGCGCGTGCCCGCGACGGCGCGAAGGAACAAGGCGCGGTCGTTTTCAGTCGGTGATGCCATACGCCGCCGGATTTTCAGCGCCCGAGCGTGTCGAGGTAACGCTCGGCATCGAGCGCGGCCTGGCAACCGCTGGCAGCACTGATGATTGCCTGCTTATAGACGGGGTCTTGCACGTCCCCGGCGGCGAATACGCCCGCGACGCTGGTCTGGGTGGCGTTGCTCGCATGTCCGCTGCGCGTGACGAGGTAGCCGCCGGACATCTCCAGTTGCCCGGCAAAGATCTCGGTGTTGGGTTGGTGGCCGATGGCAATGAACACGCCTTGCAGCGCCACGTCGCGCGTCGCGCCACTGTTGACGTCACGGATGCGCATGCCGGTGACGCCGCTGTCGTCGCCCAGCACTTCATCCAAGGTGTGGTCGAGCGCGAGCGCCACCTTGCCCGCCGCGACCTTCTCCATCAGTTGATCGACCATGATCTTTTCAGCGCGGAACTGCTGGCGGCGATGCACGAGCGTGACCTTGCGCGCGATGTTGGCGAGGTAGAGCGCCTCCTCCACGGCGGTATTGCCGCCGCCGATCACGGCGACGTCCTGATTGCGATAGAAAAAGCCATCGCAGGTGGCGCAGGCCGAGACGCCGCGCCCGGAGAATTTTTCCTCCGACGCCAGTCCGAGGTAGCGCGCCGTCGCGCCGGTGGCGATGATGAGCGCATCGCACGTGTATTCGCCGGAATCCCCGATCAGGCGGAACGGACGCTCGCCGAGCGCCGCCGTATGGATGTGGTCGAACACGATGCGGGTGTTGAAACGCTCGGCGTGTTTCTGGAAGCGCGCCATCAATTCTGGCCCAAGCACGCCATCGGCGTCGGCGGGCCAGTTGTCGACTTCGGTGGTCGTCATCAACTGGCCGCCCTGAGCCAGCCCGGTGATGAGCACGGGCGCGAGGTTGGCGCGCGCGGCGTAGAGGGCGGCGGTATACCCGGCGGGGCCGGAGCCGAGAATGAGCAGGCGGATGTGTTCGGAGGTCATGTGAGCAAGATGAAAGTCGATCAGCGTCCGATTATATCCCGGAGATAAAATGGCCGAATCCGAGAAATATTTCATGATTACCAATAGTGAAAAAAGCGCTGCCATGCCATTTGCGCAATATATGGTTATACTCACAGCCACTATTTTGCGGTGGTGCCCAGACGCGGGTCTCCGCGTTTCGGGCGATGCCGTGGGCGATTTCCCCGTGTGTGCGTAGGGTTTTTGCGCGTGGGGGAGTACTTGTAACCTCTTGCTCGTAGTTCACTGACCTTATGAACCGGCCTGCCCTAGTTTCGACTACCGCGCTGAAAACTTTTCCACTGTTCGCCGGATTGACCGACGATGTGCTCAGCTCGATCGCCCAGGTGGCGATGATGCGGCACTATCCGCGCGGACAATCGGTGGTGCGCGCGGGAGAGCGTACCGATTACGTCTATTTCGTACTCACCGGCAGCCTCAAGGTCGTGGTGAGCGACGAAGATGGACGTGAAGTGATTCTCTCCATTCTCGGCCAGGGCGAAATCTTCGGCGAGATGGGGATGTTCGGAGATCAGCCGCGCTCGGCCTCGGTGGTGCCGGTGGTCGCCGCCGATCTGGTAACGATCACCAAGCAATCGTTCCGCCAGTTGATGCAGGACCACTTCGAGGTGGCCTGGCGCATCATGTGCAATCTGGCCGAGCGGCTGCGCAACGCCGATCGCAAGATCGAAAGCCTCGCGCTCATGGATGTCTACGGACGCGTGGCCGGGCTGCTGATCGAGATGGCCGAGGACATCAACGGCGAATCCATCGTCGCGCACAAGATTTCCAAGCAGGACATCGCCCGCATGATCGGCGCTTCGCGCGAAATGGTCAGCCGGGTGATGAAAGACCTCGGTCAGCAAGGTCTGATCGAAGAGACGACGCGCGGCATCGTCCTGCACGAGCGTCTGGGCGCGGACGCCTGAGCGGGCATTGCCCGTCCGCCGCCGCTTTCCGGGCCGGAGCGGCGCGGCGGCGCGGCCCGGTTCGCGCATGTTGCTGATTCGCCAAGGCAGGGGGAGCCGCCGGAACGAGGCGCTATAATTCCACGCTTCGTTTCCGTTCGAGTCTTTCCCCCGATGGCATCCCGTTCTTCGTCCCGCCCCCTGCCTGAAAGAATTTCCCTGCTGTTGCGGGAAGCGCGCTGGTTGATTCTCGGCGTGATGTCGCTCTATATCGGTATGGTGCTGTTCGGCTACGACAAAGCCGATCCCAGCTGGGTACATGCCTTGGAGGTGAGTGATGCGGACGTCATCAACCCCGGCGGGAGCTTCGGCGCCTGGCTCGCTGATTTGCTGTTTGCGCTGAGCGGCATTTCGGCCTGGTGGTGGGTGGTGTTCCTCGGCTATGCACTGGTGTGGGGATTTCGGCGGCTCCGCGACCGCTCGACGCTCGACCGCCATTCGTTTTTCGTCGTCCTGTCCGGTTTTTTGGTGGTGCTGCTCACCAGCAGCGCGCTCGAAAACCTGCGTTTTCACAACTTTGATTTCCTCTTGCCGGACAAGCCCGGCGGCTGGCTCGGTATTTCACTCGGGCAGGCGGCGCAACGTTATTTTGGCTACACCGGCGGCACCTTGTTGCTGCTGGCTTTGCTGGCGGCGGGGTTGTCGCTGTTTACCGGCATCTCGTGGCTGTCCATTGCCGAGCGCATCGGCGGGGCGCTGGAGCGGCTCGTGCTGGGCGCGTTCGCATTCGTGCAAGCCTGCCGCGACCGCCTCGTCGGGCGGCGGGTCGCCAGCAGGCGCGAGGAAGCCGTGCAGAGCCGCCGCAGGAAAACCGTGCAGACGGCGTCCTCTTCCGGGTCCGGGCTGCGCATCGAACCTTCGGCGCCCGAGGTGCCGCGCTCGAACCGCGCCGAAAAAGAGCGCCAGCGCACGCTGTTCGTCGAGGGCAGCGGCGGGCTGCCCTCGCTCGTCCTGCTCGATGCGCCCGGCAACAACGGCGAACCGCCGTCGCCCGAAATCATGGAATACACCTCGCGCCTGATCGAAACCAAGTTGGGCGAGTTCGGCGTCGAAGTCAAGGTGCTGGCCGCCTATCCAGGGCCGGTCATCACCCGTTACGAAATCGAACCGGCGGTGGGGGTCAAGGGTGCGCAGGTGGTCAATCTCGCCAAGGACTTGGCGCGCGCGCTGTCGCTGGTGTCGATTCGCGTCGTGGAAACCGTGCCCGGCAAGTCGTGCATGGCGCTGGAGCTGCCCAATCCGAAGCGCCAGATGGTGCGCCTGTCTGAAATCCTCGGTTCCAAGGTTTTCAATGACACGAGCGCCGTGCTCACCGTGGCGCTCGGCAAGGACATCGGCGGCCAGCCGGTGTGCGCCGACCTCGCCAAGATGCCGCACCTGCTGGTGGCGGGGACTACCGGCTCCGGCAAATCGGTGGGCATCAACGCCATGATTCTGTCGCTGCTCTACAAGGCCACGCCCGAACAGGTGCGCCTCATCATGGTCGACCCCAAGATGCTGGAGCTGTCGATCTACGAAGGCATTCCACACCTGCTCGCGCCGGTCGTCACCGACATGAAACACGCTGCCAACGCGCTTAACTGGTGCGTGGGCGAAATGGACAAGCGCTACAAGCTGATGGCCGCCGTTGGCGTGCGCAATCTTGCCGGGTTCAACAAAGCGGTGACCGATGCCAAAAAGGCGGGCGAACCGCTCACCAATCCGTTTACGATCACGCCGGAGAACCCCGAGCCGCTCGACCTGTTGCCCTACGTGGTAGTGGTGGTAGACGAGCTCGCCGACATGATGATGGTCGTGGGCAAGAAGGTGGAAGAGCTCATCGCTCGCCTGGCGCAAAAGGCGCGCGCGGCGGGCATTCACCTGATCCTCGCCACGCAGCGGCCCTCGGTGGATGTCATCACTGGCCTGATCAAAGCCAATGTGCCGACGCGCATCGCTTTTCAGGTGTCGAGCAAAATCGATTCGCGTACCATCCTCGACCAGATGGGGGCCGAAGCCCTGCTCGGCATGGGCGACATGCTCTATCTCGCGCCGGGCACCGGGCTGCCGGTGCGGGTGCACGGCGCGTTCGTCGCGGACGGCGAGGTGCACAAGGTCGTCGATCAATTGAAGAAGAACGGCCCGCCCGATTACATCGAAGGCATCCTGACGCCCGCCGACGAGGATTCCGACGAACTTGGGCTCGATGGCGACAGCGATGGCGAGGCCGACGAGCTCTACGACAAGGCCGTCGAAACCGTGGTCAAGACGCGGCGGCCCTCGATTTCGTTGGTGCAGCGCCACCTGCGGATCGGCTACAACCGGGCCGCGCGCCTGATCGAACAAATGGAACGCAGCGGTGTCGTCTCGCCCCTGGGCGCGAACGGCAACCGCGAAGTGCTCGTGCCGCCGCGAGCGGAGGAATGAGGATGAAAGGGATGCGCGTATTGCTCGCAGTGATTTTGTTGTCGTTGGCCGGCAGTGCCGCCGCTGCCGTGGGCGCGGTGGGGCGCTTGCAGCAGTTCGTCACCTCCGCGCGCAGCGCCGAGGGGGAGTTCAAACAGACCGTCATCGGTGAATCGGGCCGTCCGCCACAACAGGCGTCCGGCAAATTTGCCTTCGCGCGTCCCGGCAAATTCCGTTGGGAGTACGATTTGCCGTATCCACAACTGCTCGTCGGCGACGGCAAGCAACTGTGGTCGTGGGATCGCGACCTCAATCAGGTCACGGTGCGCCCGATCGGCAGCGCGCTGGGCGCGACCCCCGCGGCCATCCTGTTCGGCGAGGACAGGGTCGACCGCGATTTCACACTCTCCGAGGGCGTGCCCGCCAACGACGCCGAAGCCGCTCTGAAACTTGCATGGATCGAGGCGCATCCGCGCCAGCCGGTGGGCGAGGGCAGCGGCGGCTTTCAGACGATCCGCTTCGGCTTCGAGGGCGAGCGCCTGCAACGCATGGTGTTGCGCGACAACTTCGGGCAAACGACGCTCATCGAATTCGTCCGCCTGCGCCTGAATCCGAAGCTCGATGCGGCCACGTTCCATTTCGAGCCACCTGCGGGGGCGGACATCCTCGGTGTGCCATCGCCCCAGCAATGAGCGATGACCTGTTCGGCGCAAGTGAAGCCGCTGCGCCGTCGCACAAACCGTCCCATCGGAGTGCGTCCGTCGACCCGGGTGCCGTGCCGTTGGCCGAGCGCCTGCGCCCGGCCACGCTCGACGAAGTGGCCGGACAAATGCATCTGCTCGGATCGGGCAAACCGCTGCGGCTGGCATTCGAGTCCGGCAAGCCGCATTCGATGATCCTGTGGGGGCCGCCGGGGGTGGGCAAGACCACGCTCGCGCGCCTGATGGCCAAAGGGTTTGACGCCGATTTCATCGCGGTATCGGCGGTGTTCTCCGGCGTGAAGGAAATCCGTGCGGCGGTGGCCCGTGCCCAGGCCGCCCGCGAACTGGGCCGCCGCACGATTCTGTTCGTCGATGAGGTGCATCGCTTCAACAAGGCGCAGCAGGACGCCTTTTTGCCTTACGTGGAGCAGGGGCTGCTGACCTTCATCGGCGCGACCACGGAAAATCCGTCCTTCGAGGTCAACGCCGCGCTGCTCTCGCGCGCCTCGGTTTATGTGCTGGAGTCACTCGATTCGCAGGCAATGGCGGGGCTGTTCGAGCGTGCCCGCGTGAGCGCCTGTCCGGATCTGGTGTTCGGCGATGAGGCGCGCGAACGCATGATCGGTTTTGCGGACGGCGACGCGCGGCGGCTGATGAATCTCGTCGAACAGATGCAGATTGCCGCGGCGACCGCCAAGGTGAATCCGGTGACAGTGGCCTTCGTCGAGCAGGCGCTCTCGCGCGACCTGCGCCGCTTCGACAAGGGCGGCGAAGCGTTCTACGACCAAATCTCGGCGCTGCACAAATCGGTGCGCGGCTCCGACCCCGACGCGGCGCTCTATTGGTTCTGCCGCATGCTCGACGGCGGGGCCGCGCCGCTCCAACTCGGGCGGCGCATCGTGCGCATGGCGTGCGAAGACGTCGGGCTGGCCGACCCGCGCGCGCTCGAACTTGCACTGAACGCCTGCGCCGCCTATGAGCGCCTCGGCTCGCCGGAAGGCGAACTCGCGCTGGCCGAAGCCGTGGTATTCATGGCTTGCGCCGCCAAGTCCAATGCGGTGTACACCGCCTACGGCGCGGCGCGGCGCTTCATCGAGGAGAGCGGTTCCCTGCCAGTGCCGCTCCATCTGCGCAACGCGCCGACCAGGCTGATGAAGGAATTGGGCTACGGAGATGCCTACCGCTACGCACACGACGAACCGGAGGCTTACGCGGCGGGCGAGTGTTATTTCCCCGACGGTGTCGCGCCGCCGGGCTGGTACAAGCCCACGCCGCGCGGCATGGAAGGCAAGATCGCGGAAAAACTCGCCCACCTGCGCGAGCTCGACGCCAAGGCGAGACGCACACGCGTCAAAGACGACGGAGCGCCCTGAATGGGGGCGCTTCGTCGTCGCGGCCTCCCGGCCTCTGAGGACGGCTCCCGAAAAGGGAGCCGCGTTATTGCGGCAAATGGTATGCCGTGGAAAAACGGCCGAACTCGGCGCGCGCGCGCGCGGCTTTGTCCGGCATTCCGGCGGCGTCGGCATACTCGATCAGCTCGCGCAGCCAGCGTGCCAACAACTGCACGCCGTCGTCGGTTTGTACGAGGCCGCAAAGCACTTGCGCGGCCATGATGTCGGGTATCCCTTCATATTCGGCTATCAGGGCGACCTCGTCATCGGTGAGATCGCAGTAGTCAAGACAATCGCGCATGGATAGCATGTCGAACTCCCCCCCGTTTTTTCAAAAACCAGCCCTTTCTCCGAGCCTTCTTTAAGGCTACGACAAGTCTGGACGAATGCAAGAAAAGAATTTATACGTGTTTTGCGTAAACCATTGTTTGAACTAATCAAAATGATGCCCGCTTTTTACTTCCTTTCCGATGGAAAATGCTGTCGAATCCGCTGCTTGGGAGACGAATTGCGCGCGACGCTTGAGCGCTATCCTCCAACTGCATGAATTTCAACGTTTCAGGACTTCGATCGGAACCCAACAGGACGCATTCCCATGCTCGACATCCAAATGCTGCGCGGCCAACTCGGTGCCGTGGTTGCCCGCCTCGCCACCCGTGGCATCGCCTTCGACACTGCGGCCTTTCTTGCCCTCGAAGAAGAACGCAAGGCGCTCCAGACCCGCACCCAGGCGCTACAGGCCGAGCGCAACGGCCTCTCGAAACAGATCGGCATGCTGAAGGGCAAGGGCGAGGATGCTTCGGCGGTGCTGGCCGAGGTCGGCCAGTTGGGAGACGAACTCAAGCGTTGCGAACAGGCATTGCCGCTGCTTTTGGAGCGCATGAACGCCTTCCTTGCGGGCGTGCCCAATTTGCCGCAGGAGAGCGTTCCGGTGGGGCTGGACGAGACCGCCAACGTCGAAATCCGCCGTTGGGGGACGCCGCCGAAATTCGATTTCACGGTGCGCGATCACGTCGACATCGGCGCGGCGCTCGGACTCGATTTCGAGACGGCGGCCAAGCTTTCCGGTTCGCGCTTCACCTTCATGCGCGGGCAGGTCGCGCGGCTGCACCGGGCGCTTGCGCAATTCATGCTCGACACCCACACCGGCGCACACGGCTACACCGAGTGCTACACGCCTTATATCGTCAACCACGAAGTGCTCGAAGGCACGGGGCAGTTGCCCAAGTTCCGGGAAGATATGTTCTGGGTTTTGCGCGGCGGCGATGAAGAAGCGCGCGAGCAATACCTGATCTCCACGGCGGAAATATCGCTCACCAACAGCGTGCGCGAACAAATCCTCGCTGCCGATGCCCTGCCGCTCAAGCTCACCGCGCACAGCCCGTGTTTTCGCTCCGAAGCGGGCAGTGGCGGGCGCGACGTGCGCGGCATGATCCGTCAGCACCAGTTCGACAAAGTGGAGATGGTGCAGATCGTGCGCCCGGAGCAAAGCGCCGCCGCGCTCGAAGAAATGGCCGGCCACGCCGAAGCCGTCCTGCAAAAGCTCGGCCTGCCGTATCGCGTCATCGTGCTGTGTACGGGCGACATGGGCTTTTCCGCCGCCAAGACTTACGATCTCGAAGTGTGGCTGCCCGCGCAGGATACCTACCGCGAAATTTCGAGCTGCTCCAACTGCGAGGCTTTTCAGGCGCGCCGGATGCAGACGCGCTTCAAGAACGCGCAGGGCAAGAACGAGCTCGTGCACACCCTGAACGGCTCGGGCCTCGCGGTGGGGCGCACGCTGGTGGCGGTGCTGGAAAACTTTCAGCGCGCAGACGGCTCGGTGACGGTGCCGGAAGCGTTGCGGCCCTACATGGGAGGGCTGGAGGCGCTGACGCCGCAGGCGTCGTTCACAAGCGGGCGGGTGCCGCCCGGGCGCTGAGGCGTGGCCCCAACGATGACGGCTCCTGGCGAGGCTTGGCCAGCACCGGGCGCTCGGCCGGATACGTGTGGCGGAGGATGTCGTAAAAGTTGCGAATGTTCTCGGCCATGATGAGCGCCTCGCCGCCGCGCACCGGCCCGGTCTTGAACTGGTTGGCGTAGCGCGGGTTGGCCAGCAGCGGCAAGACGGATTTCACTTCCACCCAGGAATTTTCGTTCTTGCCCAGCTTGCGGGCGAGGCTGCGCGCGTTGTTGATGCCGCCCAACCCGATGTTGTAGGCGGCGGTGGTCATCCACATCCGGTCGGGATTGGGGACATCCTGCGCGAGCTTTTTTTGCAGCATGGCGAGGTAGCGCGCTCCAGCGGCGACCGCCTGTTTGGGGTCGAGCCGGTTTTCAACGCCGAGGCGGTTGGCGGTATCGACCGTCAACATCATCAAGCCGCGCACGCCGGTGTAGGACGTCGCTTCCGGGTCCCACTGCGATTCCTGATAGGACAGCGCCGCCAGATAGCGCCAGTCGAGCCCACTGCGCGCGCCCGCTTCGCGGAAATAGGGCAGGAAGCGCGGAAGGCGTTTTTCGATGCGAGCCTGGAAGAACGCGATGTCGTAGCGGTCGAGTCGCCGGATATGGCCGAAATAGCGATCCGCGACGCTGGCGAAAAAGCCGTTTTCGCTCGATTCGTTGAGGAACACGTTGATCTCGCGCGCCAGCCCATTGTCGTCTTGCAGCGGCATCGCCCAAGACACGGTGCTCTTGAACGGCAAGTCGTAGACGACCGCAAGCCGGGGCGCGTAGCGGTTGGCGATGGCGTAATGCGCGCGGTCGGCCGCCAGCAGGTCGATCTGGCCGGTCGCCGTCTGCATGAGCAGGGTTTCGTCGTCGGTGTCGGGCGGCGGATTGACGATCTTCAGTCCCGGAATGCGCTGGCGCAGCAGTTCGAGCGTTTCGGCCATCTTGGTTCTTTCGCGCACCGTCACGGTTCTTCCGGCCAGATCGCGTTCGCGCAGCGTGTGTCGTTTCCCGCCCGCGCGTCCCACCAGCACGAAATCGATCTCGCGCAGCCCCGCCGTCCACGCCAGTGGCAGCTGACTGCTGCGGGAAAGCCCCGCAGCCGCGAGATGCGCCTGCCCGTTGACGAGCGCTTCGAGTGCGTGCGCCGTGTCGGGATATTGGATGAAGCGCACCGGCACACCGAGCCGTTTGCCGAGGGCGACCAACAGGTCATGCTCGAAGCCCGCATACTGGCCGCTTTCATCGGTACGGTAGATGAGCGCATCGAGCCGTGTGGCGACCCGCAACTCACCCAGTGTGCGGTAATCCGCAATCCGCTCGTGACGCGGGCCGAAGATGGCAAGGAAAACGAGCGCGGCCAGCAGGATGCAGCAACAGGCGGCAGCGATATGATGGTGATGATGGGAGGAATACAAATTGGGGGGCATCCGGTTGAGACTTATAGATTTTGCCCGCTTCGCGGCCGGGGCGCACGCTGCAATGCATTACGCCGCAGGGTGGGCGACATGCGTTACCGGATGATGCGGAACCGTGACGTCAATGTAGATCCTGCAACTTGCGCCCGCCACCGAATACCGCACGTTAGCTGTCTTTTTCCGTCGATTTCCCTATAATGCCGGGCTTCGAGCGGAGAGGTGGCAGAGTGGTCGAATGTACCTGACTCGAAATCAGGCGTACACAGCGTGTACCGTGGGTTCGAATCCCACCCTCTCCGCCAGTGTACATGCCCCGCAGGTTGCGCTGCAATGACGATGGGGACCGAAGTCCCCATCGGCTGTCTTGGGTTACAAGGCTTCAGCGGCCCCGGCGGTCAGCTTAAGCAGCGATCGCGAAACGCTCATCGTTGGCGTTTATGGATTTGCGCGGATTACGTCCGTCGCCTCTCGGGTTGCCTGCTTGCCATCGCTCGCCCTGTCGAAACCGGGACACCCCCCACCAAACCACACCCACCGGATGCACTTTGGTGGAGGTGAGGGGAATCGAACCCCTGTCCAGAACGTCTCCGACTCGCCGGAGTTACAACCATGCCCGCGATTGTGGGGGCGTTGCAGCGCGAATTCAACCCCTTTGTGCGGTGGGTGGCGGCAATTGTGGCGCGGTGCTCAGCGGTCGCGCGTGCTTTGCAGCATGTAGTTGACCGAGGTGTCGCCGCCGAGACTGTAGGTGCGGGTGAAGGGGTTGTACGACAGACCGCGCAGGGCGGCGGGGGAGAGCCCGGCGGTGCGGCAGAAACGGGTGAGTTCGGACGGTTTGATGAAGTTGAAGTAATCGTGCGTGCCGCGCGGCAGGAGCTTCAGCACGTATTCAGCGCCGACGATGGCGAAGAGATAGGACTTCGGATTGCGGTTCAGCGTGGCGAAGAATACTTGTCCGCCGGGTTTGACCAGTTTTGCGCAGGCGGCAACGGTGCTGGTGGGCTCGGGGACGTGTTCGAGCATTTCCATGCAGGTTACGACATCGAACTGGCCCGCGTGCGTTTCGGCCAGGGCTTCGGCGGCGATTTGCTGGTAATTCACTTTCAGGCCGCTCTCGTACAAATGCAGGCGTGCGACGCTGAGCACCTTTTCCGACAAGTCGATGCCGGTCACGTCCGCGCCGCGCGAGGCCATGGCCTCCGCGAGCACGCCGCCGCCACAGCCGATGTCGAGCACTTTTTTCCCTGCGAGGCTGGCCAGTGCGTCGATCCAGCCGAGGCGCAGCGGGTTGATCTCGTGCAGCGGCCTGAATTCGGAAGAAGGGTCCCACCAGCGGTGGGCGAGGTCGCTGAATTTTTGCAGTTCGGCGGGGTCGGCGTTGAGTGCGGTCATGGTTCGGTGACGGTTGAGACGAGACGCTTAAGGCTACGCAATGGACGCTGCTAAACGCAAGCGGCAAAGGAAAAAGAAGCGTAAACGGAAAAAAGTGCAAACAAAAAGGCCCTGCCGGAGCAGGGCCTTTTGCATGACTGCGTGACCGGTTAGTTGCGCGTACCGATGATTTCGATATCGACGCGACGATCCGGCTGCAAGCAATCAACCTGCGCGGAGCGCGGCTTGACGTCGTTACACTGGCCGCCGGTCACGGGCTGGGCTTCGCCCTTGCCTTCGGTATAGATACGGGAAGCATCGATACCCTTGCTGACCAGATAGCCCTTCACCGTGGCGGCGCGGCGTTCGGAGAGGCGTTGGTTGTAGGTGTCCGATCCCAGGAAGTCGGTATGGCCAGTCACGATGACGACTTCGAGTTGAAGTTCTTGCGCTTGGGCGGCGACGCCGTCAAGTGTGGTGCTGCCCTCGGCTTTCAGATCCGCCTTGTTGAAGTCGAACAGGAAGTCGGCGTTCAGGCGAACTTTTTCGCCAGCAAGCGACGGGGCTGCAACGGGAGGCGCTTCGGGAGCCGGTGCTTCGGCAACAGGCGGTGGCGCGATTTCGCACTTGTCCTTCGGGACGATGTCGGCGTCGCAGCCGCAGCCGACCGGCAATTCGCCGGCGAGGGCGGTTTCAGCGGCGGCCGGAGTCCAGTAGCCGGTGCGCCAGCACAGATCGAACCCGCTACGGGAGACGACATTGCGAGCGTCGACCAGATAGGGAATCTCGCCCGTCCCGTTGACGACGATATCTTCCGCGAGAGCAGTGGAAGCGGACAGGCCGAGCGAGGCAATGGCGGCCAGCGCGAGCAGCTTCTGGTTGTGTTTGGTCATGGTTTCCTCAGTGGTGATGGGCGAGACAATGCCGCCAGAACTATGCCGGATGCCTTATTTGTTATCCGGCAACGTCTTTGAGCAGAAATCCAACTCAGTTAAACGAGCTTAGTTTGCCATAGTGATGCAAGAGCAAGCAATTCGTTGTCGCCAAATCGCAACAGGGTTTTGCCTTCTCTGACGCGGATTTCGCCCTCTATCCAGACATGCGAAACCTGCTGCCGATCACACACATATATTAAATGGGAAACCGGATCGAAACACGGATTTGTGATGGGGTCACCGAGGGCGACGGCGCACATATCTGCGCACTTGCCGGTTTCGAGCGATCCGATCAGGCCGTCGAGCCCCAGCGCGCGCGCACCGCCGAGCGTGGCCATGCGCAGCGCGGTGTGCGCGGGCAGCGCCGTGGCGTCTAGGCTGGCGACTTTGGCGAGCAGCGCGGCCTGCCGCATTTCCTGAAACAGATCGAGCCGGTTGTTGGCGGCGGCGCCGTCGCTGCCCAGGCCGACGTTGATGCCGTGCCGGAGCATGGCGGGCACGGGCGCGATGCCGCTGGCCAGTTTCATGTTGGAGCTCGGGCAGTGGGCGATGTGGCAGCCGCGATGCGCGAACAACGCCAGTTCGCGCTCGTCGGCGTAGATGGCATGGGCGGCAGTGACGTTGGGGCCGAGCAGCCCGACGCGCTCCAGCCGTGCGATGGGCCGCACGCCATGTGCGGCGAGGGAATCGGTGACTTCGCCCGCTGTTTCGTGTACGTGGATGTGGAGGGGCAGGTCGAGCTCGGCGGCGAGGCAGGCGGCGCGTTCCAGGCCCGGATCGGAAACCGTATAGGGCGCGTGCGGCGCGATGGAAAAGCCGATGCGCGGATGGCCGCGCCATTTGTCGCGCACGGCCAATCCTTTGCGCAGGTAGTCGTCGGGGTCGTTCGCCCAGGCGCTCGGAGAATCGAGCACGATCAGTCCGATGACGGCGCGAATGCCGGTTTGCGCGGCGATTTCCGCGTCGTCGTCCGGGAAGAAATACATGTCGTTGTACGTGGTGATGCCGCCGCGCAGCATCTCGCGGATGGCGAGCAAAGTGCCGTCGCGCACGAAAGCGGGCGAGACGTGCCGTTTTTCGGCGGGCCAGATCGCCTCGTTCAACCAGCGCGCCAGTGGCAGGTCATCGGAGAGGCCGCGCATCAGGCTCATGGCTGCGTGGCAGTGCAGATTGACGAGGCCGGGAATCAGAACGTGATCGGGCAGCTCGAAGACTTCGGCCGCCTCGTAGCGTGCGCGGGCGTCGGCTTGCGGCAGGATATCGAGGATGCGCCCGTCGCGCACGGCGACACTGTGCCCGGCGAGCACCGTGCGGTCGGGCTCGACTGGCACCAGCCAGCGGGGATGGACGAGAAGATCGACCGTGGCGCTCAAACCGTGCTCCGTGCTCATGTCGGGACGTGAAGGACGGCGCGAGTGTACATCACCCTCACCCTTACGGTGACATATGACGGCGTTTCATCCGGGCCGGGTTCCGAAATGCGGGCGAGCGTGATGAAATCCTCAGTGGTGCAGTCATTGCGCGGGTTTGGCGCAGTACGATGTCAAGGTCGCAATGTCGTAATGTTGAAGAGACAGTGCAAAGTGCCATGGTGCAGATGCCCGCGAAAATCGGTGAATATCAGATCGTGCGCGAAGTCGGCCGCGGTGCGACCGCGACCGTCTACGAGGCGCGGCATCCCAAACTGTCCCGCTCGGTCGCGGTCAAGCTCATTCGCTTCGGTGACGAGAGTCACGACGGTGCAAGGCTCAACCGGCGACTGCTCAAGCTGCTGCGCGCCGAGGAAGCCGTCTCGAAGCGGCTGGATCACGCCAACATCATCCGCATCTATGAGGTGGTGATCGAGTCGGAACAGGCTTATGTCGTCATGGAGTTTTTCCCCGGCACGACGCTCGAAAAATTCTGCAGCTTCGAGAATCGCCTGCCGGTGCATCGCATCATCGGTATTCTCTTCAAATGCTGCATGGCGCTCGACTATGCCTACCGTCAGGGTATCGTGCATCGTGACATCAAGCCCGCCAACATCCTGGTCGATGATAATGATGATGTACGCATTACCGACTTCGGTCTGGCGTTAAACGTCAACAAGTCCATCGCGACGGATTCGACTTTCATCATGGGCGTCGGCTCGCCCGCCTACATGAGCCCCGAACAGATCAAGGGCTATCCGCTCAACCAGAAGACCGACCTCTATTCGCTCGGCGTGGTGATGTTCCACATGCTCACCGGGCGGCTACCGTTTCGCGCCGTCAATCCGGCGCAACTGGTCTACAAGATCATCAACGCCGACCCGCCTTCGGTGACGCAGCTCAACCCCGACGTCAGCGAACAGATGGATGCCGTGGTGCGCAAGGCGATGGAGAAAGACCTCTATTCGCGCTACAAAAACGGAGCGGAGTTTGCCAAGGATCTTTCGGCGGTGCGCTACAAGATTCTCAATGACGAAGGCGCGTCGCTCGACACTTCGCGCTTCTCCATGTTGCGCAAGCAATTGTTTTTCACCGAATTCGACGACATCGAACTCTGGGAGGTGCTGCGCATTGGCGCATGGCGGCGGGTCGGTCCTTATGTGAAGCTGGCGGACGAGGGCGACTACGAGCAGCGCTTCGGCGTCCTGCTGGAAGGCCGCGTCGAACTGTCCGTTGCCGGCAGACGGGTGATGGAGCTCGGCCCCGGCACCATCTTCGGTGAGCTGGCGTGGCTCGACAGCCTCAAGCACTGTCAGTCGATGGCCGTGGTGTCGCTGGAACCGCTTATCTATCTCGAAATCAACCCCGCCGCGCTCGCGCTGGCGACCGACGAGGTACAGGAATCTTTCCGCCGGGAAGTCGCCTCCGTCGTTGCTCACCGCCTCGGCGCTCTCGCCGCCGTCCACGCCGAGCACTGTCCGCCCGCCACGCAGGGTACCCCGCACACCACAACGGGGCTGGCGACGGAGCGGTTCGAATTACGCCTGGTGGAGGAGTGAGGCGGCCTTACTTACACCCACCCGGCCAGATGCTCCCAAACGATTCCCGCCAGCGCCTCGATCCAGTCTGGGCGCTCGTTCAGGCAGGGGATGGCGTGGAAGGTTTCGCCGCCGTGGGCGAGGAAGGCGTCGCGGTTGAATTGGGCGATTTCTTCGAGAGTTTCCAGGCAGTCGGCGGCGAAGCCGGGGCAGAGGACGTCGACGCGTTTCAGGCCGGAATCGGCAAGTGTTTCGAGTGTGGGCAGGGTGTAGGGTTGTAGCCAGGCTTCGTTGCCGAAGCGGGACTGGAAGGTGACGCGGACTTTTTCCGGGGGCAGTGCGAGCGTTTCAGTAAGCCGTTGCGCGGTCACGAAGCATTCGGCGCGGTAGGGGTCGCCCGCGGCGTCGGTTTGTTGGGGCTGGCCGTGGAAACTCATCACCAGACAGTCGCCTTGCCCGTGCGCGACCCAGTGTTCGCGCACGCTCGCGGCGAGTGCGGCGATGTAGCCGGGGGCGTCCGGGTAGCTGCGCACGAAGCGCAGCTCGGGCAGGTTGCGCAAACGTTGCAGGGTGCGGGCGACTTCGTCCATCGTGCTCGCGGTGGTGCTGCCCGCGAACTGGGGGTAGAGCGGCACGACGAGGAGGCGGGCGCAGCCGCGGGCGCGCAGAGCGTGCAGCGTGGTATCGATGGCGGGCGCGCCGTAGCGCATTGCCCAGCCGACATCGATTTCCTTGCCCGGCAAACTTTCGCGGTTGAGCGCGGCGGTAAGGCCGAAAACGAGCCGTTCGGTGTGAACCTTTAGCGGTGAGCCTTCTTTCGTCCAGATGCTGGCGTATTTGCGCGCGGATTTCGTGGGGCGCGTCGCAAGCACGCCGAAGTTGAGGATCGGCCACCACAGCCAGCGCGGGAGCCCGACCACGCGCGGATCGGAGAGAAATTGGCGCAGGAACGGACGCACGGCGCGCGCGGTGGGCGCGCGCGGGGTGCCGAGGTTGACGAGCAAGATGCCGATGCGGCCGGCGTGGGCGGGATGCGGGGTGGGTTCGGATGCGTAGCGCGCCATGTCAGGTATTGCTGGAGAGTGCGTTGGAGAGCAGACGTGCGGTGATATCGACGATGGGAATCACGCGGTCGTAGGCCATGCGCGTGGGACCGATGACGCCGACGGAGCCGACGATGTGGCCGTCGAGCTCGTAGGGGGCGGTCACGACGCTGCAACCGTCGAGTTGAGAGAGTCCCGATTCGTGGCCGATGAAAATCTGCACGCCCTCGGCGTGGCGGGAGACGTCGAGCAGCTGCATCAGGCCGGTGCGTTGCTCGAACAGGCGGAACAGCTCGCGCAGGCGCGCCATGTTGGAAGACAAGTCTTCCACGTCGAGCAGGTTGGTTTCGCCGGAGATCACGTATTCGGCCGCCGTTTCCTCGGCGGCGGCGGAACCGGCTTCGACGGCGGCGGTCATGAGTTCGCTCATGTCGCTGTGCAACTGGCGCAGCTCGGCCTGTACGCGCAGGCGGATTTCATCGAAGGCCAGCCCCGCGTAGTGCTCGTTCAGGCAGCTGGCGGCGGTGGCCAGTTCCGCCGCCGAGTATGCGCGGCGTGTGAGCAGGATGCGGTTTTGCACGTCGCCGTCGGTGGTGACGATGATGAGCAGGATGCGGTTTTCGGCCAGCCCGACGAATTCGATCTGGCGGATGAGCGTGGTTCCGCGGTGCGGCGCGACCACCACGCCCGCGAAACGGGTCAGTTTCGAGAGCAGGTGCGAGGCGGAATTGATGAGCCGCTGCGGTTGGTCGGGGCGGAACTGGGTCTGCAATTCCTGTACGCGCCCGCTCGCCATCGGCTGTACGGTCAGCAGGGTGTCGACGAAAAAGCGGTAGCCGAGCGCCGTTGGCACCCGCCCCGCCGAGGTGTGCGGGCTGGCGATGTAGCCCATCTCCTCCAGATCGCTCATCACGTTGCGCACCGTGGCCGGGGAGAGTTCGAGCCCCGACGAGCGCGACAGCGCGCGCGAGCCGACCGGCTGGCCGTCGGTGATGTAGCGTTCGATCAGCGTTTTGAGCAGGATACGGGAGCGGGTGTCGAGCGGGTGCATGGCGAACTCGGGCATGGATACTGATTCTAGCAGCCTCTTTAGGGTCGCCACCGATGCGCAGGATATCGATGGTTGTGGTTTAATCGCTCGCCATGGCGCGAAAACTCGACAAAATCTCCCTGATCGGCAAATTCCAGAGCGCGGACGGTACCGAAACGGTGCTTGACTTGGCGCGTTATCTGCGCGCGCGCGGAATCGATCCGTGGATCGAACAAGGCACTGCCGCCGCGATAGGCAAGGTGGCGGACGACTTCACGACCGTCACTTATGGGGAAATCGCGGACAAGGCCGAGCTCGCCGTGGTGGTCGGCGGCGATGGCACCTTGCTCAACGCCGCGCGCATGCTGGCGGAACGCTCCGTGCCGTTGGTCGGAATCAATCTGGGCCGTCTCGGTTTTCTCACCGATTTGTCGCGCGTCCATGCGCGCCGTCAGTTGGGCGAGATTCTCGATGGGCACTACCGGGCCGAGTCGCGGTTCATGCTTCACGCTGAAGTGGCTCGCGGCGGCGAGCGCATTTTTCAGACGCTGGCCCTGAACGATGTGGTGGTCAATCGCGGCAGTCTTGGCCGCATGATCGAATTCGAGTTGCTGGTCGATGGCGAATTCGTCTACTCCCTGCGCTCCGACGGCATGATCGTCGCGACGCCCACCGGCTCCACTGCCTACGCGATGGCGGCCAACGGCCCCATCCTGCATCCGGGCGTCGGCGGCATCGCGCTCGTGCCGCTGTGTCCGCACGCGCTCACCGCGCGCCCGGTGACATTGCCCGACAGCGCGCGCATCGAAATCGTGCTCAAGCCGCCACACGATGCGCGTATCCACTTCGATGGTGTGGCTTTCTGCGACGTGAGCGCGGGCGACACTTTATGCATCGTGCGCTCGCCCATGGAAGTGCGGCTGCTGCACCCGGAAGGGCACAGCTATTTCGCCATGCTGCGCGAAAAACTCCATTGGAGCGCCGGTATGCCGCGCTCCTGATCGCCCCGCGACCATCATGCTTCGGCGTCTTTCCATCCGCGATTTCGTCATCGTCGAGCGGCTCGAACTCGATTTCAGTGCCGGATTCGGCGCGCTCACCGGCGAGACTGGCGCGGGCAAGTCGATCATGCTCGATGCCCTGAGCCTTGCGCTGGGCGAGCGCGCCGAGGCCAGCGTGGTGCGCATGGGGTGCGATAAGGCCGACATCGTGGCCGAATTCGATCTGCCGTCGGGCGAAGCGCTGGCCGCGTGGCTCTCCGAACAGGAATTGGATGCCGACGAGGGCGCGCTCATCCTGCGCCGCGTGGTCGATGCCAGCGGGCGCGGCAAGGCGTGGATCAACGGCACGCCGGTCACGCAGGCGCAATTGCGCACGATGGGGCAATGGCTGGCCGACATTCACGGCCAGCACGCCCATCACGCCCTGCTGCGCGCCGAAACGCAACGCGCGCTGCTCGACACCCATGCGGGCGCGGGTGGCCTTGCGGCGGAAGTGGCCGCGCACTGGCGCGAATGGCAACGCCTGCTCGCACTGCGACAAGCAGCGGAACGCGACACGGCGGCTTCGGCGCGCGAACGCGAACTGCTCGGCTGGCAGCTCGGGGAGCTGGACGAGCTCGCGTTCGAGGCTGGCGAGTGGCGCGAGATCGAAACCGAACACGGACGACTGGCGCATGCCGCCGATCTGGTGAGCGGCACGGAGGAGATGCTCGACAGTCTTGGCGAAGGCGAGCAGGCGGTGCGCGCCGTTCTTGGCCATTGCGCCAACCGCTTGGCAGCGATGGCGGCTATCGACCCGGCGCTTGCCGAGGTGTGCGAACTCATCGACGCGGCGGCGATCCAGACCGACGAGGCCGTCCACGCCCTGCGCCGCTACCGCGACCGGCTCGACCTCGACCCGCAACGCTTGGCCGAGATCGAACGCCGCATTGCCGCCGTGATGGACATGGCGCGCAAACACCACGTTGCGCCGGAAGATTTGCCCGCGCTCGCCGTCGACTGGCGCACGCGGCTCGATGCGCTCGAAGCGAGCGCTGACCCCGTGGGCCTCGCTGCCGCCGAACACACGGCGCGGGAAGCCTATGCCACCGCTGCCGTGCGCCTTACGGAGGCTCGTCGCGCGGCGGCGGCGGCGCTCTCCGCCGACATCACCGAAGCCATGCAATCGCTGGCGATGGCAGGAGGCCGATTCGAGGCGGCCCTGATGCCCGGCGAGCCGTCCGCGCACGGCAACGAAGCGGTCGAATTCCGGGTCGCCGCCAATCAGGGACAGGTGCTGCGCGGCCTCGCCAAAGTCGCCTCCGGCGGCGAACTCTCCCGCATCGGCCTCGCCATTCAGGTGATGACCAGCCGTGATTCCGCCACGCCCACGCTGATCTTTGACGAAGTCGACGTCGGCATCGGCGGCCGGGTTGCGGAAATCGTCGGTCAATTGCTGCATCGCCTTGGCAAAGACCGGCAAGTGCTGTGCGTGACCCATCTGCCACAAGTCGCCGCCTGCGCCGACTGGCAATGGCAGATTGCCAAGGAAACCCACGCTGGCCAAACCCTGAGCACCGTCGCGCCGCTGGACGAAGCCGCCCGTATCGAGGAGATCGCCCGTATGCTGGGCGGGCTGAATATCACCGAGACGACACGCAAGCACGCGGCGGAGATGCTGAAGTGGCGGGCGAGCTGATTCCGCATCGATCCCGCGCTGATCCTTGATGCAACCGGGGAGGGCCGCCCGCGCATTCGCGCGCCGAGCTCCCTGCGCATGCCGAGCCCCCCTCGCACGCCGGGCTCCACTCGCACGCCGAACCTATTGGGACGGTCGTCGGACGCGCAAACGGGGTGCGCCGCTTTCCAGGAATGATGGGCAGGCGCTGGAACCGGAAGCGCTCAAGCGGGTTCGTCGTCGTAGGACACGCCCGCCGCGGAGGCGTGTATCAAATCGCGCTGATGGCTATTTCGGTGCGGACAGTTCTTGCGCAGGCAATCGGCGTAAAGATAGAGCGCGTGATCTTTGATGGCGAAGCCGCGCTTCTTGGCGATGGCGTTCTGGCGGCGTTCGATTTCGGCGTCGTAGAACTCCTCGACGCGGCCGCATTGCAGGCACACCAGATGGTCGTGGTGCTCACCCTTGTTCAGTTCGAACACCGCCTTGCCGTTCTCGAAAAAGTGGCGCTCCAGCAGGCCCGCCTGCTCGAACTGCGTGAGTACGCGATAGACGGTCGCCAAGCCGATGTCCATGTCTTCTTCGATCAACAGGCGATAGACGTCCTCGGCGGCAAGATGCTGCTGTTCGGTGGTCTGGAACAGTTCGAGGATCTTGAGGCGAGGATGGGTGGCTTTGAGGCCAATGCTTTTGAGACTGAGGGAGTTATCTGCCATGGTCGAATCGGTGGCCGTGCTGTTAGTGGTGCTATGTTATATTCTTCGACCTTCACTGAGAACCGGCAAAGGCTCTTTCCCATGCATTTCCCGTTTTTCTCCGCGCCCATTCGCTTCTCCGCACCCATGCGCGCGGCCGCCGTCACTGTCGTCACCGCCGTTTTGCTGTCCGCGTGCTCGTTTTTCGCGCCTTACCGCATCGATGTGCGGCAGGGCAATTTCGTCAATCAGATCATGCTGGCGCAACTCAAACCCGGCATGACGCGCGATCAGGTGCGCTTCGTGCTCGGCTCGCCGCTCGTGGTCGATGTGTTCCGTACCGACCGTTGGGATTACATCTATCGCTTCAAGTCCGGTCATGGCGATGTGCAGCAGCGCACGATTTCGGTTTTTTTCATTGACGGCCTGTTCGAGCGTATCGAAGGCGACATGGGCGAGCTCAAGGGGGAGGCGGCGACACAGAACCTGCCCCGCGTCATCGAAGTGCCGAAGGTCAAAGACTAACTTCGTTTTTTCGGGACAGGCAATCATGACGACTCCGATTCGGGTGGCGGTCGCCGGTGCGTCCGGGCGCATGGGCGAAATGTTGATCGAAGCGGCGCATGCCGGCGAGGGGGTGCGCCTCGCGGCGGCGTTCGACCGGCCCGGTTCGCCCGTCATCGGGCGCGACGCGGGAGCGGCCGCGGGTGTGGTCACCGGCGTCACGATCACGAGTGACGCCGCCGCTGCCATCGCCGCCGCCGATTGCCTCATCGACTTTACACGGCCCGAAGGCACGATCGCGCATCTGGCGCATGTGGTGCGATTGGGCAAAGCCGCCGTGATCGGCACCACCGGGTTCGATGCCGCGAGCAAGGCCGAAATTGCCGAGGCGGCGCGCGTCGTTCCCATCGTTTTCGCGCCCAACATGGCGGTGGGCGTCAATGCCGTGTTCCGCCTGCTCGATGTGGCGGCGCGCATTCTCTCCGAAGGCTACGATGTGGAAGTCATCGAGGCGCATCACCGCTTCAAGGTCGATGCGCCTTCCGGCACTGCGCTGCGCATGGGCGAAGTGCTCGCGCAGGCGCTTGGGCGCGACCTCAAACAATGCGCGATCTACGGGCGCGAAGGTGTCACTGGCGAGCGCGACAGCCAGAGCATCGCATTTCACGCCATTCGCGGCGGCGATATCGTGGGTGAGCATACCGTGCTGTTCGCGGGCATTGGAGAGTGCATCGAAATCACCCACAAAGCCGGCAGCCGCATGCCGTATGCGCTCGGCGCGTTGCGGGCGGTGCGTTTCCTCGCCGCCCGCGGTGCACCGGGCCTGTTCGACATGCAGGACGTGCTCGGGTTGCGCTGAACCGCCGTCCGCGTGGAAGGTTTCATCGCCCCTGCCGACCGTACCATTCTGGCGCGCCACGGCCTTGCCAGTTTCGATGCGCTATGGGCGGCGCAGCTCGATCGCGTCGATGTGCCCAATCTCGGGCGGGGCGGCTGGAGCACGGTTTGCCGCCTCGATCTCGACGGGCGCGGCTATTACCTGAAACGCCAGTGCAACCACCGGACGCGCAGCTTGACCGCGCCGTTCGGGGAACCGACCTTCGCCCGCGAATTCCGCAATATCCGCCGTTTCGAATCCTTGGCCATTCCGGCGCTTACCGCCGCGTTCTTCGCCCGCCGTCGGCTTGAACGGATGGGCGATTGCGCCATCCTGCTCACGCACGCCCTCGACGGCTGGCAGCCGCTGGCTCATTGGCTCCCCGATTGGCCGGCTCATCCCGAACCCGTACGCGCCCGCCTGCTCGCGGCCTGCGGCAAACTTGCCGGCCGCCTCCACGCGGCAGGCATGCTCCACGGCTGCTTTTACCCCAAACATGTGTTTTTGCGCGATGGCGGCGACACGTTCGAGGCTTGCCTGATCGACCTCGAAAAAGTTCGCCCGTTGCTGCTCGGCCGCTACGACCGTTGCCGCGATCTCGACCAGTTTTTCCGCCGTGCGCACGGCTTGGGCGAAGACGACGCCGGAATCATGCTCGCGGCTTACCTGGATTGCGCGCCGGAAAGCGCCGAAGTTGCCGATTGGCGGCGACATCTGGCGCGGCGCGGGCGGCACAAGAACGCCACCTGATTCGATCCGCGCCTGCCCGCCGGGATTTTCACCGTGCGTTTTCAAGCCTCGCGGCGTCTGTTTTCCTGCGTGCGATTGAAGCATTCGTCCTTCCCCGCCTTATCGCCCCACCGTTGCCCAGGCCACTGCGGAGCGTCCGCAAACCCGCTCTCCGCCTGTGGGTTTGCCAGCCTGCCGCCGAAACGCTAGAATCGCGCCCACAAATCAGCGGGATCGGCCATCGGTCGTCCCGTTTTTTCGCATATGGAGCGAGCCCGCGTGGGCGCTCGCCCATTCAACTGTTCAGGAGTTCTCCCGTGGCTGCGTTTACGCCCGCTCTACTTGCGCTCGCAGACGGCACGCTCTTTCATGGCAAAGGCATCGGTTCGGTGGGTTGCACGGTTGGCGAGGCGGTGTTCAACACCTCGATGACGGGCTATCAGGAAATTCTCACCGACCCCAGCTATTGCCGCCAGATCGTCACGCTGACCTGTCCGCACATCGGCAACACCGGCATCAACGCCGAGGACATCGAATCGGGCAACGCCAGGATTCATGCCGCGGGGCTGGTGATCCGCGATCTGCCGATTCTGCCGTCCAACTTTCGCATGGCGCAGCGCCTCGATGACTGGCTGCGCGACGAAGGCGTGGTGGCGATCGCCGGGATCGACACGCGCCGGCTCACCCGCGTATTGCGCGAGAAGGGCGCGCAGGCGGGCTGTATCGTCACGGGCGAAGCGGGCGCGAAGCTCGACATCGAGGCGGCCGTCGCCGAGGCGCGCGCTTTTCCGGGGCTGGCGGGAATGGATCTGGCGAAAGTGGTCAGCGCAGCCCAAGCCTACGAGTGGAAGGAATCCGAATGGCGGCTGGGTGAGGGCTACGGCCAGCAGGAAAACCCTGTGCGCCATATCGTCGCCTTCGATTTCGGGGTCAAGCGCCACATCCTGCGCATCCTCGCTTCGCACGGTTGCCGGCTGACCGTCGTTCCGGCGCAGACGCCCGCGAAGGACGTGCTGGCCTTGAAACCCGATGGCGTTTTCCTCTCCAACGGGCCGGGCGACCCGGAACCGTGTGATTACGCCATTGCCGCCATCCGCGAAATTCTCGCCGCGAAAATTCCGACTTTCGGCATCTGCCTGGGGCACCAGTTGCTCGGGCTGGCATCGGGCGCCAAAACCATGAAGATGAAGTTCGGCCACCACGGTGCGAACCATCCGGTGAAGGATCTCGACACTGGGCAGGTGCTCATCACCAGCCAGAACCACGGCTTTGCCATCGACCCGGGAACGATGCCCGACACCCTGCGCGCGACACATGTGTCCTTGTTCGACGGCTCCAATCAGGGCCTCGCCCGCATGGATGTGCCCGCGTTCTCTTTTCAGGGCCACCCGGAGGCCAGCCCCGGTCCGCATGATGTGGCTTACCTGTTCGAGCGCTTCGTGAAGCTCATCGACACGCGTCGAGCCGATAGACCCAGAGACAAAGAATGCCTAAACGTACAGACATCCAGACCATCCTGATCATCGGCGCCGGCCCGATCGTCATCGGGCAGGCGTGCGAGTTCGACTACTCTGGCGCGCAGGCGTGCAAAGCCTTGCGCGAAGAGGGCTACCGCGTCGTGTTGGTCAATTCCAATCCGGCGACGATCATGACCGACCCGGTCAGCGCCGACGTCACCTACATCGAGCCGATCACCTGGCCGGTGATCGAGCGCATCATCGAAAAAGAACGCCCGGACGCCATCCTGCCGACGATGGGCGGGCAGACGGCGCTCAATTGCGCGCTCGACCTGGCCCGGAACGGCGTGCTGGAAAAGCACGGTGTCGAATTGATCGGCGCCTCGAAAGAGGCCATCGACAAGGCTGAAGACCGGCTGAAATTCAAAGATGCGATGACCCGCATCGGCCTGGGGTCGGCGCGCTCGGGCATCGCGCACAGCATGGAAGAAGCCGTGCAGGTGCAGGGCGGTATCGGCTTCCCCGTCATCATCCGTCCGAGCTTCACCCTGGGCGGCACCGGCGGCGGCATCGCCTACAACACCGAAGAATTCCACGAGATTTGCAAGCGCGGGCTGGAGGCCAGCCCGACCAACGAACTTTTGATCGAAGAATCGCTGCTGGGCTGGAAAGAGTTTGAAATGGAGGTAGTGCGCGACAAAAAAGACAATTGCATCATCATCTGCTCGATCGAGAATCTCGATCCCATGGGCGTGCACACGGGCGATTCGATCACCGTGGCCCCGGCGCAGACGCTGACCGACAAGGAATACCAGATCATGCGCAACGCCTCGATCGCGGTGCTGCGCGAGATCGGCGTCGATACTGGCGGCTCCAACGTGCAGTTCGCCATCAATCCCAAAGACGGGCGCATGATCGTGATCGAGATGAACCCGCGGGTGTCGCGTTCCTCGGCGCTGGCCTCCAAGGCCACGGGCTTCCCCATCGCCAAGGTCGCGGCCAAGCTCGCCGTGGGCTATACCCTCGACGAACTTCGGAACGACATCACCGGGGGGGTGACGCCGGCCTCCTTCGAGCCGTCCATCGACTACGTCGTCACCAAAGTGCCGCGCTTCGCCTTCGAGAAATTTCCACAGGCCAACGACCGCCTGACCACGCAGATGAAATCGGTGGGCGAGGTGATGGCGATCGGGCGCACATTTCAGGAATCCTTCCAGAAAGCCTTGCGCGGGTTGGAAGTGGGCGTGTATGGGCTGGATGAGGTCGAAACCGATACCGAAGATCTCGATCACGAACTGGTCGATCCCGGCGCACAGCGCATCTGGTATGTGGGACAGGCGTTTCGCGAGGGCTACAGTCTGGAGAAGGTGTTCGGACTCACCGCCATCGACCCGTGGTTCCTCGCCCAGATCGAGGACATCGTCGCCAGCGAAAAGGCGCTCGCGGGCCGTTCGCTCAAGGCGCTCGGCGCGCTCGATCTGCGCGAACTGAAACGCAAGGGCTTCTCCGACCGGCGGCTGGCAAAGCTCCTCGGCGTGGATGAAACAGCGGTGCGGCTCGCCCGCCATGCGCTCGGCGTGCGCCCGGTGTTCAAGCGCGTCGATACCTGCGCCGCCGAATTCGCCACGTCCACCGCCTACATGTATTCGTCCTATGAGGAAGAATGCGAGGCGCGCCCCACTGACAAGAAAAAGATCATGGTGCTCGGCGGCGGACCCAACCGCATCGGGCAGGGCATCGAGTTCGACTACTGTTGCGTGCATGCGGCGCTGGCGCTGCGGGAAGACGGCTATGAAACGATCATGGTCAACTGCAACCCGGAAACCGTCTCCACCGACTACGACACCTCCGATCGCCTCTATTTCGAGCCGATCACGCTCGAAGACATTCTGGAAATCGTGCACGTCGAAAATCCCGCCGGTGTCATCGTCCAGTTCGGCGGCCAGACGCCGCTGAAACGTGCTCGCGCGCTGGAAGAAAACGGCGTGCCGATCATCGGCACCAGTCCGGACATGATTGACGCCGCCGAAGACCGCGAGCGATTCCAGAATCTATTGAACGACCTTAGCCTGCGCCAACCGCCCAACCGCACCGCGCGCACGACGGAAGCCGCCGTGCGGCTGGCTGCCGAAATCGGCTATCCGCTCGTCGTGCGGCCGTCCTACGTGCTCGGCGGGCGGGCAATGGAAATCGTCCACGAACAAAAAGACCTCGAACGCTACATGCGCGAGGCCGTGAAGGTGTCGAACGAATCGCCGGTGCTGCTCGACCGCTTCCTGAACGACGCCACCGAAGTCGACATCGATGCGCTCTCCGATGGCGAAGAAGTCATCATCGGCGGCATCATGGAGCACATCGAACAGGCGGGCGTGCATTCGGGCGATTCCGCCTGCTCGCTGCCGCCTTACACGCTCACCGCCGCGATTCAGGACGAGCTACGGCGGCAAACCGTGGCGATGGCAAAAGCGCTCAACGTCTGCGGCCTGATGAACGTGCAGTTCGCCATTCAGGGCGAAGGTGCGGATGCCGTGGTCTACGTGCTCGAAGTCAATCCGCGCGCCTCGCGCACCGTGCCCTTCGTCTCCAAGGCGTGCTCGCTGCAACTGGCCAAAATCGCCGCGCGCTGCATGGCCGGGCAAAGCCTGGAGAGTCAGGGCGTCACCGGTGAAATCGTGCCCGCCTATTACTCGGTGAAGGAAGCCGTTTTCCCCTTCGTCAAATTCCCCGGCGTCGACACCATTCTCGGCCCGGAAATGAAATCGACCGGCGAGGTCATGGGCGTGGGCAAGAGCTTCCCCGAAGCCTTCGTCAAGAGCCAGCTCGGCGCGGGTGTACGCCTGCCGTCCTCCGGCAAGGTGTTCATCAGCGTGCGCCACCACGACCGTCCGGCGGCGGTGGAAATCGCCCGCGATCTGCACGCGCTGGGCTTCACGCTCGTCGCCACGCGCGGCACCGCCTCGGTGATCGAAGCCGCTGGCTTGCCGGTGGCGGCGGTCAACAAGGTCAACGAAGGCCGTCCGCACATCGTCGACATGATCAAGAATAACGAGATCGTGCTGGTCATCAACACCGTGGAGGGCAAGCGGCAGGCAGTAGCCGATTCGCGCTCCATCCGCGTAAGCGCCCTGGCCGCCAAGGTGACGGTGTTTACCACCATCGAGGGCGCGCAGGCCGCCTGCATGGGCCTGCGCCATCTGGCCGGGCTGGAAGTCTACGCACTTCAGGAACTCCATCAGCAATTGCACTGAACCGATGAAAAAAATTCCCTTGACCATCGTCGGCGTGGAGGCACTGCGCGCCGAATTGCACCGCCTCAAAACCGTTGAGCGTCCCAGCGTAATCGCCGCCATCGCAGAGGCGCGCTCGCACGGCGACCTGTCCGAAAACGCCGAATACGACGCGGCCAAGGAGCGACAGGGCTTCATCGAGGGCCGCATCCTCGAAGTCGAAAGCAAACTCGGCAACGCCCAGATCATCGACCCCAAACTGCTCGACGCCGACGGCCGCTGCGTTTTCGGTTCCACGGTGACGCTGGAGGATGCGGATTCCCGCGCCCATGTCACCTACCAAATCGTCGGCGACGACGAGGCCGACATCAGAGTCGGCAAGATTTCCGTCAACTCCCCGGTCGCTCGCGCCCTGATCGGCAAATACGCGGGCGACATCGCCGAGGTGCAAGCCCCCGGCGGCCTGCGCGAATTCGAAATCATCGAAGTCGCCTATGTCTGAGCGCTGCCCCGTCTCGACATCGTGCCTCGCCAGCGCTGTCGCGCGCGTGCTCATTACGCTCTGGGTTGGCGGCATGTGGGCGGTCGGCTATCTCGCCGCGCCCGTGCTCTTCGCCATGCTCGACGACCGCATGCTGGCGGGCAACATCGCCGGACGGCTTTTCACGGTCATCGCATGGACAGGCATGGGGACGGCGGTTTACCTGCTCGCTTTCATGGCTGCGCGGTGGGGCAGGGCGGTTCTGCGCGACAAACTTTTCGGGGTGATCGTTGCGATGCTCGCCTGCGTGATGGTGGGCTACTTCGGGATCCAGGCGGAGATGGTCGCGCTCAAGGCGGGTGTGGGTTCGATGGACGTGATGGAGAGCGCCGCGCGCGACAAATTCACCATACTGCATGGAGTATCGAGCGCGATCTATCTGGCGCAAAGCGTGCTTGGCGTGTGGTTGGTGGTGGGGGCGAGGCGGCTGGCGCTGGCGGTATAGAGATGGAACCCACATAACCACTTCCGAACCTGCATCCAATGGCTGTTCTGCGTCAATGGCTGTTCAATCCGCATCAATAAGGTTATCCGATCACGCCACCCACCACGCACATATCGCTAAAACGATGAAAATAGCTGGCAGTGCCACTTCTCTTCCATTATTGGCCCGCGCCGCAAGAATCAGTTGAACCGCAATCATCATCGCCAACAATACACCGGCGAACAATACACCACTATCACCAGATGAATCGTCTGGAACAGAGCAAGACGCAGACGGTGTACCGTTCCATTCTTCTTCGCCGCACATCCAGTCATATGGGGTATCTGGTGTTAATAACAGGAAAAATATTCCGGTCAGAACGACGCAATGAACAGTAATACGGAACACCTTACGCGGCGTAAGAGCCCGTCTTTTGGCATCCTGTTCTCCGATGTTTCCGCCCAGACATCGCAGCTGCCATATCCGTATAACGACCGCGGCAATCAGAAGAATAAAAACGGTTCCAATTGAAACAGACAGCATTGTAATGTTCGCCTTTTTTCCGAGGTCAGAAGAGAAGATTACGGAAATTACTGAACCGGCCTTCTCCTCGCATTCGACGCAATACAGCCCTGCCGTAATCCATGGCTTTTGGTTTGTTCTTGAGGTTCTCCAGTGTAATATATCCCGAATTGTCCATTCCTCCGTTATATCGGGCACCTATGATAATGATGCTTTCGTCGGAAAGAGGTTCTGGAAGCTTGTCGTGCTCAATAATGTTCCGGAGATGTCTCGCAACGACACTTATATTAAACACATCACGTTGGAGGCAGTTTGCTATTTCCGCAAATTGGTTATAATTCATTTCGTTAAGGTCTAACCCATCCGATTACCCACAAGTCAGCAGCCCTCCCGATTCGCGTGCGTACCGCAGCCCTGTAGCGAAGTCAGTGACACGCTGCAAGCCGATCCAGAGGGTTTTAACGCCGGGTTCTCCAT